>CALWOL010000104.1 GCA_944383135.1 uncultured Flavonifractor sp.
TCAAAAAACTGGCCAGGTGGCTGTGCCAGGAGAGCCTTGCCTCTCTCTATATTCTCCTCCTTTGGCCGCTACATGACCCAAACCCGGCGTATGCTTGACGCATAGCCGGGTTTCTCGACAGACTGAAGAGACCGCCTCGGCGGTCTCTTTTTTATTCCCGGGATTCCTCCTCCCACTCCGCCGCCCGCTGGGCCCGGATGTAGGGGCGGAAAATCCGCTCCAGAGGGAAGGAGTGGAACAGCGCCAGCAGGGCGGGCAGGATGGCGGCCAGCACCGGCATGTGGGAACAGACCCAGATGGCCAGGGCCAGCAGCAGACCCATCCCCACCGTGGAAGGCAGGTGGGCCATGGCCAGCTTGGAGCAGTTCAGCAGCAGGCCCCCGGTGCGGAAGGTAAACCGGGAGAGCACCGGGAACACATAGCAAAGGGCGCCCAGAGGAAGCAGCAGAAAGATTTGATAGGCCACGTAGAGCACATACCCCGCCTGCCCCACCACCGCGGTCTGGTAGAGCAGTCCCTGGAGCAGCACCAGCAGCACCGCCGCCGGCAGGAGAACCAGAGTGGTCAAAATCCCCACCTTCAGATTTTCCCGGAAGGTGCGGAAAAACATCCCCCAGCTGTTGCGCTCGCTGCCCCGGATGCACCGGGCCACCGTGTTGTACAATGCCGCGGTGGACGGCCCGATGGTCACCACCGGGATGCAGCACAGGAGCCAGAACACGCTGAGCAGAAACAGATCCACCATTTTCCCCGTCACCTGGTAAAACCCGTTCTCCGGGTTGAAGATGCCCCCCGCCATGTGGTCCCCTCCTTTGTCCGGCGGCAGCGCGGACGTTTTTCTTATTATAGGGTATTTTCCATGAAAATACAAGGCGGAAGCGCAAAGCGCTCCGCATCTCTTCCTTCAGGTGACTGGACTTATTTCTTGGTCAGGGCCGGAACAAAGGTGGTCCAGCCGCTGCCGTCCCGCAGCTCTGCGTCCTGCTCATCTGAAATGGTGAAGTAGTAAACCGGCTGGCGGAATCCCTTGCTGTCGGTCACATAGCCCAAATCGCAGGCGGTGACCTGGGCGCGCCTGGGAGGCAGGCGGTCAAAGGCCGGCACATCCCGCCACGAAAACCAGCCCGCGCACAGCTTCTCATAGGCCTCCCGGGGGGAGCGCACAGGGGCATCCCCGTAAAGCGTGCTGGCAGAGAGGGCGTTGTCCACCTCGTAGAGAAGGCCCCCCTCCGCCACCCGGCACGTCAATTCCCCGTCAAGGAGCACACCGTCCTCCACCACGCAGGCGGCGGTAAACAGATAGGTGCCCGTCTCCCCGTCCACGGCGAGAAACTCCGCCGCATCGGGTACCTCAATCCCGCGGGCTGCCAGGGCGGCGCGGAGCTCTGCTTCCGTGACGGTTCCGCCTTCGTCGCTGTACCGCAGCCCGCTGTCCACCCGGTAGTCCGTATACACATAGGAGCGGTCATTGTAGCTCACCCACAGGCTGTATGTGCGGTGGTCGGAGTAAAACGCGGTGTTGTCATAGTAGATGACATCGGCATGGTCCAAGTCAGGCTCCACCCCCTGCCGGCTCAGAAATACCGCGGCAAAGTCGTCACAGCTCTCCTTTGTGTATGGCTCCGCCCAGTATACCCCGGAGGGGCCCGGCGCATCAGACAGGCTGCACGCCTGCACCCACTCCACACCCTCGGTATGCGCCGGGTAGATTGGCGCGTCGGCCAGGTTTCCGTAGGGCTGAAGCCGGTATGCCAGGAACACCCCGGCCAGGGCGGCAGCGGACAGGACCGGGAGAACGGCACAGGCCCCGGCAAGCCGCCACCGTTTCCCCTTCAGCTGGAGGATACACAGGCAAAGGCAGTACCCCAGCATGGCCCCCAGCGTATTGCAGAGAAGATCGTCCACATCGGCCTGACCGCGGCCCAGGATATACTGGAGCAGTTCAATTCCAAGGGAGAGCCCCGCCCCCGCCGCCAGCGTTCCATACCATCTCCGGAACGGCCCTGCCGCCAGGGGAAGCAGCGCCCCCAGGGGCAGGAACATGGCGATATTCAGCAGCGGGTTCAGCCAGGCCTGGAGCGCAAATTCATTCCACGCCTCCCAGAATGCCAAAAGCGGGTAGAGCTGGAAACCGGTCCGCGTACCGTCCATGCGATTCATAAGCGTAACCGCGGCCAGACCGCACAGGTAGCACGGCAGCAGCACAATCGCCGCGGCCCGTCCTCCGGCAAGCCTCTTTCCCGCCCGGCTGCGGTTCCCCTTCAGCAGGGCAAGAACCGCCCCGCCCACCGCTAGGCCAAGCAGCGCCAGGGGGATTGCCCGCTGGAAAAAATAGAAAATGGTACGGATAAAGTCATGCATGTTCCCTTCGCCCCCGCCAAAGCCCAGATTTTTGCAAAAAAATCGGAGCAAGCGATACAAAGCCTGCTCCGACAATGGTGCGCGAGGCGGGACTTGAACCCGCACGTGCGTAATGCACACTAGAACCTGAATCTAGCGAGTCTGCCAATTCCACCACTCGCGCATATTTGATTGGCGCGCTGTTTCAGCGCGAGATTCATATTACCATGCCCTGCCGCCCTTGTCAACTGTTTTTCGCCCTTTTCCCAAAATTTTTCCCAGGCCATCCCAGAATTAAGGTTGACAAATGCCTTCCGGGCCGCTATAATAATCAAGCAGTCTTTTGAGGGGCTGTTTTTGCGGATGTGCTGGAACTGGTAGACTGGCTAGCTTGAGGTGCTAGTGGCCCACGGCCGTACGGGTTCGAGTCCCGTCATCCGCACCATACGCGCGAGTGGTGGAATTGGCAGACTCGCTAGATTCAGGTTCTAGTGTGCATTACGCACGTGCGGGTTCAAGTCCCGCCTCGCGCACCACAAAGCCTTGAAACCATTTGGTTTCAAGGCTTTTCCACTTTATTTCGGGAGGCGGCAGCTTATGGTTGGAATCATTGACGTGGGCGGCGGAATGCGGGGCGTGTACACCGCCGGCATCTATGACTATCTGCTGGACCATCACATCCGCATGTCCTACTGCCTGGGGGTCTCCGCCGGCAGCGCCAATCTGGTGTCCTATCTGGCGGGCCAGCGGGGACGCAACCGCCGCTTCTATACCAATTACGCCAACCGGCGGGAGTACATGAGCCTGCACAATTTTGTCACCACCGGCTCCTATGTGGACGTGGACTACATCTACTCCACCCTCAGCGACTCCCGGGGGGAGGACCCCATTGACTACGCCGCCTTTGAGTCCAATCCCAGCCAGTACGTGGCGGTGGCCACCGACGCCCGGACCGGCCTGGCCCGCTACTTCACCCGGCAGGATGTCCATCCCGACGACTTCTCGGTGGTGAAAGCCTCCTGCTGCCTGCCCATCGCCTGCCGTCCCTACCGCATTGACGGGATCCCCTACTTTGACGGCGGGGTGGCCGACCCGGTGCCCTACCGGAAAGCCCTGGCGGACGGCTGCGACCGGGTGGTTGTGCTCCTCACCCGGCCCCGGAACTTCCGGCGGCCCCCTCTCAGTCATCCTCAAATCGCCCGGCTGGCCCTCCGCACCTACCCCAAGGCCCTGGAGGCCCTGCTCCAGCGCCACCTGCGGTACAACCAGGCGGTGGAGGAGCTGCTGGAGCTGGAAAAGCAGGGCAAGGCCCTGCTCCTGGCCCCGGCGGACATTGAAGGCATCAGCACCCTGCGCCGCAACGGCCTGGCCATGGACCGGCTGTACGGCTACGGCTACCAGGACGGCGCCAGGCTGGAGGCCTTCCTGGCCCGCTGAAAGGAGAGACGCCATGTTCGACGTCAGTCAGATTTCCCACTACCGGGAGAACAACCGGTTGGAGGCCAAGCTGGCCACCGGCGGGCTGCCTCACAGCATCTGGGAGACCTACTCCGCCTTCGCCAACTCCTACGGCGGCGTCATCCTGCTGGGGGTGGAGGAGCTGCGGGACCACACCCTCCGGGTTCAGGGCCTGCTGGACCCCCAGGAGCTGGTGGAGGAATTTACCGCCCTCCTCTCCAACCCCAAGGTGGTCAGCGTCAATCTGCTGAAGGAGGAGGACATCCAGGTTCTCACGGTGGACGGAAAGGAGATTGTGGCCATCCGCGTGCCCATGGCCCAGCAGGACCAGCTGCCGGTCTACATCGGCGGCGATCTGGTGCGGGGCTCCTACCGCCGCAGCGGCGACGGGGACTACCACTGCACCCAGGCGGAGCTGAACGCCATGCTCTCCGGCCGCTCCCATTGAAATCAGAACGCCCGCCGGCTTTCTGCCGGCGGGCGTTTGCCTTGGTTACAGGTTGGCGTCCAGTACGGTGGTATAGGCGGCGGGGGGCATCACGCCCACCTTCCGGTCAAACTCCTTGCCGTCCTTCAGGAACACCACGGTGGGGATGCTCATCACCCCAAAGCGTCTGGCCAGGTCGGGCTCGTCATCCACGTTCACCTTACCCACCAGGGCCCTGCCCTCGTACTTGCCCGCCAAATCCTCCATCACGGGGGAGAGCATCTTGCAGGGGCCGCACCAGGAGGCCCAGAAGTCCACCATGGAAATGCCGTTGGATACCGCCTTGTCAAAACCGTCCTTGGTCAGATGAATGATCGCCATAATCAAATCTTCCTTTCTCTGTGTGTAAATTAGGTTATTTCAACTGTTCCAGATATTCCGCCGCCCGGTGGCCCGCCACCTGGCCCTCCCCCACGGCCTTGGAGACCTGGAGAGGGAGCCCGGTACAGTCGCCGGCGGCAAAGACGCCGGGGATGCTGGCGGCCATATTTCTATCCACCCGGATGTAGTTTCCCTCCAGCTCCAGCCCGGGGAGCAGCTCCGCCGGGGCTACGGAGGGTCGGAGGATAAACACTCCTTCGCAGGGGAGGGTGGTGCTTCCGGCCCGGAGGCCCTCCACCGTCTGCCCGCCCAGCACCTCCACCTTTCCGGCCTTGATTGCCGGAATGTCCGGCCGCAGGCCGTCGGGAGGATTGGGGCTGACATAAGTGACCTTGCAGCCGATTTCCTTCAGCCAGTTGGCCTCCCGGGGGGCGTCGGCCGCCAGGCCCACCACCGCCACTTCCTTTCCCCGGTAGAGCATCCCGTCGCAGGTGGCGCAATAGCTCACCCCCGCCCCCAGGTGCTCCCCCTCGCCGGGATATTTGGCCGCGCGCGCCACGCCGGTGGCCAGCACCACCGCCCGGACCTGCTCCAGCTCGCTGCCGATGCTCAGGTAGAATGTGCCGTTCATGGGCATGATATTCAGCACCCGGCCCTCTTTTTCCTCCACGCCCATCTGACGGGCGTGGGCGCGGAACCGCTCCAGCAGCTCCCCGCCGGTCACGTTGTAAAAGCCCAGATAGTTGTCAATCCGCTGGGTCTTGTACAGGGGATTGTCCCGGCTGTCCCCGCTTACCACCAGTACCGACTTGCCCCGGGCCCGCAGCTGTACCGCCGCCGACAGCCCCGCAGGACCGCCGCCGATTACCGCAGCATCGTACACTGATACTCCTCCTCCCTGTCCCCGAAGAGGGCCGCGATCACCGCCGCCGCCTCCCGGTCGGCCACCTCGTAATAGACCTCATTCCCGGCCCGCTCGGCACGGACAATTCCCGCCGCCTTCAGCCGCATGAGATGCTGGGAGATGCAGGACTGGGACTGGCCGGTGTGGCTTTCCATACAGCCCACATTGCGGCAGCCGTTGACCAGCAGGCCCCGGACAATCTGCAGCCGCAGGGGGTGGGAGAGGGCCTTCAGCAGCTCCGCCTTCCTGGTATAGCCCGCGTCCGCTTCCATGTGTCTCACCTCATTCAAACTTTCTAATATTATTATATTCAAATATTCTAATATGTCAATCCCTTTTTCAAAAATTTTTCTCCCCGCCCCAAAGTCCCATCCGCTCTTGCATTTTTTGCCTGATGGGAGTAAAATATTGGTTTGGATTAAGTAGAAGGAGTGAACAGGATGCCAGAAGAAGGAAAGCCCACCATGACGCAGAACTTTATCCATGATTTTATTGATGAGGACATCGCCCAGGGTGGTCAGTTCCAGGGCATGACCGTCCACACCCGTTTCCCGCCGGAGCCCAACGGCTACCTGCATATCGGCCATGCCAAGGCCATTTTTGTGGACTTCGGCACGGCGGAGAAGTACGGCGGGCTGTGCAACCTCCGCATGGACGACACCAACCCCACCAAGGAGGACGTGGAGTATGTGGAGGCCATCCAGGAGGATATCCACTGGCTGGGCTATGACTGGGGCGACCGCTTTTACTTCGCCTCGGACTATTTTGAAAAAATGTACGAGTACGCCGTGGAACTCATCAAGAAGGGGCTGGCTTACGTGTGTGAGCTCACCCCGGAGGAGTTCAAGGAGTACCGGGGCGACGTGAACACCCCCGCCCGCTCGCCCTGGCGGGACCGCCCCGTGGAGGAGTCCCTGGACCTCTTCGCCCGGATGCGGGCGGGAGAGTTCCCCAACGGCAGGTACACCCTCCGGGCCAAAATTGATTTGGCCAGCGGCAACTTCAACATGCGGGACCCGGTGATCTACCGCATCAACCACATGCACCACCACCGCCAGGGGGACAAATGGTGCATCTACCCCATGTACGACTTTGCCCACCCTCTGGAGGACGCTCTGGAGGGCATCACCCACTCCCTCTGCTCCCTGGAGTTTGAGGACCACCGCCCCCTGTACGACTGGGTCATCCAGAACTGCCCCGTTCCCGCCAAGCCCCGGCAGATTGAGTTCGCCCGGCTGGGCATCAACTACACGGTGATGAGCAAGCGCAAGCTCCGCCAGCTGGTGGAGGAGGGCCGGGTCTCCGGCTGGGACGACCCCCGGATGCCCACCCTGTGCGGTCTGCGCCGGCGGGGCTACACCCCCCGGGCCATCCGCAAGTTCTCCGAGCGCAACGGCGTGAGCAAGGCGGCCTCCACGGTGGAGTACGCCTTTTTGGAGCACTGCCTGCGGGAGGATCTGAACGACATTGCCCAGCGGCGGATGGCGGTGCTCCGCCCCGTCAGGCTGGTGCTCACCAACTACCCCCAGGGGCAGAGCGAGACCTTCTCCGTGGAAAACAACCCCAACCGCCCCGAGGACGGCAGCCGGGAGGTCACCTTCTCCCGGGAGCTGTATGTGGAGGCCGACGACTTCCTCCCCGCCCCGGTACCCAAGTACAAGCGGCTCTATCCCGACGGCCCCGAGTGCCGGCTGAAGGGGGCCTATGTTATCCGGTGCACCGGCTATGAGGCCGATGAGGCCGGACAGGTCACCCGGATTTACGCCGAATATGACCCGGACAGCCGGGGGGGCGATCCCGCCGACGGCCGGAAGATTAAGGGGGCCACCATCCACTGGGTGGACGCCGCCACCGCCGTGGACGCGGAAATCCGGATGTATGACAATCTGTTCACCGACGCCGATCCCGACGCCGGGGACAAGAACTTTCTGGACTGCCTGAACCCCAGCTCCCTGGAGGTCCTCACCGGGGCCAAGGTGGAGGCCGGGCTGGCCGGCGCGGAGGCGCCCGCCTCCTTCCAGTTCCTGCGGCAGGGCTATTTCTGCGTGGACAACCGGGACTCCAGGCCGGACAGGCTGGTATTCAACCGCTCGGTCAGTCTGAAGGATTCTTTTAAATTCTGAGGAAACCAAACAGCGGGCGGCCCCAGGCCGCCCGCTCCAATTTCATTGGGAGGTCACGGCCATGAAACGATATCTGTTCCGCAACGACTACTCCTTCGGCGCCCACCCCAAGGTGATGGACGCGGTGTGCGCCGTCAACCTGGAGGGCAACTGGGGCTACGGCGACGACGGCTACACCGCCAGAGCCAAGGAGCGCATCCGGGAGGTGTGCGGCTGTCCCGACGCCATGGTGGAGTTCCTGGTGGGAGGCACCCAGACCAACGTGGTGGCCTGCGCCTTCCTCCTCCAGCCCTGGCAGTCGGTCATCTGCCCCACCTCCGGCCACCTCAACGGCCACGAGGTGGGCGCCTTTGAGGCCACCGGCCACAAGATTATCCCGGTGGAGGTGGGGGGCGACGGCAAGATTACCCCGGAAATGCTCCCCCCGGTGCTGGAGTGGCACCAGGACCCCCACCTGACCCAGCCCAAGCTGGTGTACATCTCCAACGCCACTGAGAACGGCGCGGTGTACACCAAGGCCGAGCTCACCGCCCTGTCGGACTTCTGCCGCAAAAACGGCCTGCTGCTCTTTGTGGACGGCGCCCGGCTGGGGGCCGCCCTCACCTCTCCCGCCAATGATCTGACTCTGCCGGAATTCGCCCGGCTGGTGGACGCCTTCTACATCGGCGGCACCAAAAACGGCGCCATGTTCGGGGAGGCTCTGGTCATCACCCGGCCCGAGCTCACCGACGGCTTCTTCCGTATGAAGAAGCGGATGGGGGCCGTCATGGAGAAGGGCTGGATTCAGGGTGTCACCTTCCTCACCCTCTTCGGGGAGGATGAGCTGTACTTCTCCATGGCCCGCCAGGGCAATGAGATGGCCGCCCGCCTCCAGGACGGGCTGCGGGCCAAGGGCTGGACGCTGTGGGTGGAGTCCCCCACCAACCAGGTGTTTGCCGTCATTCCCAACGAGGTCAAGGCCCGGGTGGATGAGGTGTGCGACTGCGAGGTGTGGTGCCCCTACGACGAGGATCACACCGTCATCCGCTTTGTCACCTGCTTCCACACCACCCAGGCCGACGTGGACGGGCTGCTCTCCGCCCTGCCCAACCTGTAACATGCAGCAAAAATCCCCGGAGCGGCCGCTCCGGGGATTTTCCATTTCTTCTTACATCAGGCGGACGGTGTGGTAGACCGCCAGAATAAGCAGCCAGGCCACCAGCACCCCGTACAGAACGGTGAGACCGCCCAGCACCACCGCGGCAATGGCCGCCGCCGCCACCACGGCGCAGGTCACGTACAGCAGGGCATAGTTGGCGTTCTTGGGGAACACCCGCACCAGCTTGCCCTTTACCGGCAGCTTGCCCTGATTCCTCTGAAGCAGCCGGAACAGCACCGCCGCCGCCAGCAGCAGAACGGCCAGGGCCAGGGCGTAGCCATAGCCCAGCGCGGAGGCGCCCCGGATCTGGGGCAGCACCTTAACCCCCAGCAGGCCCAGGGCGCTGAGCACGGCGGAGCAGAAGAACTCCCGCTGATAGAGGTAGTAAATCAGGGCCAGCACCGCTGCCGCCGGCACGGCGATATAGAGAAACTTGACGCCGCTGTTGTCGAATATCCGAATCACCACGGCGCACACCGCCAGCGCCAGCCCCGCCAGGGCCAGCCCGCCGGTCAGCCGCGTCAGCCGCCCGGCCTTCCGGGCCGCCAGCCAGAGGGCCAGCAGCGCCACAAAACAGATGGGCAGCACAATGGCCAGCACCTGGAACAGCCCCCGCAGGGAGGCGGCCAGTTCAATGTGGAAGCTGTCCAGAGTGTAGTTGACATATACTTTATTGAGGAGCAGCAGCAGCATCTCCAGCAGAACGGAGCCCACAATCCACCAGAGGACCTTGTTGAGAATCTCGTCCTCCTGCTTGGCCCGCTGCGCCTGCTTATCTTTTCTGTTCATGCATCCATCTCCTGTGGGCGGCATCCACCGCCGGTTTCCCGGGATACCCATGCCCTTGAAATCATCAATCTCGTATAGTTTACCAGAATTTACGCCATATTGCAAGTCAAGAATCCCTACCCTCTTTTCCGGAGGGCGAAACTGTGGTAAAATGTCGGTTGAACCGCCGCATTTTCTTTCCAATAGGAGTATGCCATGAAACGTGCAATCTCTTTCCTTCTCATTGCGATTTTTCTGCTGCTGGCCGGCTGCGGCACGCCGTCGGCTCAGGAGCAGTTTTTCACCATGGACACCGTCATGTCCATCACCGTCAACGGCAAGGGGGCGGCGGAGGCCGCCGCCGCCCGGCAGGAGGTGGAGGGGCTGAACGCCCTGCTCTCCCGCACCGATGGGGACAGCCTCATCTCCCGGCTCAATGCCCACGCCGGGGACGGCACAGCGGTGGAGGTGGACAGCGACATCCTGGAGCTGCTCTCCTTCGCCAAATCCATTTCCCAGCTGCTCCCCGGCTGCTTTGACATCACCATCGCCCCGGTGATGGACGCCTGGGGCTTCACCGGGGAGGAGCGGCACGTGCCGGACGCCGCCGACCTGGCCCGGGCCATGGCCCTGGTGGACAGCGGCAAGCTGCTGCTGGATGAGGAGGCCGGCACCGCCCGGCTGGCGGAGGCGGGGATGTCGGTGGACCTGGGCTCCGTGGCCAAGGGCTACGCCGCCGCCCGGACCGAGGAGGTGCTGCGGGAAGCGGGGGTGACCTCCGCCCTGCTGGATTTGGGGCGGAACATTACCGCCGTGGGTCCCAAGGCCGACGGCGCCCCCTGGCGGGTGGGCGTGGCCGACCCGGCGGACAGCAGCCGCTACCTGTGTATCCTCTCCCTGGAGGACGCCACCGCCTCCACCTCCGGCGGGTATGAGCGGTGGTTTGAGGAAAACGGAGTGCGTTACCACCACATCATTGACCCCAAAACCGGCTATCCCGCCAGCTCCGGCCTGCAGTCCGTCACGGTGGTGTCCCAAAACCATCTGCTGGCCGACGCCCTTTCCACCGCCCTGTTCGTGGCGGGGGAGGAGGAGGCCCTGGACTTCTGGCGGAGCCGGGACGACTTTGAGCTGGTGCTGTGCACCGAGGATGGACGGGTCCTCGCCACCGAGGGTCTGGAGGCCGGACTGGAGTTCCGGGGAGAGGAGCAGGGCTATGACTGTCAGATGGTCCGCCGCTGACCGCCGCCGCCCCACGCCGGGAGACCTGCTGGTGGCCCTCCTGGTGGCCGCCGCCGCCGTGGCGCTGCTGCTGGGGCTGGGGCAGGAGGGAGGAAACTTTTTGACCGCCTCCGTCGTCTTAGATGGTGAAACCATCGCACAGTACGATTTGGCCGCCCTCACCGGTCCGGTGACCCTGGAGGTGGAGGGGGCCGCCTACCCCCTGACCATTCAGGCCGAGCCGGGCCGCATCCGCATTGCGGAGAGCAGCTGTCCCGGCCAGGACTGCGTCCACACCGGCTGGGCCAGCCGGGCGGGACAGCAGATTATCTGCCTGCCCAACCGGCTGGTCATTTCCCTGGAGGGACGCGTCTCCAATGAGGTAGACGCCGTCACCAGCTGAATGGTTCCGCTCCGTCCCTATTTTTCCAAACCCGGAGGTGAAGCCCTGTGACCACATCTCTGCGGCGGCTCACCCGCTGCGCCGTGCTCACCGCGCTGGCTCTGGCCCTGTCCGTGGCCGAGGGGCTGGTGCCTCTGACCATCCTCTTCCCCCTCCCCGGACTCCGGCTGGGCCTGGCCAACCTGGTGACGGTGTACGCCCTGTGCCGCCTGTCCGGGCGGGAGGCTCTGCTGATTCTGGTGGCCCGGTGCCTGCTGGGAAACCTGCTGGGGGGCAACCTGATGGCCCTGGCCTTCTCCCTCACCGGCGGGCTGCTGGCCCTGGGGGTCATGGCGCTGCTGCTCCGCGTCAGCGTCCTGTCCCTGTTCGGGGTGTCCATCGGCGGCGCCGCCGCCCACAACACCGGGCAGATTCTGGCCGCCATGGCGGTGCTGGGGGGAAGGGCCCCCCTGGTCTACCTGCCTCCCCTGCTGCTGTGCTCCCTGGTCACCGGGGCGGTCACCGGCGGGGTATCCATGCTGCTGGTCCATCGGGTGCCCGCTTTAGGTGACATAAAATCTTAAGGATTTGTCACCGCTTTGTAGTTGCTTTTCCCGTACTGTGTCGTAAAATGGTGCCTAGAAAGATACAGGAGGTCTGATTCCCATGCATGGTTTATTCAAGCGGACCGCCGCCCTGGGTCTGGCGGCGGCTTTGCTGCTTCCCCTGGCCGCCTGCGGCGGAAAGGAAGGTCCGGGAAAGCCGGACCCATCCGCCCCCGCGGCGGAGGCTACCCCCACGCCGGAGCCCACCCCCACGCCCACCCCCGATCCCTATGAGGCGGTACGCACCTACTGGAGCGAGGACCAGCTCACCCAAGCCTGGGGACCCAACCAGGTGGTGGAGCACCTGTTCTTCCACCCGGTGATTGCCTATCCGGAGTACACCTTCTCCAGCGCCATCTCCCAGACCAGGCAGGAGGGGCTGGACGACTGGATGGTCACCGCCGACGAGTTCAAAAAGATTCTCCAGAGCGTGTATGACAAGGGCTATATTCTGGTGAACATGGGGGATGTGTGGAGCGAGGTCACCGACGAGGCCGGCGTCACCCGCATGGAGCGCAACACCCTGATGCTGCCCGAGGGGAAGAAGCCCCTCGTCATCTCCTTTGATGACGTGAACTACTATGACTACATGCTGGCGGAGGGATTCACCTCCAAGCTGGTGCTGGGGGACGACGGACAGATTTGGGCGGAGACCCGGGACCCCTTCACCGGGGAGGTTTCCCTCACCCGGGACCTGGACGCCACCCCCATTCTGGACGACTTTGTGCTGGAGCACCCCGACTTCTCCCTGAACGGAGCCAAGGCCATCTATTCCCTCACCGGCTATCAGGGGATTTTGGGCTACCGCACCCAGAATGACATCGACATTGCCGCCGACGACCCCGCCCGCCCCGCCTTCGACGCCAACCGCCAGGCGGAGATTGAGGCGGTCAAGCCCATCATCGCCCGGCTGAAGGAGACGGGCTGGACCTTCGGCTCCCACACCTGGGGCCACATCCGCCTGGACAGCCGGCCTCTGGAGTCGGTGGAGCGGGACACCCTCCGCTGGGCGGAGGAGGTGGGCAGCCTGGTGGGCCCCACCAACATTCTCTTCTATCCCCACGGCGGACGGCCCGACGGCGACGACTGGCACAAGACCGGCCCGGTGTTCCAGTACCTCCAGAGCCAGGGCTTCCGCATCTTCGCCAGCGTGGGCATCAACTCCTTCTCCTATATCAAGGACGACATCTCCGCCGTCATCTGCGACCGCCTCCACCCCGACGGCACCACCCTGCGCAACGGCAGGGCCCTGGAGTGGTATCAGCAGTTCTACGACGCCCGGGAGATTATTGATTTGGACGTGCGGCCCAACCTGGGCACCACCTGGTGACAGCCCGCCCCGTTGCGAAAGGGAAAAAATCATGGTACAATGGGTTTCCAAACCCATTGTACCATTTTTTATGCGAGGAGGCGCCATGATGACTGACCAAGAACTGGTGGAGCTGGCCTTTACCATGCTGGAACGCTCCTATGTCCCCTATTCCCATTTCCCCGTGGGCGCCGCGCTGGAGTGCGCCGACGGCACTCTCTTCACCGGCTGCAACGTGGAGAACGCCGCCTACGGCTCCACCATCTGCGCCGAGCGCACCGCCCTGGTGAAGGCGGTGAGCGAGGGGCACCGGGACGACTTTGTGCGCATCGCCGTGGTGGGCCACTCCACCGAGCCCTGCTGGCCCTGCGGAGCCTGCCGGCAGATGCTGTATGAGTTTGCCCCCAATCTCACCGTACTGGTGGCCCGGAAGGACCACAGCTTTGTAAAGCTGCCCCTCCACGAGCTGCTCCCCCACGGCTTCGGCCCCAAGTCCCTGGACTGATGGGGACGCACCAGGTCTATGTGATGCCCTGCGCCGATTACGGGCAGACGGAGGCGGCGCTGCGGAACACGCTGGAGCGGATGGGCGGCATGGAGCGGTTTGTGAAGCCAGGGGAGCGGATTCTGCTGAAGGTCAATCTCCTCCGCCCCGCCCCGCCGGAGTCGGCGGTGTGCACCCATCCGGCGGTGGCGGCGGCGGTGGCCGCGCTGGTGCGGGAGGCCGGAGGAACGCCGGTGATTGCCGACAGCCCCGGCGGCGCCCTCCAGAAGGAATCGGTGCTCCGGCACCTGTATGAAAAGACGGGCATGGCCCGGGCCGCCGCCCAGTCCGGGGCGGAGCTGAGCTTTGACACCTCCGCCCGGCTGGTCTCCCTGCCCCGGGGACGGGCCCTGCGGCAGGCGGAGGTTATCGCTCCGGCGGCGGAGGCCGACGGGGTGTTCGACTTGTGCAAGATGAAAACCCACGTGCTCATGGGTATGACCGGGGCGGTGAAAAACAGCTTCGGCATCATCCCTGGCCTGTCCAAGGTGGGCTTTCACGGCAGCCACCCGGACCGGCAGGATTTCGCCGACGTGGTGCTGGATTTGACGGAGTTCCTGGCCCCCCGGCTGTCCATCATGGACGGAGTGCTGGCCATGGAGGGGGAGGGGCCCGGCGCCTCGGGCACCCCCCGGCGGGTGGGGCTGCTGCTGGCGTCGGAAAGCCCCCTGGCCCTGGATGCGGCGGCGGCGGAGCTCATGGGCCTGCCCCGGGCCTCCAACCCCCTGTTGCTGGCCGCCCAGCGGCGGGGCCTCACCCCCAACCGGGCGGAGGATGTGGAGCTTGTAGGCGGCAGCTGGGATCGCCTGCGCATTCCGGACTACCGCTTCCCCGCCAACGTCCGGCGGGATTTGATGGAGTTTCTGGGGCCGCTGGCGGGACCGGCCAAGGGGCTGTGCAAGGCGCTGCTGTCCCAGACCCCCCGCATTGCTCCGGAGCGGTGCGTGGGCTGCGGCATCTGCCGAAAGGCCTGCCCCGGCAGGGCCATTACCCTGGAGGGCGGCAGGGCCAGAATCCACCCCGGCTCCTGCATCCGCTGCTACTGCTGCCACGAGCTCTGCCCCCAGAAGGCGGTGGCGCTGAAGCGGGGCCTCCTGGGCCGGCTGCTGAACTAGAAAAAAGACCGCTGCGCGTGCAGCGGTCTTTTTGCGTCCTTATGCCTGGGGGGGCAGGTCCTCATCGGTCCCGTCGCCGGTCACCGGCTCCTCGGGGGGCACATTGGTCTCCACATAGCTGGCGGCCTCATCATCGCTGATGTTGCCCTCCTGCTTGATGGCGGCAATGCGGCTCTTGTTCTCCTCAATGTTGATCTTAGCGGCGGTAATCCGCTCGCACAGGGCCACATAGGCGGGCTCGGCCGCCATGCCCCGCTCGGCATAGTACAGCTTGCCGATTTCAATATAGGCCTTGCGGATGGCGTCCTCCTCCCCGGCGTTGTTCAGGGTCAGCTTGGTAATCTCCGCCAGCTGCTTGGACTTGGCCACACCGGCCCGGCCCAAATCCATGGCACGGTCCTTCAGTTCGTCAAAAAAAGCCATACGATTAACCTCCTTGCGGCTCATTCCTGGAAATACTGGCCCTATTGTACCCCCTTCCGCCCGGCTGCGCAAGAGCGGAAGAGGAGATTTTATCCAAATTTAATGCTTTCGTCCCTTCTTCCGGAAGGCGAAGAACCGCTGGCCGAAGTAATTCAGGCCGGTATAGATGCACATGCCCGCCAGCATGGCCACGTTCTCCTGGAGCTTCACGCTCTGTCCGGAGAGGACCTGGAGCACCAGGGGCTTGGCAATGGCGTAGGCAATGACCCAGCACACCGCCACCGTAATGACAAACTTGACCACCTGCCACCAGCTGCGCTCCCTGTTCTGGAAGGTGAAGTACTTGTTGAGGAAAAAGCTCAGAATGCCGCCTACCAGGTAATTGGCGGCGGTGGAGGGCCAGTAGCCCCAGCCCGCCACGTTGTACAGCAGGAACATGATTCCCGCACCCACCAGGGTGTTGAGCACCCCCACCAGCAGAAATTTGGGGATGCTCTTGTCAATCAGCTTTGCCATTTCTGTCCTCCAGTACCTCCCGGATGAGGAAGCGGGGCCGCTCCTTGGTCTCCAGATAGATTTTCCCGATATACTCCCCGATAACCCCCAGGGAGAGGAGGATGAGGCCCCCGATGGCCCATATGGAGCAGATCATGCTGGCCCAGCCCAGGATGGTCTCCCCCATGGCCCAGCGGACCACGGAGTAAATCAGCATGAGGATGCTGATGAGGAACACCACAAAGCCCAGGCCGGTAATCATGCGGATGGGCTTCACCGACAGGGAGGTGATGCCCTCCATGGCAAAGGAGAGCATTTTCTTCAGGGGATACTTGCTCTCCCCGGCAAAGCGCTCCCCCCGCTCGTAGGTCACGGTGCCGGTGCGGTAGCCAATCATGGGCACGATGCCCCGGAGGAAGAGGTTGACCTCCCGGAACTGGGCCAGGCCCTCCAGGGCCCGTTTGGACATGAGGCGGTAGTCGGCGTGGTTGAACACCGTCTCCGCCCCCATGGCGTTCATCAGCTTGTAGAAGCCCTCGGCGGTGAAGCGCTTGAAAAAGGTGTCCTTGGCCCGGGAGGAGCGCACGCCGTAGACAATGTCGCACCCGGCGTAGTACTGCTCCACCATGGCGTCCACCGCGTCAATGTCGTCCTGCAAATCCGCATCCATAGAGATGGCCATGTCGCACCGCTCCCTGGCGGTCATCAGTCCCGCCAGCAGGGCGTTCTGGTGGCCCCGGTTGCGGCTCAAATCCGCCCCGGAGAAGAGTGAACACTGCCCATGGAGCTGGGTGATGATTTCCCAGGTCCTGTCCCGGGAGCCGTCGTTGACGAAGAGGACCCGGCTGTCCGGGGAGATTTTCCCCGCCGCCATCAGTCCCTCCAGCTTTTCCCGCAGCCGCCGGGCGGTTTCGGGCAGGACCTCCTCCTCATTGTAGCAGGGGACCACGATATACAGAATGTCTGCCATAGTTTCAACTTCCTTATTTTTTTCTCGTGGAATCATTATACCATAGCTGCAAGTCCATGTGGACTTGCGCGCCGCGGAGCGGCGTAAAATCGGCCCCGCCGATTTTGGCTATGGTGTAACATCAACAGCAGGCGTTTTGGGGGCAAAACGCCTGGATACACGGTATCCTGCCGCATATCTGCGGCAGCTGTTGATATTATATTCTTTTTAGACGGAAAAAGCTATGGTTTGGTTTCCTCGTTTCCAAACAGAGAGAGCTCTAAAATTTCGCAGATTTTCAGCAGTGTGGGAAGGGTGGGGTTGCGCACCCCCGTCTCAATCTGATTCATATAAGGCTGGGAAATACCTACCAGCTTGGCCAACTGGTTTTGACTGATTCCCTTTTCCTGCCGTCTCTGCTTAATCATTTCCCTGTAATCTTTCAAATTTCCCACCTCTCTCGTATTATATAGCTCACAGCAATAGGTGTAAATTATTGCTTTATGCAATATGTCAATTGACGGATATATTGCAATGTGCTATAACCTTTCTGAGGTGACTGAAATGGACATACTCTTCCCCCTGCTGGAGGAAATCCAGTACGGGCTGCTCCAAAAAAAGATGTCCCGCCTGGAGCCCTGCACACGGGCCAGGCGGGACGCGGACGCGCTGTGGAGCCAGTTCTGCGCCGCCCACCCCAAGGCGCTGCGGCGTCAGGTTCTGGCCCTTCTGGACAGCCGGGATACCGCCGCCCATCTGGAGCGGGACGCGGCCTTCCGCCTGGGCCTCCAGCTGGGGCTGGAGTTGGGGGGGCTGGGCCGCTTCCAGGAAGGGGAGGGATAGCGCTACTCCTCCAGCTTCCGCCGCAGGCGCTCCATGGTCCGCCGCTCGATGCGGGAGACCTGCACCTGGCTCACCCCCAGCACCCGGGCGGTCTGTTCCTGGGTCATGCCCCGGTAGTACCGCAGCAGGATGACCTGCCGCTCCCGGTCCGGCAGGCTGTCCACCGCGGCCCGGAGGGCCTCCCGCTCCACGATGCCCTCCTCCATGCCGTCGGTGCCCAGCACGCTCTCCAGGGTGAGGCCGTCCCCCGTCTCCATCTGCAGGGAGGCCACCGGCAGGCTGGCCTCCTCGGCGGCGGCAATCTCCTCCGGCTCCAGGCCGGTCTCCGCCCCCAGCGCGGACAGGGTGGGCTCCCGGCCCAGCCGGGCGGACAGCCGCTCCCGGGCCCCCCGGATGACGCCCGCCCGCTCCTTCAGCCCCCGGCTCACCTTTACCGCCCCGTCGTCCCGGAGATAGCGCCGGATTTCCCCGGCAATTTTGGGCACGGCATAGGTGGAAAACTGGCAGCCGAAGGCGGGGTCAAAGCCCCGCACCGCCTTGAGAAAGCCCAGGCAGCCCAGCTGATACAGGTCCTCCGGCTCCACGCCCCGGCCGTAATACCGCTTCACAATGGACCAGATCAGCCCGCCGTTCTCCTCCAGCAGCCGGGTACAGGCCCCGTTGTCCCCCCGGCGGGCCTCCTCCAGCAGCTGGGGAGTGTGGGCCACACTCACCCCGCCGCCCCCGCCCGGCGGGCAATCCGCCGGCGCATGGTGACCACCGTCCCCTTGCCGGGGGTGGAGCGCACCCGCAGCGTGTCCATAAAGCTCTCCATGATGGTGAAGCCCATACCGCTGCGCTCGGCGCCGCCGGTGGTGTACATGGGCTGGCGGGCCTGGTCCACGTCGGGAATCCCCACCCCCTTGTCCTTCACCTGGATTTCCAGGGTGTTGTCCCCAAACAGCCGCAGCCGCATGGTGATGGGCCCCAGGGTGTCCGGGTAGGCGTGGACGATGCAGTTGGTCACCGCCTCGCTCACCGCGGTGCGCACGTCGTTCACCTCGTCCAGGGTGGGGTCCAGCTGGGCGGCAAAGCAGGCCGCCGCGGTGCGGGCAAAGCCCTCGTTGGCAGAGCGGCTGAGAAAGGTCACCACCGCCTCATTCATCGGTTTCATTATGTAAACTCCTCCTTACTCCAGTTTGATGAGCCTGTCCAGACCGGCGGCCCGCAGCACCCTGGCCGCCTGGGGCGGCACATGGACGACCCGGAGCTCCCCGCCCAGGGCCTCCATCCCCCGCCGGGCCCGCAGAAGCACGGCGATGCCCGAGCTGTCCATGAAGCTGAGCCCGCCCAAATCCAGGGTAAGCCGCCGGGGCAGCACCAGCTCCAGCTGCCGCTCCAGCTCCCCCAGCATCTCCTGGGCCCGGTGGTGGTCCAGCTCTCCCTCCAGAACGGCATACAGGCTCCTGTCCTCCGCCCTGCACGTGATTGCCATGGCTTGTCCCTCCCGTACAAAAAAATCGCGATATGCCAATATCTGGCATATCGCGATACTACCACACACTGCGGCGCCAATTCTGTCGAAGCCTCAGCGGGTCAGGGAAAAATCGGTAAAAATCCACCGCTCTCCCACTTTTTCGTAGGGGAACTCATATTCCTCGGTCCCGGTGACCGCGCCGTCCTGCTCCGGGTCCACCACCTCCACCGTGACCAGCACCGCCAGGCGGTTGGGGTTGTCCCCCCGCATCACCTGGGTATACTCCGCCCCCCGGTAGATGTCGGTACCCCGGCCACCGTCCTGGACAAAGAGGGCGCCGTCAAACTCCAGGTACTGCACCCCCTCATAGGGCAGCAGGGTATCCACCAGGGCGTCGGAAAACAGGCTTTTCAAATAGCCCCGCAGGGCGGACAGGCTGGAAATGCCGGGATAATCCACCCGGTAGTAGGTCACCCCGTCCACCTCCCGGCTGTCCGTGGGGTCAAAGGGCATGGGGGACACCTGGAACCAGGACCAGGCCTGCTGGGCCAGGCGGTAGGCCTCCAGCACCCCCTCGTCCGTGGGCGCAGCCTCGGGCTCCGGCGTCTGGACCGCCTCCGGGCTGGGTTCCGGGCTGGGGGTGGCCACCGTCTCCGGAGAGGGCATGGGGGTGGTGGGACTGCTGTCCGCCGTCGCCTCCGGCGTGGAGGTTCCGGCAGGGGCGGCGCTGGCGCTGGCCGGCGGCAGCACGCTCTGCTCCGGCTGAGCCGTCCCGGCCACATTCTGGGTACCGCAGGAGCCGGTGCAGCCCGCCAGCAGCAAAAAGAGCGCCAGCAGGGGCAGCCATCCTTTTTTCATTGCCGCCAGCCTCCTTTTTCCATGTAACGCAGCAGTTTTATGTATTTTAGCTGAATTGCGCCAAAAGTACAACCACTACCGTGTTACAAAGAGTGACAATATAGACACGAAAACGCCGCCATCCGAAAGAAATGGCGGCGCTTCGCAGTTTTTCGGCAGAATCCTCAGCCCAAGGAAGAGGCAGATTCTTCCAGCTTTACCAGCAGGGCCCGCAGCTTGTCCGCCCGCTCCCGCTCGGCCTCCACCACATTGGCGGGGGCCTTGTTCACAAAGCCGGGGTTCTGGAGCTTGGTCTCCAGCTTGTCCAGCTCCCTGCGGTTCTTGTCCAGCTCCTTGGCGATGCGGGCGCGCTCCTTGTCCAGGTCCACCAGCTCGGCCAGGGGCAGATACAGCCGGGCGGCGTGGGTGGTGACCGTCACCATGCCCTGGGCGTCCACCTCGTCGGTGGCCTCCACCACCTTCACCTCGCTGGCGTAGGCCAGGCGCTTGAGGAAGGGGGTGCCCTGGGCAAAGACCGCCTGCTCCAGGGTGGAGACGGTGAGCTGGGCCTTCCTGGAGGGGGGCACATTCATCTCCGCCCGCCGGGCCCGGATGGCCCGGATGGCGTCCATAATCAGCTCCATGGCCTTCTCCTCCTGGGGGAAGTCCAGGCTCACATGGTGCTCCGGCCACTGCTGGAGCATCAGGTAGTCGCCGCTGTGGGGCAGGGCCTGCCAGATCTCCTCGGTGAGGAAGGGCATGAAGGGGTGGAGGAGCTTGAGGATTTCGGTGAGCACGTAGCACAGCACCTGCTGGGCCCGGATCTTGCCGTCCTCGTCCTCCCCCTGGAGGCGGGTCTTGGTCAGCTCAATATACCAGTCGCAGTAGGAGTCCCAGATAAAGTCATACACCTTCTGGGCGGCCACGCCCAGCTCATAGCGCTCCATATTCTCGGTGACTTCGGGAATGACGCTGTTCAGCTTGGAGAGAATCCACTTGTCCTCCAGCTCCAGCTGCTCCGGCAGTTCACACTTGTCGATGGTGAGGTTCATCATCAAAAAGCGGGAGGCGTTCCAGATCTTGTTGGCAAAGTTGCGCATGGCCTCACACCGCTCGGTGTAGAAGCGCATGTCGTTTCCGGGGGAGTTGCCGGTGACCAGGTTGAAGCGCAGGGCGTCGGCGCCGTACTGGTTGGCCATCTCCAGGGGGTCGATGCCGTTGC
>CALWOL010000105.1 GCA_944383135.1 uncultured Flavonifractor sp.
CTTTTTGAGGGGCGGGGGAGCTTTCCCACCGCCCCTGCGCAGTATACGCAGAAACGGAGCGGGAACGTGAAGCATACCATCTCCCTGAAACAGAATCATCTGTTCCGCCGGCTGTACAGCAAGGGCAGGAGCGCGGTGGACGCCCGCCTGGCGGTATACTGCCGGAAAAACGGCGGGCGGGAAAGCCGTCTGGGGCTCACCGTGGGGGTCAAGCTGGGCAAGGCGGTGGTGCGCAACCGCACCCGCCGCCGCATCCGGGAGGCCTACCGCGTCCATGAGGGGCGCTTTGTGCCGGGCTACGACATTGTGGTGGTGGCCCGGGTGAAGGCGGGCCACAGCCGGTACCGGGAGCTGGAGCGGAGCCTGCTTGTTTTGTCGGACAAGCTGGGTCTGCTGAAAAAGGAGGCCGGGGAGAGATGAAAGGGCTTTTGCTGGCCGCCATCCGGTTTTACCGGAAGTATATTTCCCCCGCCCGTCCCCCCTGCTGCCGCTTCATCCCCACCTGCTCGGCCTACGCTCTGGAGGCGGTGGAGAAGTACGGCGCCCTGAAGGGGGGCTGCCTGGCCCTGCGCCGTCTGCTGAAATGCCAGCCCTTCCATAAGCAGGACACCATCGAGTACGACCCCGTGCCGTGACCGGCAGGCCGCGGCGAGACAATGTAACTTGGAGGCGCGGAAATGGATATTATCCTTACCCCTTTTTCCTGGCTGCTCGAGGTTTTTTATAACTTCTGCGGCAGCTACGGCCTGGCGCTCATCCTGTTTGCCCTGGTAGTCAAGGTGGTGCTCTTCCCCCTGTCCCTCAAGGGCAAGCGCAGCATGATTCAGATGAACATGCTCCAGGGTCAGATGCAGAAGCTGCAGAAGCAGTACGGCAAGGACAAGGAGCGCTATAATCAGGAGGTCCAGAAGCTCTATGCCAAGGAGAAGGTCAACCCCATGGGCGGCTGCCTGTGGTCCTTCATCCCCCTGATTATTCTGATGGTACTCTATCCCATCATCCGGGAGCCCATTCACTATATGATGGGCATCAATGACCCCGACGTGCTCAACACCATCGCCCAGACGGTGAACTGGAACACCGTGGCGGTGGATATGGGCTGGCTGAAGGAGGCGGCGGAGAGCTTCACCAACACCGGCTACAACCAGCTCTACCTGGTCTCCCTCATCACCCCGGAGAACCTGGAGGCCGTCCGTGCCGCCGTGGGCGAGGCGGGCAGCCAGATTTTTGCCATCAATTTCGACTTTTTGGGTCTGGTGGACCTGTCCCAGATTCCCCAGGCCAAGTTCTGGCTGGTGGAGCAGGGCGGCTTTGCCCTCTTCCTGCTGCCGGTGATTTCCGCCGGCCTGAGCGTGGTGTTCTCCCTGATCTCCATGAAGACCAACGTGGTGAATCAGCAGAGCAGCCAGTCCAACTCCACCATGAAGTCCATGATGATCGTCTCCCCCCTCATCTCCCTGTGGATCGGCTTCTCCATGCCCGCCGCCCTTTGTATCTACTGGATTGCCAACAGCCTGTTTTCCATGCTCCAGGAGTATATCTGCGGCCGTCTGCTGAAGAAGGACTATGAGAAGGCCGCCGAGATGCAGGCCGAGCGGGAGCGGCTGGAGAAGGAAGAGGAGAAGGCCCAGCGCCGGAAGGCCGCCGAGGAGCGGGCCCGCCGCATCGAAGAGGAGAAGCAGAACAAGGGCAGGAAGAAGAAGGGCGAGAAAAAGCCCGTGGACGAGGACAAAATTTCCGGCGCGGTGAAGGAAGCCAGCCGGGTGGGCCTGCGGCAGTATGCCCGGGGCCGGGCCTATGACCCCTACCGGTACAGTGAGAACGGCCCCACCGTCTACCCCGGTGAGGAGCCCATCTTTGCCCCCAAGGCCGCCGGCGAGCCCGCCGCCGCGGAGGAGGCTTCCGCCGTGGAGCAGGTCCCCGCGGCGGAGGAGACCCCCGCTCTGCCCGAGACCTCCGGGGAGGAGAATAAGGAATAACGGCCTTTGCCGTGACGCATAAGGAGAGATACCCACAATGCTGAAATGGATTGAGAGCACCGGCAAAAGCGAGGAGGCCGCCATTGAGGCCGCCCTGCAGCAGCTGGGCATGGACAGGGACGAGGTATCCGTGGAAATCCTGGAGCGGGCCAAGTCCGGATTTTTGGGCATCGGCAGCTGTCCCGCCAAGGTGAAGGTCAGCTACGAGGCCCCTGATGAGGAGCCGGAGCCGGTCCCCGCCCCAAAGGCGGAGCCGGTGCGGCCCGCCCCCGCCCCCAAGGCGGAGCAGCCCGCCCCCGCCCCCAAGGCGGAGCGGCCCGCCCCCGCGCCCGCCGGGGCGGAGGACAGGACCCAGGCCATCCAGGGCTTCCTCACCGGCCTGCTGGAGCACATGGGGGCTCAGGCCAGGCCGGAAATCCAGGTGGACGAAAACGGCACCTACCAGGTGGAGCTGGTGGGGGAGGATCTGGGCGGTCTCATCGGCCGCCGGGGGGAGACCCTGGACGCCATCCAGC
The DNA here is from genome assembly GCA_944383135.1 of uncultured Flavonifractor sp. Classification (GTDB taxonomy): domain Bacteria; phylum Bacillota; class Clostridia; order Oscillospirales; family Oscillospiraceae; genus Flavonifractor. The sequence goes on from CALWOL010000105.1 coordinate 2,495, forward strand.
AGCTCACCGGCTATGCCGTGAACCACGGCCAGTCCAAGCGGGTGCGCATCCATGTGGATGCCGAGGGCTACCGGGCCAAGCGGGAGGAATCCCTCATCCGTCTGGCCCGCAAGGTGGCGGGCAAGGTGGTCAAGTACCGCCGCAACGTCACCCTGGAGCCCATGAACGCCTACGAGCGGCATGTGATTCACACCGCTCTTCAGGACACCCCCGACGTGACCACCTACTCCATCGGCACCGAGCCCAACCGCCGCACGGTGGTGGCTTACAGCCGGGGAGAGCACCGGTAAAAAAGAGAAAAAGCGGCCCGTTCCGAGCATGTTCGGAGCAGGCCGCTTTTTTGCAAGGGAGGCTGAACGGATGAAACAGACGGACGGGAACTATCAGAAGTACCTTGCCATTCTGGAGGAGGAGCTGCTCCCCGCCATGGGCTGCACCGAGCCCATCGCCGTGGCCTACTGCGGCGCGGTGGCCCGGCGGGCCCTGGGGGCCCTGCCGGAGCGGGTGGAGGTGGCGGCCAGCGGCAATATCATCAAAAACGTGAAGAGCGTGGTGGTGCCCAACACCGGCCACCGCCGGGGCATCCCCGCCGCCGTGACCGCCGGCATTGTGGCCGGAGACGCGGACAGGCAGCTGGAGGTCATCAGCCAGGTAAGCCCGGCCCAGCAGGCGGATATCGCCGCCTTTCTGGAGCGGACGCCGGTGGAGGTGTCCCTGGCGGATTCCCCGCTGATTTTTGACCTCACGGTGACGCTGTTCCGGGGAAGCTCCCGGGCAAAGGCCCGCATTGCCAACTTCCACACCAACGTGGTGCTGGTGGAAAAGGACGGCCAGGTGCTCCTCCGCCGGGACGCGGGAGAGGAGGAGGAGGGGGGCCTCACCCCCCGGGACTGCCTGACGGTGGCGGAAATCCTGGACTTTGCCGAGACGGTGGCGCTGGACGACGTCAGACCCCTGCTGGACCGGCAAATGTCCTGCAACATGGCCATCGCTCAGGAGGGGCTGCGGGGGGACTACGGGGCCAACGTCGGCTCGGTGCTCCTCTCCTCCCATCCGGAGGTCCTCTCCGCCGGCGGCCCCTCCGCCGTGCGGCTGCGGGCCCGGGCCCTGGCCGCCGCCGGCAGCGACGCCCGGATGAACGGCTGCGAGCTGCCGGTTATCATCAACTCGGGCAGCGGCAACCAGGGCATCACCGCCTCGGTGCCCGTGATGGTGTACGCCCAGGCTCTGGGGGCCAGTGAGGAGAAGCTGTACCGGGCCCTGGTGCTGTCCAACCTGCTGGCCATTCACCAGAAATCCACCATCGGCCGGCTGTCGGCCTACTGCGGGGCCATCAACGCCGGCGCCGCCGCCGGTGCCGCCATCGCCTACCTGGAGGGGGGCGGCCTGGACGGGGTCTCCCACACCCTGGTCAACGCCCTGGCCATTTCCTCCGGGGTCATCTGCGACGGGGCAAAGGCCTCCTGCGCCGGGAAAATCGCCCTGGCGGTGGACAGCGGCATCCTGGGCTGGGAGATGTACCGCCAGGGCCAGCAGTTCCTGGCCGGGGACGGTATTGTGAAAAAGGGTGTGGAAAACATGATTGCCAGCGTGGGCCGCCTGGGCCGGGAGGGTATGCGGGAGACCGACAAGGAAATCCTCCACATCATGGTGGACAAGTGGGTCAGCGAGGACTGAGTCCCTGGGCTTGCCTGGGCGGAAGGAATTTGGTATACTGACCCTGTAAAGGAGGGAGAGGGATGCGCAGGATACACTGTGCCGACTGCGGCAAGAACTATGACTATGATGTGGACGATTTCTGTCCCCGCTGCGGCAGCTTCAATCCCCCGCCGGACAGCGGCGCCACCCGTCTGGAGCAGGAGCTGCTCTCCCGGTTTCAGGGGACGGGGACCGGGGGCCGGGCGCCGGGAAAGCAGGCCCGCACCGTGTCCTATCACCCCACCTACGGCAGCGGCCCCGATTTAAAGCCCGGCCGGGCCCACACCGGCCGCATCCAGAGCTGTGACGCCTGCCGCCCGGAGAAGAAAAAGAAGGGCGGCCTGAGCTTGAAGGCTATGGTCATCGTGGTGGTGGTGCTGGTGCTCCTCTTTGTGCTCTCCCCCCTGGTGGAGCTGGGCATCCGCCAGACCATCCGCACCTTTGACGGGATCAGTGACGCCTTCGGCGGCCGGGAGGAGGGCCACACCGTCCCGGCGGAGGTGCTGGTGGAGGAGCATACGGTGCCGGCGGAGGAGCTGACCGGCAGCTGGTATGAGGATTACGACACCTTTACCCTCTCCAACGGCCAGCAGGTTTCGGTGGGCGGCCGCTGGCAGCCCTGGCTGCCCGACTGGTATCTGGAGCAGTTTCCGGCGGGCACCCGCTGTCTGGCGGTCAGCTTGTGGGTACTGGGGGAGCCGGGAGACGACTATCTGCCCATTCTGCTGGTGACGGAGGACGGCACCAGCTACCTGCCGGAGGAGCTGCCCCGGGAGGTGGTGGAGGAGTGCGGCCTGGAGAGCGTCTCCCTGGCCGACGGCACGGCCGGGGAGGAGCTGTACGGCTATCTCTTTTACTTCCTGCCGGAGCAGGAGGCGGAGGAGGAGCTGTCGGTGCTGATTCTGGACACGGAGAGCATCTGGGTCTCTCTGGCGACGGAATAGGAGGAATCACTCTGCTGCGGGATAATGTGACGCTCATCGGTATGCCCGGCTCGGGCAAGAGCACCGTGGGGGTGCTGCTGGCCAAGGCCCTGGGCTATCAATTCATTGACACCGATTTGGTGCTCCAGCGGCGGGAGGGCGCCCTTTTGCAGGACATCCTGGACCGCCGGGGGGTGGAGGCCTTTCTGGACGCGGAGGAGGCCGCCGTGGCGGAGCTGACCTGCGCCGGCTGCGTCATCGCCCCCGGGGGCAGCGTGGTGTGCCGCCCCGGCGGCATGGCCCGGCTAAAGGCGCTGGGGCCGGTGGTGTATCTCCACGTCCCCCTCCCCGAGCTGGAGCGGCGGGTGGACAACATCACCACCCGGGGCATCGCCATGGCCCCCGGCCAGAGCCTGGCCGACGTGTACGCCCAGCGGGAGCCCCTGTACCGCCGGTACGCCGACGTGACGGTGGAGGTCTCCCCCGGCGCCGGGCTGGAGGAGACGGTGGCGGCGGTGCTGGCCGCTTGTAATTTCTGAAATCCGTGGTATACTATCCTATACGAACAATCAGCGGAAGAAAAACACGCGCCCAGCCCGCCGGCGGCTCCGGCGGGCTTCGTCGCGTTTTTTCCTGCCCCCGCGCGGCAGGTTATTTTTCAGTCCGCCCCCGGCGCGGAAGGGGCGGAGAAAGGAACGGAACATGACATTCCAGGAACTGGGCCTCAACGGCGCCATTTTGAAGGCGCTGGCCCAACAGGGATATGAGCGCCCCTCCCCCATTCAGGAAAAGGCCATCCCCCCCGCCCTGGCGGGCAGGGACGTGCTGGGCTGCGCCCAGACCGGCACCGGCAAGACCTGCGCCTTTGCCGCCCCCATCCTCCAGCGGCTGGCGGCGGAACGGACGGAGGGCCGGCCCATCCGGGCCCTCATCCTCACCCCCACCCGGGAGCTGGCCCTCCAGATTCAGGAGAGCTTTGTGGCCTACGGCAAATATCTGCCCCTCCGCTCCGCCGTTATTTTCGGCGGGGTGGGACAGAATCCCCAGGCGGCGCAGCTGAAGCAGGGGGTGGATATCCTGGTGGCCACCCCCGGCCGGCTGGGGGACTTGTACGGCCAGAAGTTTGTGGATCTGACCAAGCTGGAAATTTTCGTGCTGGATGAGGCGGACCGGATGCTGGACATGGGCTTC
>CALWOL010000106.1 GCA_944383135.1 uncultured Flavonifractor sp.
GGGAGCGGTGCCACTGGTTGACCAGCACCCCGGCCACCCGCAGGGCCGGGTGGAGGGAGCGCAGGCTGGCGATCTGCTCCACCAGGTCGCCCACGCCGGTGGCGGAGCAGGCGTCGGACAGCACCGGAATGATGACGGAGTCGCTGGCCAGGATGGCGGCCACGCAGGCGGCGGACAGGTTGGGCGGGCAGTCGATGACCATCACGTCGTAGGCCCCGTCCTCCTCCAGGGCCTCCCGCATATCCCGGACGGCCCGATAGCAGCGGCTCCGGTCGCCCCCGGCGGCCTCCAGGTCCAGGGCCCACAGGTCCTCTGCCGCCGGCAGCACATGGAGCCCATCCACATCGGTGGGGATGACAAGCTCGTCCCAGCAGCATGCGTACCCCCGCAGCAGGGCCCCCAGCCCCGCGTATTCCCCGGGGGGCAGCAGGATCTGGGTGGCGTTGGCCTGGCCGTCGGCGTCCACCAGCAGCACCCGCAGCCGGCAGCCGGTGGCCAGCACATAGGCCAGATTGACGGCGGTGGTGGTCTTGCCCACCCCGCCCTTGCGATTCACAATGGCAAAGGTTTTCATGCGCGAACACTCCTATCTGTTTTTCATCGGGAAACACTCCCGGATCACGGCCCCGCCCACCAGGGCCTCCGCCAGGTAGTACCGCCCGGCGGGATGTATGTAGACGATCCTGCCGGTGACCGACCGCAGCTTGCGCTGCCTGTCCGCCCGCTGGCCGCTGGCCTCATGCTCAAAGGCCGACGGGGTCCAGGTCAGCTTGTCCCCCACGTTCATACCGCTCCACCTCCTCCATGGTCTGGATGGCCAGAGTCAGGGCCTGGGCCACCTGCCGGTGCCCCTCCGGCAGGGTGCTCACCATGGCCATGGCCTCCCGGCGCAGGATCTCCAGACGCAGCAGCGCGATCGCCTTGGCTCTGTCCATCAGCTCCTCCTCTCGGCGCAAAGGGATCGTCCGGGTCGGGCTGGGTCAGCTCCAGGAACATCTGCGGGCCGCTCAGCGCCCAGCCGTAGGCCTTATTGGGATTTCCGGTACCCGATTTGTAAAACCGCTTGCTCTGGGGCTCAAAATTCAACCCGATGCTCCGGCCCCGCTCCCCGAAAAACCGGTTTTTCAGGATGGTGAGGACACAGTCCTGCTGCCGCTCCGGCCTGGATTCCTTCTCCAGCGCATAGACGTTGTCCGCCAGATTGGTCACGTCCCCGATACCGGCCACGTCGTCCGCGTCGTCGATCTGATCGGTCTTGCGGGGATGGGCCACCAGGTGGACGTGGACCTGGTTGTCATGGGCAAAAGAGGCCAGCTCCGCCACAAACTCCGACTGGGCCCGGTAGAAGTCCCGGTCATTCCCCCGGAACCGGGCGGTCATCAGGTTGTCCACCAGGTAGACCTTGGCGCCGTATCGCCGGTGGGCATACCGGAACACCCGCAGGATATTGGCTGCGTCATGGTAAGTACTGGTGCCAATGTCATAGAGCAGGAACCGGCCTTTCCACCACTGATCGATCAGCTCCTGGGCAAAGGGCGTGGGGGCCGCCACGCGCCGCCCGCTGAGCTTGTCCTCTGTGAGACGTAAGTTTTGGGGACCGGCAGCCTGGAGGGAAGCCCAGTATTTGAACTTCCAGGCGGACAGCTCCCCGGAGTAGGCGCATACCGGCAGACCCTGGTCGATGGCTTCCAGCAGGAACTGGTCCAGCAGGGTGCTCTTGCCCTCCCCCCGCTTGCCAGTCCACACCGACAGCTCCCCCATGATGGCTCCACCGGTGGCCCGGTCCAAGTTGGGGATGCCATAGAGCACCTTGTCCAGCCGGGTCACATCGGGCTGCTTCACGTCAGCCAGATCCAGCAGGCCATAGGCCGGGATCTCCACCGCCTCCAGCAGCATCTGATCCACCGCCTTCAGGCCGTAGGTATCCCGCAGCTCCCGCACCGAGGGGCAGGCCCGAAAGTCCTTGTCCTCCACCGCCAGCAGGATCACATTGGGCAGGCGGCTGCGCAGCTCCCGCACCATGACCTCCCGCTTGGCCGGGTCGGCGCACACCACCAGCACATAGCAGAATTGCAGGAAAAAGGCTTCGTGCCGGCCAAGCCGCTCCCAGCCTCCCGACGCCCGCAGGCACCCGGCGTTGATCTGCACCGCCAGCACGTCCGCCGGGTCGGCGCAAAACCAGAAGCCAGTGGGCAGCTTGGGGTCGATGAACTTGGGATCGTAGACCAGCACCTCGTCCACTCCCTCCGACTCATTCCACATGGCGCTCCCGCTCCCTTCTGTCCGGAGGGGCCTGTCCCCCCTTCAGGGGGAACACGCTCTTCCAGCTGTTGGTCACCGACTGGCGTACGATCTGGAGCTTTACATCCCGGTCGCCGCCCCCCAGCTTGTCCAGGGTGTGGAGCAGGGTGGAAATGGCTCGGGGGGAGTCCACCGCCTTTTTGGCAGAGCGCACCTCCATCAGGTCGTCCAGAGCCTGGGCCAGCTCCTGATCCTCCCCGGCATACTCCGCCAGCAGGGCCTTAACGGCATCCCGGTTCTCTTTCCTGCCCGCCCGTCCCCCCTTGGGGGGTAAGGGGGGATAATATAACTGGTCAGTAACTGTTTCCTTATTACATTTCACCGTCTGGTGAAATGGCTGTCCCGGTTCGGTGAAATGCATTTCACCATCCGGTGAAATGGGAGGCGGCCCTTCCCCGCCCTCTCCCTGGCCCATATCACCATCCGGTGAAATGGGCCCAACCGGGAGCTGATAGACCGCCAGCACATCGTCAGACAGGGCATACCATACCGTCCGGTCGGTCTTGTCCTGGCTGAAATTTCCGGTGAGCAGGGCTCCCTCCTCCCGCAGCTTGGCGGTGATCCGCTCCACCTGCCGCCGGGTCCAGAAGGGGAAGAGCTTGGCCAGAGCCTCCAGGGTGTTGTAGGTCCAGGTGCGCCCCTCATGGAAGTGCCGCCCGTTGGCCTGGTTCTTGGCGATCCAGAAGGCCATGGCGTGGAGGAAGATGGCCCCGTTCACCCCGTGGCGCTGGGCCAGCTCGGCATTGAAATGATACTCGGTCAAGGGGCGCCACCCCCGTCCTCCCGCAGGCAGATCCACCGCAGCTCGTAGTGCTTGCTCAGTCCCGCCATGGTCACCGTGGACCCGCAGCGGGTCAAGTAGGTATGCCCTTGGAGGTCTCCCATCCGGCCCGCATGGTCGCGCTCGCTGCGGGCCGCTGGCCTGGGGATCATATGCAGGTCGATCGGCTCGTCGTCATGGGGGCCAAGCTGGCCTCGCCGGCGCAGGTCCAGGGGCTTCCACCGCTCAGTGTTCCACATCACTTTGCCCCCCTTTCTCTTGCAAATCCCGGTGGGTTATGCTATAATAACAGTGGTTTTCATGCACGAAACCGCTTGACCTCTCTGTTCGCGCCCACGGACAGGGGGGTCTCTTTTTTTGCCTAATCATGCGCCATCCCTCGCTCCTTCTGCTCGCGGATGGCACGACCATCCCGGATAAACCCCAGGATCATCCGCTGGACATTCTCCGGCAGAGGGTGGGTATCCAGATAAGTGCTAAGATCCTCACAGATAGACCCGTCCGCCATGATATTGGTCACCTTGACCTGACTCAAATCGATCATTACACACCGCCTCCTTCATCTGTTTTTCTCTATGCGTCGCCCGGATTGTCCTATGAGGATTCCCTGGCGCAGCGCAGCTCCAGCACGCGCCCCAGCAGGTCCTCGCGCTCCACGGTGACGGCCTCGCTGGCCGCGCCCGTGAGGACATAGCCCGCCCCCGTGCGCACGCTGCGCACGACGAAGCGGTCCGGCGCGTCATAGGCCGGCATGGCCAGCT
>CALWOL010000107.1 GCA_944383135.1 uncultured Flavonifractor sp.
CAACCGTCCCTGGAAGCCCAATGTGAAGCGCGTCAAGGCGATTGTCAACGGCACGCCCAAGCACGTCTATGTGTGCACCAGATGCCTCCGTTCGGGTAAGGTCACCCGCGCTGTGTAATAGCATAGAGCAACAAAGAGGTCAGCCAAAAGGCTGACCTCTTTTGTCTTGCGCTCAGGAAAAGCTCACATTGCTGTCGGTGGGCACAATGCACACGTAGGTATGGCCCGTACCGAAGGTGATGGGGTTGCCGTCCAAATCCTTGTAGTACAGCTGGCCGTCGGGATAGCTCTTGCTCCAGGTCAGGTCAATCACCTTGCCGCCGCAGGCGAAGTAGCCGGTACCGCCGCTGGACAAATCCACGGTGATGTGGGCCAGGCTGTCCCCGGTGTTCCGGCAGGCGGTCCGGATGACCACCACATTGGTCACACCCACCTGCTCCCCGGTGTTGCCGTCCACGTAGGGCTTGCCGTACTCCTCCACCATGTAGAGGCCGCTGTCGGCGTCGTAGCTGAACACCCCGGTCTTGTAGTTGGAGAAGGGCACCGTAATCTGGGCCGCGGACGTGCCGCCGGCGGGGGTACCGTCCTGGGCGAAGGCCATCTCATAGACATAGCCCTCCTTGTGCTCCTGCCGCAGGTTGGTGTATCCGGCAAAGCGCTGGATGATGGACTCCCCGGTGGTAACCACCGTGTGCTCCAGGCTGTAATTCTTCCGCCGCTCCGGGTCCCGCCACATCAGGTTGCCATTCTCCGTGTTGCTCATATAGGGGCCGCGCACCCCGTCCAGGGCGGCCACGCCCCACTGGCTGATTTTCGCGTAGGCGTCCTCGCTGCCGCCGGCATGGATGAATACGGCGTCGTGGCCCAGGGCAAGCTCTAGATAGTAGGGCCGGGCGGAGCGGATGGAGCCGATCTTGCCCACACCCTCCAGAGACTGATATACTCCCAGCATCCGGGTAATGCCACCCTCGGCCAGCACCTCATAGATGATATCCGCCTGGGACTGGCCCTGCTGGGGCAGAGCCTCCTTCAGGTTGTTCAGCATGATGGCCACCGGGCGCCGGTTCACCCACTCCTCCCCGATGGGCAGGCCGCTGAGAGGACTCACCGGGCCGGTATAGGGGGTTGGGGTGGGCTCCGCCGTGACCTCTGCCGTGGGTACGGGGGTGGGCGTTGGGGTGGGGCTCTCCTCTGTCGTGGGCTCGTCCTTCCCGCCGCAGGCGGACAAGAGCAGAAGCAGGGCAAGCAGCAGAGGGATCAGCGTTCGGCGCATGGCAGGTCCTCCCATCATTCCGTTTCTTCTATGATACTCCACCATTCGACCTCTCGTCAAGGGTGGGAAAAACCCTTGTGATTTTTGCCCCGGTCCGATATAATAAAGTTGTTCGGGCCGCCGCCGCCCCAACTCTGCCCCGGAAAGGAGATCCGCTATGCCCCGCTATGGTTTTATCCACGACAAGCTGGAGATTAAATTTCTCATTCTCTACCTCATGGCCAGGGTGGCCGCCCCCATTGATTTCCCCACCCTCACCGATTTGACCATGTGTGACGACGGCATCGACTACTTTGAATTTGCCGAGGCGGCGGCGGAGCTGGTAGAGTCCGGCCACCTCACCCTGGAAAACGACCTCTACGCCATCACCGACAAGGGGAGGGAGAACGGCGCCGCCTGTGAGAGCAGCCTGCCCTATACGGTAAAGCGCAAATGCACCGCCAATCTCTCCAAAGTCAACGGCATCCTCCGGCGCAACGCCCAGGTCCGGGCCGAGATCCTGCCCCGGCCAGAGGGGGGGCTTACCCTGAAGCTGGTGCTGGATGATGACAAGGGAAACCTCTTTACTGTTGAGATGCTGTGCGGCTCTCAGGAGCAGGCCAACCGGCTGGCCGCCCACTTCAAGGCCAGGCCGGAGCAAATTTACCACCGGCTGCTGGAGGCCCTGCTGGAGGAACCGGAATAGAGACAAGCAAAAGGCGTCCGGCCGTGGCCGGACGCCTTTTTTCTCAGGAATCCATATCAAAGGGAGGCACGTCCCGGCTCTGGGGAATGGCATCTCCCTCAAAGGCCAGCTCGTCGGGAACCGGCTCTGAGGCGGCGGGGGCCATATCCTGCTTGAACTGCATCTCCTGCCACTGCTCCTTGGTGATGAGCACCTGCCGGGGCTTGGAGCCCTCGAAGGGACCCACCACGCCCTTCTCCTCCATCTGGTCCACCAGGCGGGCGGCCCGGGAATAGCCCAGCTTCAGCCGGCGCTGGAGCATGGACACCGAGGCCATGCCGGTCTCCACCACCACCTCGATGGCGGCGGGCAGCAGCTCGTCGTAGTCGTCTCCCACCTCTTCCGGGGCGGAGCCGCCCACGCCCTTGGCTCCCTTCTCCTTCTCGGCGGCGTGCTGCTCGATTTCGTGGATGATCTCCTCGGAGTACTCGGCGGTGCCGCTGTTCTGCTTGATGAAGCCCACCACGGCGGCCACCTCCTCATCGGAGATGAGGCAGCCCTGGACCCGCTGGGGCTTGCCGGTGCCCAGGGGGAAGTAGAGCATGTCGCCCCGGCCCACCAGCTTCTCCGCGCCGGTGGTGTCCAGGATGATGCGGGACTCCAGAGAGGAGGCCACGGCAAAGGCAATGCGGCTGGGAATGTTGGCCTTCATCGGGCCGGTAATCACGTCGGCGGAGGGCCGCTGGGTGGCGATGATCAGGTGCATACCGGCGGCACGGCCCATCTGGGCCACCCGGCAGATGGATTCCTCCACCTCCTTGGCCGCCACCAGCATCAGGTCGGCCAGCTCGTCGATGACCACCACAATCTGGGGCATCTTCTCCATCTCCCCGGTTTTGGCGGCGTGGGCGTTGTAGCTGGCCAAATCCCGCACCCCCACCTCAGAGAAGGCCCGGTAGCGCTTCATCATCTCCACCACCGCCCATTGCAGGGCGCCGGCGGCCTTCTTGGGGTCGGTCACCACGGGGATGAGCAGGTGGGGAATTCCGTTGTAGATGCCCAGCTCCACCATCTTGGGGTCCACCATGATGAGGCGGACCTCCTCCGGCGTGGCCTTGTACAGCAGGGAGATGATGAGGGAGTTGGTGCACACCGACTTGCCCGAGCCGGTGGTACCGGCAATGAGCAGGTGGGGCAGCTTGGCAATGTTGCCCACGATGTTGTTGCCCCCGATGTCCTTGCCCACGGCAAAGGACACCTTGGAGGGGTTGTCCCGGAATTCCCGGGAATCAATGACCTCGTGGATATGCACCGGGGAGACCAGCTTGTTGGGCACCTCAATGCCCACCATGGAGATCTTGTCGGGGATGGGGGCGATGCGCACGCCGGTAGCTCCCAGGGCCAGGGCGATGTCGTCGGCCAGGTTGGTGAGCTTGTTCAGGCGGACGCCCTGGTCCAGCTCCACCTCGTACCGGGTCACCGAGGGGCCCCGGGTGACGTTGGCAATGGCCGCGTCAATGCCGAAGGAGCGGATGGTGTCGGACAGCCGGGCCTGGTTGGCCCGCAGCTCCCCCGCCACATCGGCGCCGGACAGGCCCTCCCCCTCCTTCAGCAGGGAGACGGGGGGATACTGGTAGGCCGCGGGGCTCTCCTCCATGTGGCGGGCGATGTCCTGGGCCACCTCGGCGGCGGCCTGGGCAGTCTCCTCCCGTCTGGCCTTGGCGGAGGGCACCGCGGGCTCCCGCTGGATTTCCGGCATGGGCGGAGAGGCCTTGGCCGGCTCCTCCGGCAGAGGGGCGGGGGGTTCCGCAGCGGGGGCGGGTTCCGCCGGGGGGACAGCCGTCTCCGCGGCAGGCGCGGCGGAGGCCTCCTCCCCAGGGCTTGTCCCCTCCACCCCCGCCAGCACCTGGTCGGGCGCGGGCACCGAGGACTTGCGGTTGAAGAAATGGGCCTTCTTCTCCACCGGCACGGGCTCCGTCCGCTTGCCCACCAGGGGGCCGTCCTCCACCGGGAAGTCAATCTGGGGCCTGGACTCCTGCCGCTTGGGGGCCGGGGCGGCGGGCTCCGGCTCCGGCGCGGGACGCCGCCGCTCCCTGGGTCTGGGTTCAGGCAGCTCCTCTTCCTCATACTCCGGCCGGGGCCGGGCGCGAAGCTGGTCCACAAGGGCCACCGGGGAGACACGGAAGGCTACCATCAGCATGATTACCGCGGCCAGCACCAGAACCACGCCGGCGCCGATTTTGCTGAATACCGCCGTCAGGCCCAGAGCCACCACCCCGCTGACTACGCCGCCGCTGCGAAGGGCCTCCCCCTGGGTCCACAGGGTTTTCACCAGGCTCAGGTCCCAGGCATAGGGGCCCTTGGCCAGAATCAAATGGAGCAGGCAGCCGAAAAACACCGGAATCAGCAGAGCGCAGCACACCCGGAACCGCACCGGGCGGCCCCGGTGGAAGAGCAGGATTCCGCTTGCCGCCAGCAGCATGGGGGGCAGCAGCCAGTAGCCGTAGCCAATCAGCCCCTTCACCAGGCCGCAGAAAAAGTCAATGAAAATGGCCTGTATATGGAAATAGCCAAAGGCGGAAAAGATGGCCAGCAGCAGGCAGACGACCGCCCCCACCTCCCGCCGGATGGGCTTGGGGGCGGCGGACTTGCCGCGGCTTCCGGAGGAACGGGAGGCGGACGTGCTCCGGCCCTTGCCGGAGGCGGTCCGCTTTCCGCCTGTTTGCTTCTTGGGCGCTGTGGCCAAGACAATCAGCTCCTTTTTGGGATTTCTTTCGCGGGGCGGCGCCTTACGCCATAGCCAGCTTCACAATGCCGGCAATCAGGCTGCCCAGGCCCACCGCCCAGCAGTAGTAGGCAAATTTTCCGAACTTGCCCTTGTCGGACAGGCTCTTCACCAGACGAATGGCAAAGTAGCCCACCACGGCGGCCACCGCCACCCCCACCAGGTACATGGGCAGCTCCTCCACAGGGAAGCCCGCCTCCGCCGCGTCCTTGATTTCCAGAATGTTGGCCCCCAGAATGGCGGGCAGGGACATGAGGAAGGAAAAGCGCACGGCAAAGGAGCGCTCAAAGCCCCGGAGCATCCCCACCGAAATGGTGGTGCCGGAGCGGGACAGGCCGGGAATCACCGCCAGCGCCTGGCCGCAGCCCACAATGACGGCATCCACCAGAGTGGCGTTTCTGGCCGTCTTGCGGCCCTTGGCCAGCCGGTCGGAGAAAAAGAGGATAAAGCCGGTGCACAGCAGGGCGCAGGACACCATAATGGAGTTGGAGAACAGGGCGTTCACCGCGTCCTGAAGCAGCACCATCACAAACAGGGGCAGGGTGGCCACAATAATCAGCATCACCATCCGCCGGGCCGGGGGCGGCGGGGTGCCTGTGTCCTTCCCCGCCAGGGCGGCAATCCCCAGAAAGAATTCCCGAATCATGTCCAGGATATCCCGCCAATACACCACGCACACCGAAATCAGGGTGCCGAAATGGAGCAGGACGGTAAAGAACATGTACTTCTCTTCCATATTTTCCATGCCGAAGAAGGTCTGGAACAGGGCCAGATGGCCGGAGCTGGAGATGGGCAGAAACTCCGCCACGCCCTGAATGATTCCCATTAAAATGGACAGCAGATAACTCAATGCAATTCCCTCCATGATGTTCGTTTTGGCATACAGTATTATATTATCATATCCGGCGGGATATTTCCATCCTTTTCTTTTATGTCAACAGAACCGGCCTTGACAGCCCTCCCCATTCCGTTATAATTGAGAAAAAGGCCTGTTATATTTTCCGTAAGGAGGCTGTCAGCGTGGCAAAGGCACCCAACGAAAAGACCAAGGTGGTCATCAAGACCTCCACCCGTATGTCCAAAAAAGGCCCCCTCACCCCGGATATGCTGCGAAAAATCGACGCCTATTGGCGGGCGGCCAATTATCTGGCCGCGGGGCAGCTCTACCTGCGGGACAATCCCCTGCTCCGCCAGCCCCTGCAGCCGGCCCACCTGAAGTCCACTCCGGTGGGGCACTGGGGCACCGTGCCGGGGCAGAACTTCATCTACACCCACCTCAACCGGGTCATCACCCGGTATGATTTGAACATGATTTACGTCTGCGGCCCCGGTCACGGCGGCAGCGCGGTGGTGGCGCAGGCCTACCTGGAGGGCGCTTACAGCGAGGTTTATCCCAATGTGAGCCAGGATGAGGAGGGCATGGGCCGGCTGTTTCGGCAGTTCTCCTTCCCCGGCGGCATCGGCAGCCACTGCGCCCCCAATACCCCCGGCTCCATCAACGAGGGGGGCGAGCTGGGCTATTCCCTGGCCCACGCCTTCGGCGCGGTGATGGACAATCCCACCCTTATCGCCGCCTGCGTGGTGGGAGACGGGGAGGCGGAAACCGCCCCTCTGGCCACCGCCTGGCACTCCAATAAATTCCTCAATCCGGTGGACGACGGGGCGGTGCTCCCCATTCTCCACCTCAACGGCTACAAGAACGGCACCCCCTCTCTCTTCGCCCGTATCAGCTCCGAGGAGGTGGAGGACTATTTCAAGGGCTGCGGCTGGACCCCCCGGTTTGTGGAGGGGGATGAGCCGGAGCAAATGCACCAGAAGATGGCGGCCGCCCTGGACTGGGCGGTGCGGGAAATCCTGCGCATCCAGCAGGGGGCACGGGAGCTGGGAGAGACGGAGCGGCCCCGGTGGCCCATGGTGGTGTTCCGCTCCCCCAAGGGCTGGACCGGTCCCCTTCAGCCCGACGGCACCTGTCGGGTACACCAGCTGCCTCTGGCGGTGGACGAGGGCCATCCCCAGTCCCTGGAGCAGCTGGAGCGCTGGCTGCGGAGCTACCGGCCGGAGGAGCTTTTTGACGAGACCGGCGCCCCGGCGGCCGCCCTGCGCGCCCTGGCGCCCCAGGGTGAGCGGCGGATGGCCGCCAACCCCCACGCCAACGGGGGGCTTCTCCTCCGGGATCTGCGCACCCCGGACTTCTCCCGATACGCGGTGAAGGTCCCCGCCCCCGGCGCGGTGGAGGCGGAGGATATGGCGGAGCTGGCCAAATATATCCGGGACGTGCTTAAGCTCAATCAGAAGGCCAAAAATTTTCGGGTCTTTGTCCCGGACGAGGCCATCAGCAACAAGCTGCGGGCTGTGTTTTCCGTCACGGACCGCCGCTGGAACGCTTCCGCTCTGCCCACCGACAGCTTCCTGGCCCCCGACGGGCGCATTATGGACGGAATGCTGTCCGAGCACATGTGTCAGGGCTGGCTGGAGGGCTATCTGCTCACCGGCCGCCACGGCTTCCTCAACAGCTATGAGGCCTTTATCCGCATTGTGGACTCCATGGTGAGCCAGCATGCCAAGTGGCTGAAGGTGGCGGGCCAGCTCCCCTGGCGGCAGGACATCGCCTCCCTCAACTACGTGCTCTCCTCCAACGTGTGGCAGCAGGACCAGAACGGCTTCACCCATCAGGACCCCGGCTTCCTGGACCACGTGGCCAACAAGAAGGCCGACGTGGTACGGCTTTACCTGCCCCCCGACGCCAACTGCCTGCTCTCCTGCTTTGACCACTGCATCAAAAGCCGCAACTACATCAACGTCATGGTCACCTCCAAGCATCCCCGACCTCAGTGGCTTACCATGGACGAGGCCATCATCCACTGCACCCACGGCATCGGCATCTGGCAGTGGGCCTCCAACGACCAGGGGGCCGAGCCCGACGCGGTGCTGGCCTGCTGCGGGGAGACGCCCACCCTGGAAACTCTGGCCGCCGTCACCATCCTCCGCCGCTACCTGCCCGAGCTGAAGGTGCGGGTCATCAACGTGGTGGATCTGATGAAGCTCCAGCCCCACACCGAGCATCCCCACGGGCTCACCAACGAGGATTATGACGTACTCTTTACCCGGGACAAGCCCATCATCTTCGCCTTCCACGGCTATCCCTCCCTGGTCCACGAGCTGACCTACCGCCGCCGGAACAAAAACCTCCACGTCCGGGGCTACAAGGAGGAGGGAACCATTACCACCCCCTTTGACATGCGGGTGCAGAACTGCATTGACCGCTTTGATCTGGTCATTGACGTGGTCAAGCGCCTGCCCCAGCTGGGCAACCGGGGCGCCTTCCTCATCCAGCTGATGAAGGACAAGCTGGTGGAGCACCACCAGTATATTACCGCCCACGGCTGTGACCTGCCGGAAATCCGGGAGTGGCAGTGGAACGGCGGGGCCGGCATTTAACCCCATATCTCCCACAGGCTGGGCCCGCCGCGGCATACGCGGATGGTACAGAGGCCCCCTTGTCCCATAAAAAATGGCCGCCCGCAGGCGGCCATTTTTTATGGAAATCAGATCTGTTTGAAAAGTCTTACGCTCCGTGGCCCTTACCCAGCACCACGTCCACCACCCGCTGGGCCAGGACCTGGCAACGCGCCTGCTCCGGCGCCTCCACCATCACCCGGATGAGGGGCTCGGTACCGGACTCCCGCACCAGAATACGGCCGGTATCCCCCAGCTCCTCCGCCACGGCGGCCACGGCGGCCTGGACATCGGGATCGGCCTGGGCCTCCGCCTTGTCCCGCACCCGCACGTTGATAAGCACCTGGGGATAGATGGTCACCGGCTCGGCCAGCTTGCTCAGGGGCTGCTTCTTGGCCAGCATGGCCTCCATCACCTTCAGGGAGGTGAGAATGCCGTCGCCGGTGCGGGCGTACTTGGTGAAGATGATGTGGCCGGACTGCTCGCCGCCGATGCGGTGGCCGTTCTTCACCATGTTCTCATAGACATACTTGTCCCCCACGGCGGTCTTTTCGTAGGCGATGCCCACCTCGTCCAGCGCCTTGTACAGGCCGAAGTTGGACATCACCGTGGTGACTACCGTGTTGGTGGTGAGCTTCTCCCGCTCCTTCATGTAGCAGGCATAGAGGTACATGATTTGGTCGCCGTTGACCAGCTGGCCCTTTTCATCCACCGCCAGGCAGCGGTCGGCGTCTCCGTCGTAGGCAAAGCCCACATCCATGCCGTGCTCCACCACATAGCGCTGCAGGCCCTCAATGTGGGTGGAGCCCGCATCCAGGTTGATATTGGTGCCGTCGGGATGGGCGTTGATGGTGTACACCTGGGCACCCAGGGCCTCAAACACCCGGGGAGCAATGTTCCAGGCGCTGCCGTTGGCGCAGTCCAGCGCCACCTTCTTCCCCTTGAAGGAGTGCACCGCCAGGGAGATGAGATAGCCCATGTACCGGTTGCGGCCGGCCACGTCGTCCACAATGCTGCCCACCCGGTCCTCCGAGGCCATGGGCAGCTCCTTTACAGGCACACCGTCCACCACCAGCTTGCCGTCCAGGTAGTCCTCCACCAGGGCAATGACGCGCTCCTCCATCTTCTCCCCGTCGCCGTTGATGAGCTTGATGCCGTTGTCATAGAAGGGGTTATGGGAGGCACTGATCATCACGCCGCAGTCAAAGCTGTCGGTCCGGGCCACGTAGGACACGGAAGGGGTGGTGGTGACGTGAAGCAGGTTCACATTCGCCCCGGAGGCGGCCATACCGGCGCTGATGGCGTACTCCAGCATGTAGCTGGAGCGCCGGGTGTCCTTACCCACCACAATCTGCGCCCTGTGCTCCCGGCCGTAATACCAGCCCAGGAAGCGGCCGATGCGGAAGGCATGGTCGGCGGTCAGCCCCTCGCCGGCCTTGCCGCGAAAGCCGTCCGTTCCAAAATATTTTCCCATAGTTTTTCACTCTCATCCGTTTTAAATTTCCCCTGCTTGCAGGTTCGGTACCATTATATCAGTCCAAATGCAAAAATCAAGAACAAATTGCGGCTCTATCCCCTTCCCGGCGTCCGCCGGGCGGCACATGGGAACGGGGCGGCGGCGCGCAAAAAATACCCTGCCGGAACCGCGGAGCAGCGGTCCGGCAGGGTATTGTTCTTATCGCATGTCCCCTCAGATCCCCAGGGATACGCCGAAGTAATCCGTCACAAACAGAAGCTGCTCGCTTTCGGCCAGACCGGCAATCACGTTGTTGGCCTGGTTGCGCTGTTCCTCGGTGAGGCTGTCATACTCCGTCCGCAGCTGCGCAATCTGAGCGGCGTACTGGGTCTGGACATAGTCCCGGTCCAGGAACTGGCCGCCGGCCCGCTTATTCAGGGCATCCTCAATACAGCCCATCAGAATGGCCATGCACTCCTGCACCTTCTTGTCGGTGGTGGGCAGATAGGTGGAGCCGCGGTAGCCGTCCAGCATAATCTGGAGGTACTCCGCCATCTTGGCCTCCTCGGCCCGCTGCTCCTCCGTGGGCTCCTCCGTCTCGGGGGGAAGCACTCCGCCGCCGCCACCGCCGGGCAGGCCGGGCTCCTCGGTCTCGCCGGGCTGCTCAGTCTCGCCGGGCTGCTCCGGCAGATCGGGCTGAACCAATTTCACCATCCGCTCCAGCACAACGGCCACCGCCGCCCGGGAGGCGGGCAGCGCGGGCTGGAACTCCATCCCGCCGTCCACGGCAACGCCGGTAATCAGACCCATGGCCACACATAGATTTACGCTCTCCACCGCGTAGCCGGCGATGGTGTCCCCATCCAGGAAGGTGTTCTCCCCCTGGGTGTAGGCGCTCAAATCCAGGTCGGTGCAGGCCTCCAGGAACCGGGCCATAATCACACACATCTGCTCCCGGGTCACAGGGTTCTCCGGGGCAAACTGGTTGTTGCCGATACCGTTCACGATGTTGTTCTCATTGGCCCAGGCAACCGCCTCAGTGTACCAGGTACCGACGGGCACGTCCGTAAAGGCCGCGGCGGCGGCGGGCGCCTGATAGGTCTGGAAGAGCTTGGCGGCCCGCTCCATGACGGTGACAAACATGCCCCGGGTCATGGTTCCCTCAGGGGAGAACTGCTGGTTCCCCGTGCCGGTGAACAGCCCCCACTGAGCCACCTGCTCCATGGCGGTCTGCCCCCAGTGCCCCTGGATATCGGTAAACTCCTGGGCAGCGGCGGGCAGAGCCAGGAGGCTGACGGTAAGCGCGGCCGTCACCAGCCCGCAGATAAAGCGTTTCATAATTTGTCCTTTCCGAACAGACGCGGGATATGCAAACGCATATCCCGCGCCGTTGCTCCTTTGGTTGGTTGTCAGATTACGCGCCCTTGGTGATGGACACGGTCAGGGTGTACTCGCCAATCAACTTGCTCAGCTGCGCCGGAATGTCGGTGGGCAGAATGTCCCCGGCGGAGCTCCACTTGCCGGTGATGAACTCCAGCACCTTGTCATAGCTGGCCTCGCTGACATCAGCCTTCACCTGGAAGGTCATGGTATCGCGGAAGTCCTTATTCTCATCCACAAAGATGCCGTCAGGATCACTCAGCAGAGCGGCAGCCTTAGTCAAATCAACATCATAAGTGATGTAGTCCTTGTAGCTGCTGGTCGTGTACTTGTCCTCCGCGCGCGTCAGCAGATTCAGATAGAAGTTGGGGTCATCCGCCAGATTCGTGTTGAGGCTCTCATAGAAGGCAACACTACTGAGCACATTGTTCCGGATCAGGGCGACATAGTCGCTCACGCTCTTCAGCTTCAGCTTGCCCTCGCCGGCCATCTCCACATAGTTCTCGGGGTCATTCAGGTTATACAGAGCCCTGGCCGCCGTCTCCTGATCCGCGGTCAGCTCCTTGGTGGTACCCTGATAGATTTCCTTCTCCAGCTTGTTGATAGCGGCGTTCTCTTTCTCCGTGAACTTCTCGCCGGCCTTATCCAGGTACTTTTCCAAATTCACGCTTACCTTCATAAGCACGGGAGCTCTGTCAAGGGTGACGGTTCCGTCGGGATTCACCGCCAGCTGCGTCTCAACCTCAGCCTTAATCTCCTTCAGCTCACCGGTGTAGGTATTCGCGGCGTTCCGGATGCTCTGGGCGTCCATGCCGTCGGCAAGCTGCTCCAGCCCGAGCTGGCTGGCTACCTCCTTAACCTTCGCCTCAAGCTCACTGTCCGGCAGGTCTACCACGTCATCAACTCTGGTCAGCAGGTCCGCCATAACATCCACGTCATCCGCGGTGAAGGTCATGTCGCCCTTCTGCAGCTTATCAACAAGCTTCTCCAGATCAGCCTGGGTGACCGCCTGGACCTCCAAATCGGCAAAGTCGTTGACATCCACGGACATAGCGGCGGAAATCACACCGTCCTCGTCAATCGTGACAGTGACCTCATGGCCCTTCACGGTCTGGGTAAACTCCTTGCCCAGGACCTTATCCAGCGCCCCGTCGACGGTGTTTTTGAGCTTGGTGTCGTCACTGTTAATCAGCGCAGTCACTACATCGCTCAACGACTGGTCACCCTCAACAGCGACGCTCTGGTCACCGGTCTTATTATTAGTGGTAGTGGTTTTCTTCACAGTATACGATCCCACAGCAAACTCGGGGTCGGTGGCGCTCACGGTAGAAGGCACATCCAGCGTGACCCTGACGGTATAGTTGGCAGTCTCGGTAGTGACAGTACTGTCTCCGCCACCGCCGCCACCACCGCCGCCGCCGACGCTCACGCCGGCAGCCATCAGCTCATTCAGACGCTCGATGACCGCGGCCACCTCGGCGCGGGTGGCGTTGTCCTGAGGATTCATGTACCCCTTCTCGTTGCCCTCAACCAGGCCCCACATCTGGCACTTCTTCACCGCGTCCTTGGCAAAGTCGCTGATGAGGTTGGCGTCGGGGAAGGTCTTTTCCACAACCGTGGTCTTGTAGAGCTTGTTGTGCTTCGCGGCGGCATACTCCAGATAGCGGGCCACCATGGTGCAAATCTGCTCCCGGGTGATGGGGGCCTCGGGGTTAAACTTGTTGCCGCCGATGCCGTTTACAATCTTGTTCCCGCCGGCCCAGTTGACGGCCTGGGTGTACCAGGTGCCGTTGGGCACGTCCACAAACATGCTCTCTTCGCTGACGCCGGTGGGGTTCTCCATCCGGTACAGCACCGTGGCGAACATGGCGCGGGTCATTTCCATCTCAGGGGCAAACTTGTTGGAGCTGATCCCCTGCATGTAGTCCCGCTCCGCCACGTACTGGACGTAGGGATAGAACCAGTCGGTCTTTTCCACGTCGACAAGCTGGTTTACATCCACTGCCAGCGCCGAAGTAGTGACCGTTCCCAGCAACATGGAACCGGCCAGGCCCAGGGCCAATACTTTCTTCCTGTTCACGTTCATTTCTCCTCGCTATTTAAATTTTCAGTTCCCACTTTTTCCCTGACAGCTCAGCTGTACAGCTGCGTCATCATTGCCGCTTTCCAGGTGACCTTGCTCTCCTGATAGTAGCTGCGGACTTCGTTGACCAGGTCATTGGACTGGCCGTATTCCTTCAGGACAGCCTGCATCCCGGACAGAATCGCCTCCACCTCGGCGTCACAGGCGTCCTCCTGAGCCAGCAGTACATCCAGCTTGGAGCGGACAATCTTCATCTTGTTCTCCTTGTTCCGCTGGTCACGGGGCAGGGCCAGAAACTCCTGCTTCGCTCCCTCCACAATCCCGTTGAGGGTCGCCCGGTAGGCGGCCTCCGTCCGGTATAGCTGGTTGATGTACTCCTGCAGCTTGGCCGTCATCTGCTCCTCGCTCTGGTCCGGCTTCGCTGAAGGCTGCGGAGATGTTCCTGTCTCGCCGCTGGAAGGACTTTCACCAGGCTCCGGTGACTCCGGTACGCTGCTTGGGGTTGTTTCGCTGTCCCCCCCCTCTATCTGGCTCACATCAGGTTTGGTCAGTCCATATTGCTGAAGGATTTCTTCCTGCTTCTTGTCCTGCTTTTCCTTCTCCAGCTGCAAGGTCTCCGCATCTGTGGTCATCGCCAGATAGAGAGCCTTCAAATTATTTCTCTGAGTGATACCAAGCCAGGCAAGGGCAATGACAAGAATTCCAACCACAACAAGGACAACCGTCCTGCGTTTCTTATGTCTTTTTTTCCCGCTCTGATCCTTCTCCGTTTTATCGGAATGATTCAAGCTCATTCTTCACCATCTTTCCCGCTGCAAGTATACCGCCGCACTCCTGGCAGCCAGCTTCCTTCATTGCTTCCTAATTTTGTACTAATGGTATTGTTCGTTCTATTGTACTGCATCTTGCTGAATATTTCAACCGGTAATTTTAGACTTTCCCGGTCTGCTTCCTGTAAACGGGACTTTTTCCAGTCTCTCCTTTTTATTTGGTGACAGCATACCGCAAAATCAAGGATAAATCCGCTCTTTTCTGCCGCCGCAAAAATCCGCTGCCGACCACCGGGCGGCCGCTTTTTGCGGGAATCCGCCGCTGCCGCCGGGAAATCCGTCCGCGTTTACAGGGACACGGTCAGCTCATTTCTGTCGTTCTCGTAGCGGTACTCCGTCTCGGAGAAATAGCCCTTCAGCAGCCTCACAGACAGCTCCTCGCCCTCCTCCAGCGGGTTGAAAGGCGCGCCGCCCCAGGTAAAGTGCATCTGCGCCTTGCCGCTCTCCTCAGCATATTCGGCGGTAATGTGCAGCTCATAGTCGCCGGCACTGTTGGGTATCACATTGGTGGCACAGATTTCCTCAAAGGCCCGGCGCATATTGTCCAGCTGTCGGCGGGGCATCAGCTGCTTCTCGCCAAACTGCTGGAGCTGCTCGGTAACGGCGATGAAGTCGTAGTCCGGACTGGAAATGGTGAGATGGAGCACCTTCAGCCGCTGGATAAAGGCCCGGGTCCTGTCCCGCTTGGGATGTTCAAAAACCTCCTGAGGGGTACCGTCCTCATAGATGACCCCCTGGTCCATATAGAACACACGGGTGGATACATCCCGGGCAAAGCGCATCTCGTGGGTCACAATCATCATGGTAAGCCCCTGGGCCGCCAGCTGCCGGATGACCGCAAGCACCTCCCCCACCATGGTGGGGTCCAGGGCGCTGGTGGGCTCATCGAAGAGGACAATCTCCGGTTCCATGGCAAGGGTTCTGGCAATGGCCGCCCGCTGCTTCTGACCACCGGAGAGCTCATCTGGGTAGCTGAGCGCCTTTTCCGCGATGCCCACGGCTTTCAGAAGTCCCATGGCCCGCTCATAGGCCTCCTGCCTGGACGCCTTGCGGATGTGTGTGGGAGCCAGCATTACATTCTCAATCACCGTCAGGTGACCGAAGAGGTTGAACTGCTGGAACACCATGCCCATGCGGCGGCGCAGGTCGTTGAGGGACGCCTTCCTGTCGCAGACGTTCTCCCCGTGGACATAGATGGCGCCCGCCGTGGGGGTCTCCAGCCGGTTGACACAGCGCAGGAGGGTGGACTTGCCGGTGCCGGAGGGACCGATGACGGCGATAACCTCACCGCGATAAATGGAGGTATTCACATCTGTGAGCGGAGTACCGCCGCGGAAGGACTTCTTGAGGTGCTCAATGCGAATGAGCTCATCCTTCTCATCGACACGCTTGACCGGGGCGGCCGGAAGGGCCTGCCCGGCGGTTTCCACAACTCCTTTGGGCAGCCGGCGGGGGCGGCGGCGGGGATCCACATTCACCTCTATCCTGCCAATGGCTCCGGTCACGGCGGCAGAGATGGCGAAGTAGATAACCGCCGTGGAGATCAGGGGGAAGAATGCCTCAAAGGTGCGGCTGCGGATCAGGTCGCCCGCTCTGGCCAAATCCTGGATGGAGATGTAGCCCACAATGGAGGTCATTTTAATCATGGCCACCAGCTCACCCTTATAGATGGGCAGCACATGGCGGACCGCCTGGGGCAGAATGACATGCAGGAAGCTGGCCGCCCGGCCGAAGCCCAAAGCCGAGGCCGCCTCCCACTGGCCGCCGTCCACGGCGTTGATGCCGGTTTGCAGCGTGCGGGCCACCGCCACGGCAAAAACCACGGAAAAGGTGATGACCGCCACCGCCACCGGATTGATATCCGTGGAGGCAAAAATAACAAAGTTCACAATGAGGAGCACCACCAGATTGGGCACGCCCTCCATGATTTTGCAGAACACCCCAGCTATCCCGGAGACCAGCCGGTGCCGGCTGCGCAGCAGGAGGCAGACGGCAAAGCCAAGCGCCGTACCGAACAGGCCGGAGAGCAGGGAGATCTCCAGGGTCACCAGCAGGCCGCTGAGAATCATCTGCCAGCGGTTCTCACGGATAAAGGTTTTTTCAAAGCTGGACAGGACGCCGTCCAGAAAGCCCTCCGTTTCCGCCGCCTTGCCGCTGGAAATGACCATGACGGTCCGGACCTCCTTATAGGGGTCCGAGAAGTCCATGGCCTCCCGCCGCTCCTCTGTGGCGAAAAGATTGGACATGATGTAGTCCACCTTGCCCGAGGTGCAGGCCGGCATGATGCCGTACCAGTCATATACCTCAATGACCAGCTCGGCATTGCACCAAAGGGCGAAGCGATACATGAGCTCCAGGTCAAAACCCACCAGCTCATTGTTCCGGTAGAAGGAATAGGGCTCGGCGGCGCCGGTGGTGCCCACTTTAATGGTGAATTCCGGGTGCTCCGGCGTGGGGATGTCCGGCATGGTATAGTCGTGCTCCGTCTCCCAGCGCCGGTCCATATCCTCCAGGGTGCCGTCGGCCTTGATCTCCGCGATAAAGGCGTTGATGAGGTTTACCGCGTCGGGAAGGTCCGTCACCGGGCTGACCCCCACCACCACGTCGCCGCCCTCCCCCACCACCCCGTCGGGGTGAAGGGTCACATCGCTGCGCTGTGTCTCCACACCGCTCTCATAGGCCGTCAGATTCATGGCATAGGCATCGGCTTTGCCGGAGGTGACGGCCAGAAGGCCGTCGGCGGCGCTGTTTACGTATACCACCTGGGCCTCCGGATACGCACTGCGGGCGTCGCTCTCCGTGGTGGTGCCTACCTCAGCGGCAATAATGGCATCCGGATCGTTCAGCTCCACGGCCGCCCCGCCGTCCGCGTCCGCCTCCGCCGCTTCTCTGCCACAGGCAGTCAGCGTCAGGCAAACCGCACACAGCAGCACGGCAAGCGCCCTCTTTTTCCAGTTACTGAGAGCTCCCATACCGGTCATTCCTCCCTGCGAAGCTCAAATTGAAGTTTCCATTTAATTTACCAAATTTTCCGTTTTTGTCAAGAGGAAGAGCCCCCGGCAGGATTACTCCTGTCCGGGGGCCGTGTTTTACCGGAAGCAGGCAGGCTGCCGGTACGGAATCCGGAAATCCGCGCCTGGCTTATGCCTGCGCCATAAAGAATCGCATCAAGAGAGCTGCCACCTGGGCGCGGGTTGCCTCGCCCTGGGGACTGAGGGTGGTGGCCGTAGTGCCGCTGATAAGCCCCTGCTCCACAGCCCAGAGCATGGCCTGCCGGGCATAATCGCTGATATCCCCGGCATCGGAATAGCCGCTCAGATCGGCCGATGCATCAGGGCAGCCCGCATAGCGCCACAGCATGGTGGCTGCCTGCTCCCGGGTCAGGGTCTGCTCCATATTGGTGCCGTCCGAGATGCCGCTCTCCACAGCCCACTGCTGGCCCGCCGCGTACCAGGTGTCGCCGGAGGACGTATCCACATCCGCCAGGCGGGCCATGGTGGTGACGAGCATACCCCGGGTCATCGCCGTGTCGGGGGAGAAGGTCGTGCTGGAAGTGCCCACAAACAGCTCCCGGCTGGTGGTAAAGGCCACGGCCTCCGCGCCCCAGTAGCTGTCGTCCACATCGTCAAATTCCTTGCTGTTGTCCACAATCTTCACGGTATCCCCGTCGGAGAGGGTCAGCACCACGCCGGTCTCGGTGGCAACGCTGCTCTTGACAACCTCCTCCGTGCCGTCCTCCTTGACCAGCACCGCCACGGTGCCGGGTGTGGTATTGGTCACAGGGACCTCCACCTTAACGCTGGTCTCGGTATCCAAATCCACGGTAACAGTGGGGGCGCTGGCCTGATCGCTGGTGGCGGAAACGCTGGTGATGGGCAGCACGATGGCCTGCTCCTGACCTGTGGTGCTCCCCGCCAGGGCGGTGGGCAGCTTCACGGTGCTCACCACCTGGCCGGAACTGCTCACCGTGGTGGTGGAGGAGGAGCCGTCCTGCTTGGTGATGGTGGTCTGACTGGTGCCGTCGGTGCCTGCCACCACCTCGGTCTTGTTGCCGGTTGTGTCGGTGGTGGTGGTGGTCACGGTGCCGTCCTTATCGGTTTCCACCACTTCCTGGGAGCCGTCCGGCTTCTTGGTGGTCTCTGTCACGGTGCCGTTGGGCTTGGTCACCGTGGTGGTGGTGGAGCCGTCAGGGTTGGTGGTGGTGGTGCTGCTGCCGGAGCTGCTGCCGCCGGAGCCCCCGCTGGAGGCCGGCTTGGTCAGCGTCACCTCTTTGGCCGCTCCGGTGATATCGTGACCGTCATAAATCACCTCTGTCCCGTTCTGGGCGATGGTGGAAGCGGCGTATTCCGTGGTGCCGCTCTCCCACACATAGTGTCCGCTGGGCAGGTAGCCGCTGGGGATGGTCAAGGACGCCGTCTGCCAGCTTTCCGCAAGGATGGCGGCGGTCCCGCCTTCCGCTGTCGCAGAGGCGGCGCCCTCTATTGCGAAGGATTCGCAATAGATTCCGAAGGTATCGCCGCAGGCCGTCACTTTCCCGCCGGTAACCTTGATCTCGCCTTCCCCGTATATGCCCCAGGTGCCGCTGGCATCCACCGTGCCGCCGCTGATTTTGATATGGCCTCCGGTAATGCCGCACTGTCTGTCACAGGACGCCTGGAGCGTACCGCCGGTGATGTTCAGGGTGCCGCCCACATTTATCCCGCCTGAGATACTGCTCCACGCATCTTCCTCGGCGGGCACGGCGGAGGTAGAAATGACGCCGCCCTCAATGGTGGTATCGCCGAAGAAGCAGGTGATGCCGCACCGCCTGCCGCTGACCGTCAGCTGGCCGGAGCCGCGGATGGTCAAATTTTTATAGCTGTAAAGGCCATACTGCAAATCGCCGCTGATGGTACTGCTCCCGTTCAGGACAAGGGTCAGGGAGTCATCGGACTGGATGCCGCAGACGGCTCCATAAAAGTCGCCCCCCTGCTGGATGACCGCATCCGTCAGGGTGAGGGTCTGGGTGGCCTTGTCATAGAGCGCGGTGCCGCCCCCCGGAAGCTCCAGGAGCTGGCCGTCCTCCAGAAACACGCCGTCAACCGTCACGCCATAGGGCCGCAGGCCCTCTTCCACTGCCCCGTCCACAATCTCAACCAGGCCGCTTATACAGGTATGCGGTTCGCCCTGCACACTGCAGAGTCCGTAGCTATAAAATCCGTATCCGTCCTGGGACATCGCCGTGGCGGTAATGGTGGGCTGGCCGGAAACTTCGATGAAATCAGCGCTCATAACAGCCATGACAGAGCCAGTCAGATTCAGCTCGCCGCTGCTGATTTTCAGGGACGAGGCGATAAGCCCGCAGCCTTCCTCTCCCACAGCGGTAAGCTGTCCGCCCGTGATTTCCGTCGCGCCGTTGAGGGCATGGATGCCGGTCCTGCTCCCCTGGATGGAGACGCGGCCGCCCTGCATCGTCATGCCTCTGGAATAAATTCCGCTGTGGTAAGTCTGTCCTTCCTCGGCGCACCGGATATCCAGGACGCCGCTTTCCATTTTCATCATGCTGTATGAATAGAGTCCGTATTGGAATCCATCTCCTCCATCACCGGGAACGGCCAGGCGGATGGTGCACTCCGAGATGGTCACATCGCCGTCGGCGTCAATGCTGCTGGCCTCCAGGGTCCCGGTCCCCTGGAAGGAGAGCGCCCCTTTGACAAGGATGCTCTCATCCATCTCACCGCGGATGGTGTTCGTCCCCTCCAGGACAATGTTCAGATCCTTGCTGGAATAAATGCCCATCGTAGACTTGTAATAGTAAGTCTGATAGAGGTACGCTGTGGTGATCTCGGCATTGTTCAGGGTCAGGGTATTGGAGGCCTCGTCATAGGTGGCGGTGCCCTCGCCGCAGGCCACGGTGTAGTTCTCCGCCTTCAGGATGTTTATACCGTTTACCGCCACCTTGTCCGCCGACGGCAGGGACAGCACCGCATCGATTGCCTTGGCTATGAGCTCATGCCCCAGAGCATTGGGATGGAAATCCGGATTGATGTCCAGCAAGCTTGTGGCGCTGGCGTTGCAGGGGTTATTCCCTTCCGCCACCGCCTGGGCAAAGGCCGTATGCACGTCCGCCAGAGAAAGCATACTGTCCGCGGCAGCCTCCACCGCCGCCTGGATGGCGGTGTTCAGCTTCCCAACGCCGGTTTCAAACTGCGCCACCAGATTGGCGATCGCCGCAATGTCCGCCAGGGCGGCATAGGGGTTATACTGGTTGGTCAGGACAATCTGAGCTGTGGGGTTGAGGGTCCGGAGCGTGGTAAGAATCATGGTCAGCTGGGCCTGGAACCCCTCCACAGCGGGGTCCATGGACTCCACAAAGGCGCCCAGATTGAACATCAGCAGGGTCAGCGCGGAGCTCTGGGTGATGGGTGCGGTTTCGTCACCCATCAGAGCCCTTTGCATATCCAGCACCGTGATATCCGGGTCGTTGGTCAGATTGTAGACGTCTGTCAGGTGCTGATACAGCGCCCCCATCAGGTCGTTGCCGCCCACCGTCAGGGTGATGAGCCGGGCGTTTTCCAGGGCATAGCGCTGCTCCCCGGTGAGGCTGTTCAGCTGCGCCAGCACATCCGAGGCGGTATAGCCGTCCCCGGCCAGGTTCAAACACGCAGTGTTCATTCTCATACTCACCCAGTCGGAAAAAGAATCCTGAGCATCCTCCAGCCCGTAGCCGGTAGAGATGCTGTCGCCCAGGGCCACATAGTCGTAGTCAATGTTCTGGGCAAATGCCGTTGTGGACAGCAGGCCCAGAAGCAGACACAGGCTGAGCAGCACCGAAAGAATCCTACGCTTCATGCACGATCATCCTCCTTTAAATCTGCGTACCTTACTTTTTCAGTATAGCACAGAAAAGCCGCCTGTTCGGAATCCTTACAGAATTGTAAAGTTTGTCAGAAGCTCAAATCTGCTCCAGGGTATAGCCGTCTCCCCGCTTGGAGGAGATCTCGATGCGGGACTCCTGGCTGTTGAGCTTCCGGCGCAGCCGGGAAATCAAGGTCCAGAGGAGCCGGTTGCCGTCCTCCAGGTCGGTATTCCACACCTCCCGCAAAACCTCCTGCTTGGAGACCGTCTTTCCCGCGTTGTGAACCAGCAGGAGCAGCACGGCAAACTCCTTCTGGGTCAGCAGCAGATTGGTATTCCCCAGATAACCGCTGCCGGAGAGGATATCCAGCCGCAGGCTGCCGTAGCTGACATAGCGGTTCCCCACCCGCTCCTGCCGCAGCCGCGCCTCAATCCGCGCGGCCAGCACATCCAAATCATAGGGCTTGGCCAGATAGTCGTCGCCCCCCGCCCGCAGGCCCTCCACCACATCCCGGCTCTCCCCCAGGGCGCTGAGAAACAGGATGGGAACATGGTACTGCATTTTCAGCTCCCGGCACAGCTCCACACCGTTGCCGTCGGGCAGCATGATGTCCAGCACCACCAATTCCACCGGATGCCAGCGCATGGCCAGGCGGCACTCCTCCGCGGTGGCAGCCTGGAGAATCTCGTAGCCGTACATGGTCAGCGCCTCGGTGTTGATTTTCATAATATGGGGATTGTCCTCCACCAGAAGAATCGTGCTCATGGCTCCCCCTCTCTTTTTCGCACGGTAAAGGCAAAAACCGTCCCCTCCGGGCCGGTATGCTCCACCGCTATGCTTCCCCCGTGGGCCTCCACCACCTCCCGGCAGATGGACAGCCCCAGGCCGCTTCCCCTGTCCCCGCTGCAGCCCTTTTCAAACACATGGGCCAGAACGGCGGCATCAATTCCGCCGCCGGTGTCCGCCACCCGGAACACCACGTACTCCCCGCGCTCCTCCTCCGACGCGCTGACGGTGATGACGCCGTTTTGGGTGTGCCGGTTGGCATTGATGACCAGATTGAAAAAAACCTGCAGCAGCATCTCACCGCTGCCATAGAGGTCCGGGCACGCCGGAGCGCAAATCTCCATGCGGTTGCCATTTTTCAGGCACATGGGGGTGCAGACGGCCCGGAGCCGTTCCAGCAGCGGGCCCACCCTGACGGTGGTGAATCGGACCTCGCTCTCTCTGCCGCAGCTGTATTCCATAAGCTTGGTCACCATATCCGCCAGCCGCTGAGCCTCATCCCGGATCACCTTCAGGTTCTGGGGCGTTTCACTGCTGACTTGCCCCGCGGACAGCTGCAGGCCGGTGAGCTGGGCATAGCCGGAAATGACGGTCAGCGGTGTCCTCAGCTCATGGGCAACCTGATGCAGAAAATCCAGATTCATGGCATTCATCCGCTCCAGCATTTCGCCGTGACTGCGGCTCTCCGCCAGGGCCGCGGCCTGCGCCCTGGTCCGCAGGCTGATGGACACCGCCATAAGAAAGTCAAAGATCAGCATACCGGCAGGCATAATCCCGTAATGGCTCACAGCAGAGCTGTCATTGACGTAGATTGCCTCCAGCAGGATGGAGAGAACGAGCACCGCGGCGGCGCCGATGGTCAGTACATCCGCAGCCCGAAAGGGCTTCCTCAGCAGGCCGCGGCGGATGATACCGTACACCAGGCAGAGCAGGTACGGGATCCCGCAGCACCAGGCGGCCACACACACCGTAGTCAGCCATTGGGTGGGCAGTACCAGATCCAGCACCCCGGCGGCGGCCATGGCTGCCAGATACAGCAGCGTCAGACTCCGCCGGGTGGAATTGGGGTACATGCTGCGCAGCAGGAGCAGCACCATGGCCGGCAGCAGGATGGTCACTCCCATAAAGATCCGGTAGGCAACATACCAGGAGACCTGGGACGGCAGCAGATGAATCACCAAAAAATGCTGGTTCCGCAGGGCCATCATCAGGCAGCAGAGAGAGAGCAGGAAAAAGTCCCGCCGCCGCTGCACAGCGGCACACAGCAGGAAATACAGAAAGAGCACCAGCAGACCGCCGCTGAGGCTCAGGGACACCAGGTTGATACCCGCCTTGAACTGCTCCATATTCTGGGGGGTGGACAGGTAGGTGGGCTGAATGAATCCGCCGTCCCGGTGGACAAAGTTGGCGTACTGATAGATAATCTCAATCTCCCCGGAGGCGCCGGAGTAGAGGGGAAGGGTCATGTACCCGATCCGGGGCGTGCTCCCGGCGGCGTTGTCCGCCACGGTACCGAAGCTGGCGGCCTCCGTGCCGTTGACGAAAACCCGGGTACTGTAATCAATGGAGTAGGAACACAGGGTATAGTACCGCTCCGGCCGGGCTCGGATCACCAGGCGGTAGGTGCCGTACTTCACCTCAGTACTACCGGCGGAATCATCCGCCCGGGCCGCGCCCGCGGCAAAATCCCCGGAGGTATACAGGGCATTGGGATAAAAGTCCCAGTTGTTTCGCACGTTGACTACCTCTTTGGACAAATCCACCCCGGTAATGTCCAGTACGCCCTCCACCGGGACAACCTCCCGGATCTGCACGCCCTGTCCTCCGCAGAGCAGCTGCACAGCCAGCAGAAGCAGCAGAACGGCGGCGGCTGGAATCAGCCATTGCAGCCAGCGGCTGCG
This sequence comes from uncultured Flavonifractor sp., assembly GCA_944383135.1. Classification (GTDB taxonomy): domain Bacteria; phylum Bacillota; class Clostridia; order Oscillospirales; family Oscillospiraceae; genus Flavonifractor. The sequence goes on from CALWOL010000107.1 coordinate 23,453, forward strand.
GACCTTCCCCTTCCCCATTCTGCCGCACCTCCTCTCTTTTTGCCCAGGACCCACGCTCTTCCTGCCCGTTCCATCGGCCTTTCTTTGCTCCTATTATACCGTCTGCCGTCCGGCCTTTCAATCTTTCTGTGGAACATCCCGGCCGGTATGAGCAGCGGCAGGGGCCGGTCCCCCTTGTAAAAGGCCCGGCTCCGTCAGGGAGCCGGGCCTTTCCGCCTTATGAAATCAGGGACTTATTTGCTGCCTGTACTGATAAAGGGCGCCAGCGCGTTGGCCACACCGCTGATGGGCATGGTCTGGAGCACCACCCGGCCGGGGCCGGTCACCACTGTGTTGAACAGCCCCTCGCCGCCGAAGAGCACGTTCTTCACACCCTTGACCATCTGGATGTCCATGGAGCAGGTGGCATCCATCATGGCCAGGTTGCCGCTGTCCACCACCAGGCTCTGGCCGGGCTGGAGGTCATACTCCACCACCGAGCCGTCCAGCTCCACAAAAGCCATGCCGCTGCCGGAGAGCTTCTGCATGATAAAGCCCTCTCCGCCGAAGAAGCCCGCCCCCATCTTTTTCTGGAAAAAGACGGACAGCTCCACGCCCGCCTCGGAGGCCAGAAAGCCGCTCTTCTGCACCACCACGGGGTGAGCGGCGTCAATCCGGATGGCCCGGATGGCGCCGGGAAAGCTGGAGGCAAAGGCAATCATGCCCGGACCGCCCTGGGCGGTATAGGTATTTTGAAAAATGGACTCTCCGGAGAACATCCGGCCAAAGGCCTTGCCCAGGCCGCCCGCTCCGGTCTCCATCTTCATGTTGGGGGTCATCCATACCATGGAACCCCGCTCGGTAATCATGGACTCCCCGCCCTCCAGCTGGCAAATGACCACCGGCATGGGCTCGCCCTGAATCTCGTACTTCATGCGGTTCCCTCCTTTTATACTGGTGGGACCAGTATATTACGCAGAGCGAAGGATTGCAAGCCGCCGCGGCCATCTTTACAAAAACTCCACGGCTGTGATATGATAAGGAAAAATCCGACAGGAGGCAATTTGTTATGACACAGCTGACCCGGGAGCAGGCCGTCGCTCTGCTGAAAGAATACAACCAGGAGAGCTTTCACCTTCGCCACGCCTTTACGGTGGAGGCAGTGATGGACTGGTACGCCAGAGAGCTGGGCTATGGAGACCAGGCGGATTTCTGGGCCATGGTCGGCCTGCTCCACGATTTGGACTTTGAGCGGTATCCAGACGAACACTGCGTGAAGGTGCGGGAGATTCTGGAGGCGAAGGATTTGGACCCCGCTCTCATCCGCGCCGTGGTGAGCCATGGCTGGGGCATGACCGGAGGCAACGTGCATCCGGAGCACGAGATGGAGAAGGTGCTCTTTGCCGCCGACGAGCTTACCGGTCTCATCGGGGCAGCCGCCCTGATGCGTCCATCCAAAAGCGTGCAGGACATGGAGCTGTCCAGTCTGAAAAAGAAGTACAAGGACAAGCGCTTTGCCGCCGGGTGCTCCCGGGAGACCATAGCCCAGGGCGCGGAGATGCTGGGCTGGGAGCTCAATACGCTGCTGGAGCGCACCCTCCAAGCCATGAAGGCCAGGGAGGCGGACATTGAGGCCCGGTGCGCCGGCCTGTAACCTGAAAAAAGCTCCGCCCCACCGCAGCCGCGGCGGGGCGGAGCTTTTTTATCCGGGTCAGGCGGTGGCGGCGCCCTCGTCAATGCTCGCCCGCTCCTGGGCAATGTTCAGGGCGTGATCGCCAATTCTCTCAAAGTCAGTGAGCAGCTCGGAAAAAATGATGCAGGCCTCGTCCGAGCAGATCCCCTTCCGCATCCGCTCCATCTGGTGTCTGCGGTAGCTCTCGGTCATATCGTCAATCCGCTGCTCCATGGCGGAGACCTTGGTGAGCCATTCCGTGCGCTGGATGTCCTCCTGCTCCAGCAGGCTCATGGTCTCCAGACAGACGGCCTCCATGCTCTTCAGCTCCTTCTGGGCCTCCTCCGAGAAACGGATGTTTTTCTCGTGCATCATCTGGGTGTATTCGCAGATATTCATGGCGTGGTCGCCGATGCGTTCAATGTTGCCGGTAATTTTAAAGTAGGCGCTGACGGCGGTGGAGTCCTTTTCGTTGGTCTCCCGCACCATCACCTTAGAGATATACTGGGAGATCTCCTTGTTCAGGTAGTCGATATAATCCTCCGTGGCCACAGCCGTTTCCAGCCGCTTGGGGTCACGGTCCAGCACCGCCTGGAAGCCCAGGGCAATGTTGTCAGACGCCATGGCCAGCATCCGGTTGAGCTCCCGCCGCAGCTGGGTGATATACATGGCGGAAAAGCCGATGGGGTGCTCCTGCTTGGTGCGGGCGGGGCCGGGCACCAGATAGGCCAGGTGCATCCCCTCCTCCCCGCTCTCCCTGCGGTCGGGCAGAATCAGCATGGCCACCTTCACCAGCCAGCCCCCCAGGGGGAGGAGGAGCAGAGTGGTCACCACATTGAACAGGGTGTGCATATTGGCAATCTGGGCCGCCGGATTGGTGGGGGTCAGCGCCTGCATCCACCCGGTCAGCGGCGTGAGGATGCAGATGATGGTAAACAGCGCGGTGCCGATGAGGTTGAACATCAGGTGAATCACCGTGGTGCGCTTGGCGTTGCGGCTGGTTCCCACCGAGGCCAGCACCGCGGTGATGCAGGTGCCGATGTTCTGGCCGAAGAGGACAAACACCGCGTTGTCCAGTCCAATCACACCGCTCACCGCCAGGGCCTGGAGAATACCCACCGAGGCGGAGGAGGACTGGATCAGGGCCGTAAAGGCCGCTCCGGCCAGAATGCCCACCAGGGGATTGGAGAAGGTGCTCACCAGATTGACAAAGGCGGGCCAGTCCCGCAGGGGCTCCATGGAGGAGCTCATCATCTCCATGCCGATAAAGAGCACGCCCAGGCCGGCCAGAATATTGCCGTAGTGGTGAATCTGGGGTTTTTTCAGAAAGACCACCATGGCCACGCCCAGAAAGGCAAACAGCGGCGCCAGGGCCCCCACATCCAGGGCGATGAGCTGGCCGGTGATGGTGGTGCCGATGTTGGCGCCCATGATAATCCACACCGCCTGGCGCAGGGTCATCATGCCCGAGTTGACAAAGCCCACCACCATGACGGTGGTGGCGGAGGAGGACTGGATGACGGCGGTGATGCACGTCCCCACCAGCACGCCCAGAAAGCGGTTGGAGGTCAGCCGCTCCAGAATGCCCTTCATCCGGTTGCCCGCCGCGGCCTCCAGGCCGGAGCTCATCATCTGCATGCCATAGAGGAACAGCGCCAGGCCGCCCAGCAGCCCCAGAACGATGGTCATAGTAATTTCCCTCATTTTACACTCTTTTTTCGATTCTCTTACATTTTCCAGCAGTAGTATACCCAATGTAAAGCCCCCCGTCAATGGACTTTACGAGAACTTTACAAAGCATTTTCCGTCCCTGTTTCGTGCACGTTTCCCAGTCCGCTTTTTCCTGTTTCTCCGTTGCCTTTTTTCCCGTTTTGGGCTATACTACCGTAGAACCAGTCAGAAAATAAAAAGGAGTGCAATTATGGAATCTTCTCCCTCCAAACGGCCCAGAGCCCCAAAAAGCAGAGCAGGCAGGCTGCTTCTTAACCTGGTGGTTACCGCCGTGGCGGGCTTTTTGTACTTCTATGTCGCCCTGCCCCCCATCAACCTGCAGTCCGGGGATTTTTACTCCTTCGTGGGAATCCTGTGCGTGGTATACGTCCTCTGCGCCCTGATCACCTCGGGTATGCAGGCCGTCACCTCCGGCGGCGGGCCCAAGGAGTACCTGCGCTTCATCAAGTCTCAGTGCCTGCCGGTGGGGATTCTGTTCCTGGCCCTTATCGCGGTGGCCGTGGTGGGCTCCCTCATCTCCCTGCCCATCTTCCGGGCGGCGGCCTACCGGGATTTGCTGACGGTGGAGGACGGGCAGTTCGCCCAGGACATCAGCCAGATTTCCTTTGACAAGATCCCCACCCTGGACCGGGCCAGCGCCGAGTACCTGGGGGACCGGCAGATGGGTACCCTCAGCGATATGGTCAGCCAGTTCGAGTACTCCAACGACTCCACCCAGATCAATTACCAGGGCCGTCCCGTCCGGGTAGCGCCCATCGCCTACGCCGATCTCATCAAATGGTTCACCAACCGGGGTCAGGGCCTGCCCGCCTATGTCATCGTGGACATGGTTACCCAGGAGGCCACGGTGGTGCGGCTGAGTGAGGGGATGAAATACTCCTTCTCCGAGCCCCTCAACCGCAACATTGTGCGCCACCTGCGTTTTTCCTATCCCACCTATCTGTTCGGCACGCCCCAGTTTGAAATTGACGAGGAGGGCCACCTCTACTGGATTGCCCCCCGCATTGTGAAAACCATCGGCCTGTTCGGCGGCGAGGACATCCGGGGCGCCGTGCTGGTGGACGCCATCACCGGCGAGAGCACCTATTATGAGCTGGCCGACATCCCCACCTGGGTGGACAACGTGTTCACCCCCGAGCTCATCATGGAGCAGTACGACTACCACGGCACCCTGATCAACGGCTTCATCAACTCCATCTTCGGCCAGCGGGACGTGACGGTGACCACGGACGACTCCAACTATATCGCCCTCAACGACGATGTGTATATGTACACCGGCGTCACCTCCGCCAACGCCGACCAGTCCAACCTGGGCTTCCTGCTGTCCAACCAGCGCACCAAGGAAACCAAATTCTACACCGCGCCCGGCGCCACCGAGGCCGCCGCCATGGCCTCCGCCCAAAGCGAGGTGCAGGATCTGGGTTATGTGGCCACCTTCCCCCTGCTGCTCAACATCGACGGCCAGCCCACCTACTTTATCCCCCTGAAGGGCAAGGACAACCTGGTAAAGATGTACGCCATGGTCAATGTGGCCCAGTACCAGATCGCCGCCACCGGCACCACCGTGGCCCAATGCGAGCAGGAGTATGTCCGTATGCTGCGGGAGGGCGGAATCACCCAGACGGAGGATGTGCCCCAGACCGAGGCCAGTGGCGTCATTGACGACATCCGCTCCGCCGTGATGGACGGAAACTCCTACTACTTCATTCGGCTGGAGGGGGAGAACACCTACTATGCCCTGTCCGCCGCCGCCAATCCGGTGGCCGTTATCCTCAATGTGGGGGATACCGTCACCATCCACCACACCGCGCCGGCGGAGGGGGGCGACAACTCCATCCTGGACGGCTCCACCGTCACCCTGGACCGGGCCGCGCCGGAGACTCAGGCAGTATCCGAGTCCGCTCCCGCCGCCACCCCGTCCCCCGCAGAGTCATAACCACCGGCTAAGCCGGTGGCTTGAGTTGGCCCTATAAGGGCCTATTACCGGCATGCGTCTCAAGACGCGCTGAATTTTATTTCACTCGCATCATTTGCCCCGCAGCCCGTAAACGGGC
>CALWOL010000108.1 GCA_944383135.1 uncultured Flavonifractor sp.
GTCATCCGCCGGCCACGGTACCAGCCCTACCGGCCACACCCCAAGTACACGGGCTTCCTGGCCCTGTATGTCCACTACCTCTACCTGCTGGGCAAAATTGAGCAGCGGCAGTATCCGCCCAGGATGACACCCAGGCTCCGGCAGGCGGTCATGCGGGCCGAGCAGTACCAGCGGCAGTTTGACTTCCTCCGGGAACACCACATCACGACAGCGGCTGAACTGACAGCCGTTCAGGCTGCCACAGAGGAGAAACTAGCCGCCCTCACGAAGCAGCGCACGATTCTGAATGTGCGCAAAAAGAAGCGGAGAGAACTCTTTAACGCCTTGGCCGATGTGGAGGCCCTGGCCCCTGCAAAGGCACTCTACGAGGAGGGCCTGTCTGGCATGGAACAAGAATTCACCCGGTACATGGAGGCGGTACGCCAACTGGATACCTGCGGCATCTCCCGGGAACAGCTTGCGGCGGAGAAATCCGCTCTGTACAGCCAGCTGGCGGAGGTCAACCGCCAAATCCGGATGGAGCGCGGCAAGCTGGCCCTGTGTGAAGCCATCCAGGCCCAGGCGCCCCAGATAGAGCAAGACATCCAAAAAATCCAACGAAAAGAGGTGATCCGGGATGAGCATAGGCGGTGAGGCGGCGGACCAAACCGTACGTATGATGCTCTCAGGTACCGAGGTAGCCCTACGGCTGGGTGGATCCCTGCTGAAGAATCTGCTGGCCCTGACCCTCGCCCTGGCAAAGAACCACAAGACCATCTCCGGCAAGGTCAACATGGCCAAAATGCTCCGGCGGACTCGGGACATCCGCCAATTCCAGATGACCCCGGAGCAGTATCAGCAATTTAAGAGGGTGGCGTCTAAGCAAAAGATCCTGTTCGCCGCCATCCGGGACGCGGATGACAGGGGCAGGTTTGTGGATGTGGCCATCCCCACAGCGGACCTGGAACGGGCCAACCGCGTCTTCTCCCGCATCCAGTTTGTCCCAGAGCGTGAAAACACAGAACGGGAGCGGCAGCAGCCGGAACAGGAGGAACACGCGCCAAAAAAAGAATCTCGGTCGGGACGCGATTGGAGCGCTACCAGGGAGACCTCTGCTGCGGACCGGACCTCCCGGACGACGAGTGAGCGCCCCTCGGTGGAAAGCCGCCTCCAAAGCTATCAGCAGCTCGCCAAGGACCGCGCCCCGGCCAAGACCAGAACCAAAATACGGCAGAAGAGCAGGTAGGGGGTGGCGCTGTGAATCAGGAATCCCGGCTGAGTAAGTTCCTCACCGCGCTGTTCCTCTACATCCCGGTGGTCTGGCTGGCCCTGCTCCTCGCCCCCGGCCTAGGGCGGGGCTTGCCAGAACTGCTGGACTACCTGGCGGCAGCTGTTCAGCGGCCACTGGACATCCGTTGGACAGAGCAGACGCCCAAGGTTCTGTTCCTCTGCACCGGGCTCTATCTGCTGGCGCTGTGCCTGATTTCCGCCAACCAGGGCCGCACCCGGGAGGGGGCGGAGCACGGCTCGGCCGCCTGGGGGTCCCCCCGGCAGGTCAACGCCATGTTCCAGCAGAAGGAGAATAAGATCCTCACCCGCCACGTCCGCCTGGGGCTGGATACCCATAAACACCGCCGTTCCCTTAACGTGCTGGTCATCGGCGGCTCCGGGGCAGCTAAGACCAGAGGCTATGTGAAACCCAATATCCTGGAGGCCAATACAAACTATGTAGTCACAGATCCAAAGATGGAGGTCCTCACCGCCACCGGCGGATACCTCAAGAGCAAGGGCTACGATATCAAGGTGCTCAATCTGGTCAATCTGGCGCAGTCAGATGGGTACAACCCGTTCCGCTACCTCCGGGACGAGAAGGACGCCCTCAAGTTGGTCAACAACCTCATCCAGGCCACCACACCCAAGAACAGCCACGAGTCCGATCCCTTCTGGACCCGCGCCGAGACTGCCCTGCTCCAGGCCATCATCCTCATGCTGTTTCAGGAGGCCCCGGAGTATGAGCAGAACTTCTCTATGGTCCTCCGGGTGCTGGAATTCGCCCAGGTTAGGGAGGACGATGACGATTATATCTCTCCCCTGGATATGCTCTTCCAGGCCATTGAGTACGAGGACCCGGAGAGCGTGGCGATGAAACAGTATAAGGTCTTCAAGCAGAGCGCCGGCAAGACCGCCAAGTCCATCCTGGTCTCCGCCGCCGTCCGGCTGGCCCCCTTCAACCTGCCCCAGATTAAGGCCATCACGGACCATGACGATATGGACCTGTACACCCTGGGGGAGGAGAAGCGGGCCCTCTACGCAGTCATACCGGACAACGACGAATCATTCAACTTCCTGGTGTCCCTGCTCTACGCCCAGGCCTTCCAGGCCCTGTATTACAGCGCGGACCAGCTCCACCACGGGGCCCTGCCCCGCCACGTCCACTTTGTCCTGGACGAGTTCGCCGCCATGCCCCTGCCCGGCTTCACCCGGGAGCTGGCCACCATGCGCTCCCGCAACATCTCCGCCAGCACCATCATCCAGAACCTGGCCCAGATTAAGGAGCGGTACAAGGATTCATGGGAAACTATTCCCGGCAATTCAGACGCCATCCTTTATTTGGGAGGGAACGAACACGGCACGCACAAGTACATCTCCGAGATGCTGGGCAAGGCCACCATCGATATGAAAACCCACGGGGAGACTCACGGCAAGTCCGGCTCCTACTCCACCAACTTCCAGATCAGCGGCCGGGAGCTGCTCACCCCGGACGAGGTGCGTGCCCTGGACAACCGGTACTGCATCCTGTTCATCCGGGGCGCCCCGCCGGTGCTGGACCAGAAGTACGAGCTCATGGATCACCCCGCCATCCGCGATACGGTGGACGGCGGCGGTCCGCCCTACGTCCACCACAGCGCCGGCCCTGCCTTCCAGGGCCGGCCGCTGTTTTACATAGAGGAACCTTCCGCAGCTGATGAAACGAAGGAGGAATCACAGCTATGAAATCCCGTACTCGTACCTTTGAAGCCTGGGCCCGGAGGCTGTTCAAGTGCTTTGCCTGCCTGGTGGTCCTGTTCACGTGTACCGCCGTCCCCGCCCTGGCGGACGGGGAGCCGCTTACCGTGGTCAGTAATTTGAGTGAGTTTATATTTTCTCTCATCCGCGCCATTGGCCTGATCCTGCTGGGCTTCGGCATCCTCCAGGTGGGCCTTTCCCTCAAGAGCCACGACCCCTCCCAGCGGGCCAACGGCATGCTCACCGTCGCCGGCGGCATTGTCATTGTGTTTACAAAAGAAATTCTGAATCTTATTACCGGCAGCGCCGGAGCGTAATTCTGTACAAAACAGCCCCGTTAAAGCTGTTCTACGGCCTTTAACGGGGCTGAGGAGGTGATGTTTTATCGGAAGCGGGAACTGGATTACAGACAACCTCAACTCCGCGCTGAACACCTGGAACAGCAAGCTGGCGGAGATCTGGGATCTTATCAGCACCACCCCGGAGGACTTCAAGGGGGGCGGGATCTGGGACGTCATCGTCAACATCAACGGTGCACTCCAGGCGGTGGGGTACGGCCTGCTGGTGCTGTTCTTCGTCATGGGGGTGGTCAAGGTCTGCGGCTCCTTCGCGGAGCTCAGGCGGCCGGAGATGGCCTTTAAGTGCTTTGTCCGCTTCATTCTGGCCCAAGCGGCGGTCTCCCACGGCATGGAGCTGATGAACGCCCTGTTCCAGGTGGCCCAGGGCATGGTGTCCACCATCATGGACGCCTCCGGCCTGGCCGTCATGTCCCCCACCACCCTCCCGGCGGAGATGATCACCGCCATTGAGAACGTGGGGTTTTTGGACTCCATTCCCCTGTGGGCGGTCACCCTGCTGGGGTCCCTGCTCATCTGGGTGCTGTCCCTGGTCATGGTGCTTACCGTGTACAGCCGCTTTTTCAAGCTCTATATGGCCACGGCCATCGCCCCGGTGCCTCTGGCCAGTTTCGCGGGACAGCCCTCCAGCAGCATTGGCATGGCCTTTGTCAAGAGCTATGCCGCCATCTGCCTGGAGGGCGCAATTATTGTGCTTGCCTGTGTGATTTTCTCCAAGGTGGCCGCGGCGCCGCCCGCGGTATCAGACTCGTCCATGGCCGCCGCCACCCTGGTGTGGAACTACATTGGGGAAATTGTGTTCAATATGCTGGTCCTGGTGGGGGCCATCAAGATGAGCGACCGGCTGGTCCGGGAGCTGCTGGGGCTTGGTTAGTCCTAGTCCATATCCCGCCACAGGTCGTCCACCCGGACCTGATACCCACCACCGGGGGCGATCTCGCCCCGCTTCACAGCTTCCTGCATCCGGCGCAGGTAGATCTCCGTGGAGATCCTGTCCTCCCGCCGGCAGTCGATCCAACGGCGGATATGCCCCACGATGGTCACCACCCAGGACAGGGCAACCAGACCAACCAAGAAGAAGAAGATGCCGTCCCCCAACGCCTGGTGTGCGTGGTACCAGTCCCGAAACAGGGTGGGTACCACCAGGGCATAGGCCAGCGGGATGCTCAGCCGCAGCAGCGCGGCGATATGGAACAGAGCGCTCAACAAGAGTATCAAAGCAAGCAGCATGATAGAGACCATGACCACAACCCCTTTCTTGGTTTGTGGTATGGTAGCATACCCGGCCGGACCTTACAAGGGTCTGTCCGGGGATTCCCTGACGAATTTGAGGTGATGATTTCTTTGGAAGTCCGAGTCAACAAAGAAGTGCGCAATTACCAGGAGAGTCTTTTCTTTGGCCTGTCCCTGCGTCAGCTGGTGTTCGCCCTGCTGGCGGTGGGGGTGGCCGTGGGGGTGTACTTCGCCCTCCGGGGCCTGCTGGGCACCGGGGAGATCGGCTGGGTGTGCGTCCTGGCCGCCTTCCCCTTCGCCATCGCCGGCTTTTTCCAGTACAACGGCATGACCTTTGAGCGGTTCGTGCTGGCCATGCTCTGTTCCCAGCTGCTCACGCCGGCCAGGCTGACCTACCGCTCAGAAAATTTATATGTAAAGGTGTTGGAACACACCTCTGGGAAGGAGGAATTGAAGGTTGATTAAAACCCTGCAAAATATCCTCAAGCAGGACCGGGAGCGGTTTATCATTCCCCGCCGGGTCCAGGACGTCATCCCCATCCAGCGCCTGTGGATGGATGGGGTCTTTCAGTGGGGGAGCAAGTTCTCCAGGACCCTGCGGTTCAGCGACATCAACTACGCCATCGCCTCCAAAGAGGACAAGACCGCCATGTTCCTAGGCTATTCAGACCTGCTCAACGCCCTGGACACCGGCTCCACCACCAAAATTACCATCAACAACAAGCGCCTCAACCGCAACAACTTTGAGCGGGAAATCCTGCTGCCCGAGAGGGCAGACCCCCTGGGGCCTTTGCGCCATGAGTACAACGATATGCTTCTGAGCAAGGTAACGGATTCCTCCAACAGCGTAGTCCAGGAGCGCTACATCACCCTGTCTGTCCACAAGAAGAATGTGGAGGAGGCCCGGACCTTCTTTGACCGCACGGTGAACGACATCACCGCCCGGCTCAACCGCCTGGACGCCCGGTGCGAGGAGCTGGACGCCGTGGAGCGCCTGCGTATCCTCCACGGCTTCTACCGGGTGGGGGAGGAGACCCAGTTTCGCTTGGATTTAAAGATGGACATGAGGATGGGCCGCTCCTTCCGGGACGCCATCTGCCCGGACAGCATGGAGTATAAAAAGGACCACTTCATCATGGGCAAAAAATACGGCCGGGTGCTCTTTTTGAAGGAGTACGCCAGCTACATCAAGGACTCCATGATCAGCGAGCTCACCGGCCTCAACCGCACCCTCATGCTGTCCATTGACATCATCCCCGTCCCCACCGACGAGGCGGTGCGGGAGATGCAGAACCGCCTGCTGGGGGTGGAGACCAACGTGACCAACTGGCAGCGCCGGCAGAACAGCAGCAACAACT
>CALWOL010000109.1 GCA_944383135.1 uncultured Flavonifractor sp.
AGGGCCGGGACAGCCGCTTCCAGGCCATCCTCCCCCTGTGGGGCAAGATGCTCAACGTGGAGAAGGCCCGGGCGGACAAGGTGTACGGCAACGACAAGCTCACCCCCGTCATCACCGCCCTGGGGGCCGGCATCGGGGACGACTTTGATTTGGACAAGCTGCGCTACCACAAGATTATCATCATGGCCGATGCCGATGTGGACGGCTCCCACATCCGCACCCTGCTGCTCACCTTCTTCTTCCGGTTCATGCGCCCCCTCATTGAGCACGGCTACGTCTACGCCGCCGTGCCTCCCCTGTACAAGCTGACCCGGGGCAAGACCACCCGGGTGGCCTTCTCCGACGAGGAGCGGGACGCCGTCTCCGCCGAGCTGCGGGGGGACAACCCCAACGCCAAGGTGGATATCTCCCGGTACAAGGGCCTGGGCGAGATGAACCCCCATGAGCTGTGGGAGACCACCATGGACCCGGAGAAGCGCACCCTCAAGCGCATTGAGCTGGATGACGCCGTGGCCGCGGACCAGACCTTCACCGTCCTGATGGGGGAGAAGGTGGAGCCCCGGAAGGAGTTCATTGAGAAGAACGCCAAGTACGCGGTGAATCTGGATTATTAAGGGCGCCCGCCCCTTTGACCCCTATCATAAAGATTGAGAGGCAACAGCATGAGCAAAAAGCCGCAATATGACCCGGAGGAAATCCGGTATCCGGACCAGACCATTGTCACCTCCCCCCTGGTGCGTGAGATGGAGCAGTCCTATATTGAGTACGCCATGAGCGTCATCAAGGGCCGGGCCCTGCCCGACGTGCGGGACGGCCTGAAGCCCGTCCACCGCCGCATCCTCTACGCCATGTATGAGGACAATCTGACGGCGGACAAGCCCTTCAAGAAGTCGGCCACCTGCGTGGGCGACGTGCTGGGCCGCTACCACCCCCACGGGGACGCCAGCGTGTACGATGCCTTGGTCCGCCTGGCCCAGGACTTCTCCATGCGCTACCCCCTGGTGGACGGCCACGGCAACTTCGGCTCGGTGGATGGGGACCCCCCCGCCGCCTACCGGTACACCGAGGCCCGGATGTCCCGCATTTCCGACGAAATGCTCCGGGACATTGAGAAGGAGACGGTGGACTGGGACCCCAACTTTGACGAGACCCGGAAGGAGCCCCGGGTGCTGCCCAGCCGCTTCCCCAACCTGCTGGTGAACGGCTCGGCGGGCATTGCCGTGGGCATGGCCACCAACATTCCCCCCCACAACCTGCGGGAGGTCATTGACGCCGCCGTGTGCGTGCTGGACGACCCCAACGCCACCCTGGGGGATTTGATGGAGCAGGTGAAGGGCCCCGATTTTCCCACCAAGGGCATCATCATGGGCCGCTCCGGCATCCGGGCGGCCTACGCCACCGGCCGGGGCCGGGTGTGCGTCCGGGCCCGTACCGAGTTTGAGGAGTTCGGCAAGGACCGCACCCGCATCATCGTCACCGAAATTCCCTACCAGGTGAACAAGCGGATGCTCATCAAGAGCATGGCGGACCAGGTGGAGGACAAGCGGCTGGAGGGCATCTCCGACATCCGGGACGAGTCCGACCGCAACGGCATGCGGGTGGTCATCGAGCTGAAGCGCGACGCCAATCCCCAGGTGGTGCTCAACCGCCTGTTCGCCCAGACCCAGCTCCAGACCACCTTTGCCATCAACATGCTGGCCCTGGTGGATAACCAGTCCCAGCCCAAGATTCTCTCCCTGCGGCACATTCTGGACGAGTACATTTCCTTCCAGGAGGAGATTATCGTCCGCCGCACCCGCTACGACCTGAAGAAGGCCCAGGAGCGGGCCCACCTGCTGGAGGGACTGCTCATCGCCCAGGACAACATTGACGAGGTCATCCGCATCATCCGCTCCAGCTACGACAACGCCAAGGAAAACCTGATGAGCCGCTTTGGCCTGGACGACATCCAGGCCCAGGCCATTCTGGACATGCGGCTGAAAGCCCTCCAGGGCCTGGATCGGGAGAAGCTGGAGAACGAGTACAAGGAGCTGGAGGGGCGGATTGCCTACTATAACCAGCTGCTTGCCTCCGAGGAGATGATTCGGGGGGTGCTGAAGGAGGAGCTCATCGCCATCCGGGACAAGTACGGCGACGACCGCCAGACGGAAATCCAGGACGTGGAGGATGAGATTGACATTGAGGACCTCATTGAGGAGGAGGAGTGCGTCTTTACCCTCACCGCCGGGGGCTACATCAAGCGCACCGCCGCCAGCGAGTACGCCGCCCAGTCCAAGGGGGGCATGGGGAAGAAGGGCATGGCCACCAAGGAGGAGGACTATGTGAACACGGTGTTCACCGCCTCTACCCACGACTATATCCTCTTCTTCACTGACCGGGGCCGGGTGTTCCGGAAAAAGGGCTACCAGATTCCCGAATCCGGCCGCACCGCCAGGGGAACCAACCTCATCAACATCCTCCAGGTGGAGCAGGGGGAGAAGGTCTCCGCCATGATCCACACCCGGGACGTGGAGAGCGAGGACCGCTTCCTGGTGATGATTACCCGCAGCGGCACGGTGAAGCGGCTGTCGGTCACCGCCCTGAAGAACCTGCGCAACAACGGCCTGCGGGTGCTCACCCTGGAGGAGGGGGACGAGCTCATCACCGTGCGGGAGACCGACGGCACCAAGAAGATTCTCATCGCCACCCACGACGGCCAGGCCGTCTGCTTTGACGAGAACGACGTGCGGCCCATGGGCCGTACCGCCGTGGGCGTCCGGGGCATCCGCCTGCGGGACGGCGACTACGTGGTGGGCGCCGCCCGGGCCACCGCCGGCCGCTGCGTGCTCTCCATTACGGAGAACGGCTACGGCAAGCGCACCCCGGTGGAGGAGTACCGCATCACCAACCGGGGCGGCCTGGGCATCCGCAACTACATGGTCACGGAAAAGACCGGCGCGGTGGTGGGCATCAAGGTGGTGGACGGCAATGAGGATTTGCTGCTGGTCACCCAGGGCGGCACCCTCATCCGCACCCATGTGGACAACATCCGCGTCGCCGGCCGGGCCACCCAGGGCGTCATCGTCATGCGCTTCAAGGAGGAGGGGGACCGGGTCATCTCCATGGCCCTTACCGACCGGGACGATGAGGAGGAATCCGTGCCGGAGGAAACCAGAGGAGAGGCATGAAAACAGTTACCATATACACCGACGGGGCCTGTTCCGGCAATCCCGGCCCCGGCGGCTGGGGGGCTATCCTGCAATACGGGGAATTCAAGAAGGAGCTCTCCGGCGGGGCGGCCCACACCACCAACAACCGCATGGAGCTGACCGGGGTCATTACCGCCCTGGAGGCGCTGAAGGAGCCCTGCATCGTGGAGCTCTACTCCGACTCCAAATATGTCATCGACGCCCTGGAAAAGGGCTGGGCCAAGGGCTGGAAGGCCCGGGGCTGGGTGAAGGGGGACAAGAAGCCCGCCCTCAACCCGGATTTGTGGGACAAGCTGCTGTCTCTGTGCGACTACCACACCGTCCGCCTCCACTGGGTCAAGGGCCACGCCGACAATCCGTACAATAACCGCTGCGATGAGCTGGCGGTGGCGGAAAGCCGGAAATATAAATGAGGAGAATCCTATGAGAATCGCAATTGTTTTTTCCAGCGCTACCGGCAACACTGCCCAGGTGGCTGAGGCCATTAAGGAGGCCTGCGGGGGGCATGAGATCGTGGCCTACGGCCCGCCGCCCCAGAACGTGGACAAGGCGGAGCTGGTGTTTGCCGGCTCCTGGACCGACAAGGGCAGCTGCACGGCGGAGATGAGGGAGTTTTTACAGGGACTCCACGGCAAGCGGGTGGCCCTCTTCGGCACCGCCGGCTTCGGCGTCTCCCAGCTGTATTTTACCGCTCTGGCGGAGCGGTTTAAGGCGGAGGTGCCCCAGGGCAACCAGGTGGTGAGCACCTTCTTCTGCACCGGAAAGATGCCCCAGGCCGTCCGCACCCGGTACGAGACCCAGCTGAAGGCCGACCCGGAGAACGGGAAGCTGAAAACCATGCTTCAGGCCTTTGATTTGGCCCTCACCCACCCGGATGAGGCGGATTTGGCCCAGGCGGCGGACTTTGCCCGGGAGGCCATGGGCGTATAACCAAAAAAAAGAAGCGCCGGCAGGCGCTTCTTTTTTTATCCGATTTTCCTTACGGGCCGGCAGGGATTGCCCACCGCCACCACGCCGGCGGGGATGTCCCTGGAAACCACGCTGCCCGCGCCGATGACGGCCCCTCTGCCGATGGTCACCCCGGGCAGCACCGCCACGTTGCCGCCCAGCCACACGTCGTCGGCCACGGTGATGGGCCGGGCAAACTCCAGGCCGCTGTTTCGGGTGGAGGCGTCCAGGGGATGACCGGCGGTGTAAAAGCTGCAGTTGGGGCCGAGGAACACGTTGTCCCCAAAGGTCACCGGGGCGCAGTCCAGGATGACGCAGTTGTAGTTGGCGTAGAAATTGGCGCCGATGGTGATGTTGCCGCCGTAGTCGCAGCGGAAGCCGGGATTGATGATGAAGGAGCCCTTTGCCCCGCCCAGCAGCTCCCGGAGCAGGGCGGAGCGCTCCGCCTCCTGGGAGGGGGGAAGCTGCTCCAGCCGCCAGCACAGCTCCGCCGCCCGGCGGCGCAGAGCCTGGAGCTCCGCCACGTCCGCGCGGTAGAGCTGGCCGGAGACCATTTTTTCAAATTCCGTCATAGAGGAGTCCTCCTTTTAAAACAGCCGGGCGGCCAAAAGGCCGCCCGGCTGAATTGCCGTTATGCTTCGGGAGCCTGGGGCTTGTCCCCCCGACTCTTGCGGTGATACCGGCGGCGGGGCCGCTTCTTCTCCCCGGCGGGAGCCTCCTGGGGCTGCTCGGTCTGGGGCGGGGCGGACTGCTGCCCGGCGGGCTTGGCCTTCTCCCCCCTGGGGGCCTTCTGCTTGGGCGGGGCGGCGGGCTTGGCGGACTGCTGCTCCGCCGGGGCCTCGCCCGCCGGCTTGCTCCCCCGGCGGGAACGGCTGCGGCGGCGGCGGGAGGCGGTCTCCCCCTCCTCCCGGCCCTCCGGGGCGGCCACGCCCAGACCGGTGAGGGCGCTGTCCAGACTGTTCAGCAGGCTCTTGGGCTCCTCCACCGGGGTGACCTTCCGCAGCTTGGCCAGCTCCTCCGGCGGGGGGGCCACGTAGCCCTCCGGCCGCTTGCCCTTGCCGTTGCGCACCACGCAGATTTCGCAGTTGTGGAAGCATTTGGGAGTCTCCGGCTGGTCCTCCAGCCGCACCGTCACCGTCTCCTTCAGCAGGTTGACCTGGGAGATGGTGCCCACCCCCTCGGGCGTCTCCACAAAGGACTCGTTTTTGGGCATCCGGCGCACCGCGTCCTCATAGGCCTCCTGCTCGTACTTCAGGCAGCACATCAGCCGGCCGCAGGTGCCGGAAATCTTGGTGGGGTTGAGGGAGAGGTTCTGGGTCTTGGCCATCTTGATGGACACCGGCTGAAACTCGTCCAGGAAGCCGGCGCAGCAGAAGGGGCGGCCGCAGATGCCCAGGCCCCCCAGCATCTTGGCCTCGTCCCGAACGCCAATCTGCCGCAGCTCAATGCGGGCGTGAAACACCCCCGCCAAATCCTTCACCAGGGCCCGGAAGTCCACCCGGCCCTCGCTGGTGAAGAAGAAGAGGATTTTGCTCCCCTCGAAGTTGTACTCCACCTCCACCAGCTTCATATCCAGCCCGTGGGCGGCAATTTTGTCCTGGCAGATGACAAAGGCCTTTTTTTCCTTCTCCCGGTTTTTGGCCACGGTGTCCAAATCCTTGTCGGTGGCGATGCGCACCAGGGGGCGGAGAGGCTGCACCACCGTCTCGTCCTCCACCATGGTGTTGCCCTGGGCGCACTGGCCGTACTCCAGGCCCCGGGAGGTCTCGATGATGACCCCCTGGCCCTCGGACACCTGCTGGCCCCGGGGGTCGAAATAGTATTGCTTACCTCCGCTTTTAAAGCGGACGCCGATGATTTCGGTCATGTTGTCCTCCAAATTCGATGTGGGGCGGCGGCGCCCCGGTTATCCCAGTTCCGCCAGGCCCGCGGCCAGCCAGCCGGCCAGGTGGCCCGCCCCCAGGTGGAAGTCCAGGGCTTCCCGCAGGCTGCCCACCAGGTCCAGGGCTGCGGCGAGCTTCCGGGGGCTGAGGGCCGCGGCGGCCTGTTCCGCCAGCGCCCGGCGGCGGGGATCCGCCTCCGGACAGGCGCCGTAGGCGGCGGTGAGGGCGTCCCGCAGCAGCAGGGAGAGCTCCTCCAGCAGTCCGTCCAGAGTATCCCTGTCCCATTTGTCCCGCTCCAGACCGACGCAGAACTCCGCCAGGGCGGCCTCGTCCCCGGCGGCCAGCTTCTCCAGCAGGGCGCCCGCCGCCTGCTGCTCCCGCCGGACCTCCCCGGCGGTTCCCTCCAGCTCGGCGGCCGCCCGGCCCAGCAGTCCCTCGCAGTGCTCGGCGGCGGCCTGCCGCTGCTGAGGGGTACACTGGGGGTAGCGGGCGTCCACCCACGCCCTGGCCTCCCGGGGGGTCACCGGCGACAGGGTGAGCACCTGACAGCGGGAGCGGACGGTGGGGAGCAGGGCGGCGGCGTTTTCCGCCAGCAGCAGAAAAGCGGCGTAGGGCGGCCCCTCCTCCAGCAGCTTGAGCATGGCGTTCTGGGCGCTCTGGTTCATGCTCTGGGCCCGGTGGAGGAGATAGACCTTCCGCCCGGCCTCGTTGGGCTTGATGTAGGCGTCGCTGCGCAGGGCCCGGACCTGGGCGACGGTGAGGTCCTTCCCGTCCTCCCCCACGGAGAGGATGTCGGGGTGGATGCCCGCCAGGGCCTTCCTGCAGCCGGAGCAATGGCCGCAGGGCAGCTCACCCTGGCCGGAGCAGACCAGGGCGGCGGCCAGCAGCCCCGCCAGGGTCCGCTTGCCGGAGCCCGCCGGGCCGCTGAGAATGTATGCGTGGGACAGGCCCCGGCGGTCAACCTCCGCCGCCAGCTGCCGCTTCAACGGGCCGTTGCCCGCCAGTGGGGTGAGGTTCATCTGGCCTTACACCCGCTCAAACCGCTCAATGTCCACCACGAAAATGGTGGCGCCCCCCACCACAACCTCCACCGGCATGGAGGGGTAATAGCCATAGCTCATCTCGGTGGTGGTGGGAATCATCTGCTTGCGGGAGTGGGAGTGCTCCCGGATGATGTCGATGACGGTCTGCACCTTCTCCTCATCCACGCCCACCAGAATGGTCACATTCCCCGCCATGAGAAAGCCGCCGGTGGTGGCCAGCTTGGTGGAGGAGAAGCCCTTTTTGGTCAGGGACTGGGTGACGGTGTTGGCATCGTCATGGTTGATAATCGCAAGGACCAGTTTCATTTCTATCCCTCCTGCCTTGGATTCACACACAGGGAATCAATTCCCCCGGGAACTGATTCGACAAACCCTATTATAACCTATTTCCTCCAAATATGCGATAGTTTTTTTCTCAATCCGCTCACCGGGAGCCACAACCGGCACGCCGGGGGGGTAGGGGGCGATGGGATCGGCGGCAATTTCCCCCTCCGCCCCCCGCAGGGGGCGCTCCTCCGCCGGGGCAAAGAGGGCCTGCCGGGGGGTGAGCGCCTGCTCCGGCGGCTCCGGCGGCGGGGGAAAGGCGGGACAGGGACCCAGCTCCGCCGCGGCCAGGGCCCGCCGCAGCCGGGCGAAGTCCGCCGGGGTATCGGCGCAGGTGGGGATGAGCACCACATGGCCCCGGTCCGCCAGCTCCGGCCACACCCCCAGCCGCTCCAGCGCCGCCTGGGCGCCGAAGCCGTCGGGGGAGAGGAGGGTGAGCCGGGTGGGGTCCAGGGGGGCGTCCCCGTCCGTCAGGGCGGGGAAGTCCCGCCGCAGGGCGGCCACCGCCTCCGCCGTCCGGCGGTAGGCCGCCGCCCCCTCCTCCAGCATATGTGCCCGGCACACGTCCAGCGCCGCCATCATGGCATAGGAGGGGCTGGAGGAGCCGTAAATCCGCCCCGCCCGGCGGAGGGCGCCGTGGGAGAAGCCCGCCCCCGCCAGCAGCAGGGCGGACTGCCCCGGGGCGGGGAGGGTCTTGTGGGCGGACACCACCGCCAGATCGGCGGCGGAATAGGCGTCCATTCCCAGAAAGGGGAGATGGGCCCCGTGGGCCCCGTCCACCACCAGCACCCCGCCGCGGCGGTGCATTACCGCCGCCAGGGCGGGCAAATCCGACAACACACCGTAATAAGTCGGTGAAGTAATACAGAGCGCTTTCACATTTGGGTGGGTTTCCAGCAGAGCCTCCACCGTCTCCGTAGAGACGGGACCGGCCACACCCCCCTCCGCCAGCCAGGGCCGGGGGAGGTAGACGGGGCGCAGGTCCAGCAGGGCCATGGCGTGGAAGGCGGAGAGGTGGCAGCTCCGGTCCAGCAGCACCTGGGACCCCGGGGGGCAGGCCAGGGTGAGGGCGGCGAGCACCCCCTGGGTGGAGCCGCCGGTGAGGAAGAGGCAGCTTTTCAGGCGAAACACCTCCGCCCACAGGGCCTCCGCCGCCCCGATGGCGCCGCCCCCGTCAAAGAGGTTGCCGGTGGGGGGCAGCTCGGTGAAGTCGATGGCGGAAAGCCCCGCCAGCTCGGGGGCGGGGAGGGGCCTGCCCTTGTGGCCGGGCATGTGCATCCGCAGGGGATTTTGGGCGGTAAACTCCCGCAGGGCGGTATAGAGGGGGGTCTTTTCCACAAAAGTCACCTCCGCTGTGGAAAAGAGCCCCGGCGCCTGGCCGGGGCTCTTTTTGGATTAGAACTTGACGCGCTCCGCGATATAGGCCTTGACCTCGCCCATGGGGATGCGCACCTGTGTTCCCCAAAAATCTTATTTTTTGGGACCCGGATTTTAATATTGTGCGGCCGAAATAAATTCGTCCGCACCAAGGTTTTGGCTGACAGCCAAAACGCTTGGGACGCCGTAACCGGCGGGATGGCGCAGGTGCGCAGGAACGTTGGATGCTGCTTAAAACTGGATGCGCTGGGCGATGTAGTTCTTGACCTCGCCCATGGGGATGCGCACCTGCTCCATGGAATCCCGCTCCCGGACGGTGACGCAGCCGTCGGCGGGGGTGTTCTCGTCCCCCACGGTCTGGAAGTCCAGGGTGATGCAGAAGGGGGTGCCGATCTCGTCCTGCCGGCGGTACCGCTTGCCGATGGAGCCGGCGTCGTCGTAGTCCACCATGAATGCCCTGGCCAGCTCGTCCCGCAGGGCCTGGGCGGGGCCGGAGAGGACTTCCTTCTTGCTCAGGGGGAGGACAGTGCACTTGAAGGGGGCCAGGGCGGGCTGGAGGCGCAGCACGGTGCGCACGTCGTCCTTGCCGTTTTTGTCCTGGCCCACCACCTCCTGGTCGTAGGCGTCCACCAGGAAGGCCAGGGTCACCCGGTCGGCCCCCAGGGAGGGCTCGATGACGTAGGGGATATAGTGCTCGTTGGCCTCCTGGTCGAAGTAGGTCAGGTCCTTGCCGGAGGTATTCTGGTG
>CALWOL010000110.1 GCA_944383135.1 uncultured Flavonifractor sp.
AGGCCAGAGCGGTGATCAAGGGGGCTTTTGACGCGGCCTTTGCCCGGTATGATCTGCTGCTCACCCCGGTGACCCCCACCACCGCCCCCCGGCTGGGGGAGAGCCTGACCGACCCGCTGAAGATGTATCTCAGCGATATTTACACCGTGCCGGTGAATCTGGCCGGACTGCCCGGGCTGTCCATGCCCTGCGGATTTGATTCCCAGGGCCTGCCCATCGGAGCCCAGCTCATCGGCCCCGCCCTGGGGGACGGGGCGGTGCTGAACGCCGCCTATGGCTTCCAGCTGGATACCGACTATCACCGCCGCCATCCGGACGCCCGGTGCGCATCCGCCGGAGACCCCTTCTGTGCGGATTCCCGGACAGCTTCCCCGGAGGGGGAGGCAAAGAGGAAGGAGGGATTGAAATGACCTGGGAAACGGTTATCGGCCTGGAGACCCACGTGGAGCTGGCCACCAAAACCAAAATCTTCTGCTCCTGCACCACGGAGTTCGGCGGAGCGCCCAACACCCACTGCTGCCCGGTGTGCATGGGCATGCCCGGCACCCTGCCGGTGCTCAACGAAAAGGTGGTGGAGCTGGCGGTGACGGCGGGGCTGGCCCTGAACTGCACCATCACTCCCTCCAGCCGCTTTGACAGAAAGAACTACTTCTATCCGGACCTGCCCAAGGCCTACCAGATTTCCCAGCTCTACCTGCCCATCGCCCGGGACGGGGCGGTGGGCATCGGGGGCGGCAAGACCATCCGTATCCACGAGCTGCATATGGAGGAGGACGCGGGCAAGCTGGTCCACGCCCCCTGGCTGGACCAGACCCTGACGGACTACAACCGCTGCGGGGTGCCCCTCATCGAGATTGTCACCGAGCCCGACTTCCGCTCCGCCGAGGAGGTCATCTCCTACCTGGAGAAGCTGAAGGAGACCCTGCAATATCTGGGGGTGTCCGACTGCAAGATGCAGGAGGGCTCCCTGCGGTGCGACGTGAACCTGTCGGTGCGGCCGGCGGGCTCCGCAGAGCTGGGCACCCGCACCGAGATGAAGAACCTCAACTCCTTTAAGGCCATCTCCCGTGCCATCGCCTACGAGGCCCGGCGGCAGATAGAGCTGCTGGAGGAGGGCAAACCGGTGGTGCAGCAGACCCGGCGGTGGGATGAGAACAAGGACGCCACCTATGCCATGCGCTCCAAGGAAAACGCCCAGGATTACCGCTACTTCCCCGACCCGGACCTGCCCCCGGTGGAGCTGAGCGGGGCGTACCTGGAGCGGCTGCGGGCCAGCCTGCCCGAGCTGGCGGAGGAGAAGCGGCGGCGCTACCAGACGGACTGGGGCCTGCCCGCCTACGACGCGGAGATGCTGACCTCCCAAAAGGCCCTGGCGGAGTTTTTTGAGGCCCTGGTGGCCCTGGGCGCCGACCCCAAGCAGGGCGCCAACTGGATCATGGGTCAGGTGCTGGGCCAGCTCTCCGCCCACGGCATGGAGGCGGCGGACATGGTCCTGACCCCGCCCACCCTGGCCCGGCTCATCGCCCTGGTGGCCGAGGGCAGGCTCAACCGCAACACCGCCGTGAAGGTCCTTGAAGCGGTGTTTGAGACCGACGGCGACGTGGACGCCTACGTGAAGGACCACGGCCTGGAGCAGGTGTCCGACGCCGCCCTGGTGGAGCAGGCGGTGGAGCAGGTGCTTGCCGCCAACGTGAAATCCGTGGCGGATTTTAAGGCGGGCAAGGAAAAGGCCTTCGGCTTTCTGGTGGGGCAGGTGATGCGCCGGCTGAAGGGCCAGGCCGCCCCGGCGGTGGTGAACCAGGTGCTGCGGGACAAGCTGGGCTGACCGGCTCCGCATAGCTTTTTCCAAACGGGGAAGGCTATGGGGAAAAGGGAGGGAACAGCATGACCAATGCAGAGTATCAGCGCCTGGTGGACGCCAGGGCAAAGCCGTCCCCCACGGTCAAAAACCTGGCCTGGGCCTTTCTGGTGGGCGGCGCCATCTCCGCCCTGGGCCAGGGATTCCTGAATTTGTACCTCAGCTGGGGCCTGGACCAGGACCAGGCGGGAACGGCGGTGTCGGTGACCCTGATTTTTCTCTCCGCCCTGTTCACCGGCCTGGGCTGGTTTGACAAGCTGGCCAAGCACGCGGGGGCGGGCACCCTGGTGCCCATCACCGGCTTTGCCAACGCGGTGGTGTCCCCCGCGCTGGAGTTCCGCAGCGAGGGACTGGTGATGGGGGTGGGGGCCCGGCTCTTTGTCATCGCCGGGCCGGTGCTGGTATACGGCATTTCCGCCAGCGTGGTGTACGGCCTGCTGCTGGTACTCCTGGGGGGATAAGACGGGAAGCCTCCGTTGACTTTGGATAAATCTGACAGTATAATGGTGTCTAAATCAATTCCCGGAGGAAAGGGGGCCCCGCCCATGCCAGCCCGCAAGGACAGTACCACCCTGGACCGCCTGCTGGGGCAGATGGATTTGGCCTTTACCAGCGTCACCGGCCAGACCATCTCCTTTATCGACAAGCGGGGGCACTGGCAGGGTCCCCTGCGCCTGGAGCGGTTTACCGACTTCTGCCGCTGCGTGATGGACAGCCCTGAAGGGGCGGCCCGGTGCCGGGCGTGCAACCACACCATGGGCCTGCGCTCCGACGGCGGTGTGGCGGTGGCGTGCTGCCACATGGGGGTGAGCGTCATCTCCATGCCGGTGCCCATAGCGGAGAAGGGCGAGCTCTATCTCTCCTACGGCCAGTTCCTCACCCAGGATACCCAGACGGAGTTTTACCGCCTGCTGGAGGACAACTGTGCCCAGCTGGGGCTGGATTATAGCCGGCTGCGGGCGGCGGCGGGAGAGCTGCGAATACTCTCCCGGGAGGAGCTGGACGCCCGCATCCAGCTGCTGCGGTTTTTTGCCTCCTACCTGGCGGCGGCGGAGTCGGAGCTGCACACCCGCATGGAGTATGCCAGGCAGATGGAAAAAAAGCTGGAGCTGGAGCGCAAGCTCCACTCCATGGAATTTAAATTTCTCCAGTCTCAAATCAGCCCCCACTTTTTGTTCAACACCCTGAATCTGCTGATGCGCACCGCCTACCGGGAGGACGCCCGGCAGACCGCCGAGCTTATCTGCGACTTGTCCGAGCTGCTGCGCCGGGCGTACCGCTCCAAGGACTCGGTATGCACCCTGTCCGAGGAGCTGCTGTGCGCGGAGAAGTACCTTGCCCTCCAGTGCCAGCGGATGGGTCCTGAGTTTTCCTACCGCATCTCCTGCCAGCCCGGCGGGGAGCGGATTATGATTCCGGTACTTACCATTCAGCCCCTGGTGGAAAACGCCATTGTCCACGGACTGGCGGAGGAGGGGCGGCCCCTGCGTCTGGAGATAGACGTGAAGCTGGAGCAGGAGCAGCTGTGCATTGCCGTCTGGGACAACGGCGGCGGCATCCCACCCGAAACCATGCGCCAGCTGGAGGCGGGGGGCGGCGAGGGCTCCGGCCTGCGCAATGTCTCCGACCGGCTCAAGCTCTTTTTCGGCCCGACGGCCCGGCTGGACGTCACCAGCCGCCAGGGGGAGGGCACCAGCGTGCGGCTGCTCTGTCCCCTTGGGAATGGGGGAGGTGGGGACGATGTGTGAAATCCTGATTGTGGAGGATGAATACACCGAGCGCCGGGAGCTGGCCAGGCTGATGGAGGAGCTTGCTCCGCCGGAGCGCATCCGCTGCGCCGCCACCTGTGAGACGGCCATCCAGATGATTTCCGGCCGCTGTCCCGACCTCATTCTGCTGGACATCATGCTCAAGGGCCGCTCCGGCTTTGAGGTGGCCCAGTTTGTCCGGGAACGGGGTCTGGATTGCCGGATTGTGATTCTCACCGCCTACAATGAATTTGACTTTGCCAGCCGGGCCATGTCCATGGGCATTCAGGACTATCTGCTCAAGCCCATGCGGCCCGATCTGCTGCTCCAGCGCGTCCGGGGCGTGCTGGCCCGGCCGGCGGCCGGGGCGATCCAGCCGCCCCAGCTGTGGCCCAGCCTGGCCTGCGGGCTGACCTGCGGCCTGCCCGGCCCCCTGCCCATGCTGCCGGTTCAGGTGATGGCGGCGCTTTTGTCCGCGCCCCTGAGCTGGGAGGAGGGGGAGGAGCTCAGCCGGCGGGCCGGTCCGGCCCTTCAGGGCGCGGTCCGGCTGGAGTGCCACCAGCGGCAGATCGTCTGCTACTGCCGCCCGGAGGAGGGAGAAGCCCCGGAGACGGCCGCCGCCCGGAGCCTGGCGGTGTGGACCCCGCTGCTTCCCGGCCGCTGCCGGCTGGTCCGGGTGGGCCTGGGCAGCTGGGCCTATGCGCCGGAGGAGCTGGCGGAGAGCTACCGCACCGCCTGCCTGGCTGCCCGCAGCGGTGTCCTCTTCCCCCAGCAGACCCTCTGCCGCTACACCCCATGGACGGGGGAAGTGGAGCCCTATCCCGTTCATCTGGAGGGCAGGCTCATCCGGGCCCTGTGCAGCGGGGAGGATACGGCGCAGCTGGCCGGTCAGCTGTGCGGCCAGCTGCTGGGCGCCTGCCGGGGAGACGCTGCCATTCTGGAGCGGTGGCTGGGGATGTACTGCCTCGCCCTGGCCAGAACCGGCGGGGAGGCGGGCCGGGACTGGATGCCCGTTCTCAGCCTGGAGGAGTGCTTCACCCCGGAGGATCTGGCCCGAAGCATGGCGGAGCTGGCCGAACAGGCCGCCGGGCTGCGCTTTCCAGACTGCCGTTCCGGACATCCTCTGGTGCAGCGGACCATTGCCATTATTCAGACCCGCTACCAGCAGCCCCTGAAGCTGGAGGGTGTGGCCGGGGAACAATATGTCAGCCCCGCCTACCTGGGACGCATTTTTCACGCCCACACCGGCCAGACGTTTCGGGATTACCTCACCCAGGTCCGCATGCAGCACGCCGCCCGCCTGCTGCGGGAGGGAGGCTCCGTCTCCGCCGTGGCCGGCGCCGTGGGTTATGACGACCCCAACTATTTCAGCCGCGTATACAAAAAGCACTTCGGATATCCGCCCAGGGAGGGACGCAGGTAAACCCGGCCCCTGCGCTTCCCCGGGCGGTTTTTTATTCTGTAAAATCCTGATAATGGAAGCGGAGAAGAAAATTGTTAGGCCGGAGGATTAAAAAAGTAAGAAGTGCAAAAAAATCCTGGTTTTTATGCTGCATAAAAACGGGAAAAAGTATAATCTCTTTGAGAATTCAGCTGGTTTTTATATGGGAAAGCCATCCAGACTCTGCTATGGTATAGAAAAGGGAGCTTCCGTCCACTGGAATCCTCGCGTACTGGAAAAGCGGAAAAAGCAAAAGGGGATTGACATGACGCAACAGCAGATGCTCAAGGCGTTGGCTTCGGAAATTGAATATTCCACCGGCTGCACGGACCCGGGCAGCGTGTGTCTGGCTGCCGCGGCGGCGGCCCACGCCCTGGGGGGACGGGCGGAAGAAATCCGGATTCTGGTCAGTCCCAACGTCTACAAAAACGGGGTGAGCGTGGGCATACCGGGCACCGGACGGGTGGGCCTGGAGCTGGCGGCGGCCCTGGGGGTATTGCTGGACCGGCCGGAGCGGGGCCTGGCCATTTTGTCGGAGGTCACCGACGAGATGGTGCGCCGGGCGGAGGAGACGGTGGCGGCCGGCCGGGTGACGGTGGAGTACGGCCAGACGCCCGACCCGCTGTATGTCCGGGCGGAGGTCCGGGCCGGAGGAGAGGAGGCCCGGGCGGTGATTATGTACGACTACTCCAATGTGGTGGAGATTACCCGCAACCATCAGGTGCTGCTGCGGAAGAGCGGCACCGGCGGAGGAGCGCCCGCCTGTCCCTTCCTGGGCTGTACGGTGGAGGAGCTCTATCATCTGATTCTCTCCATGGACCCAGGAGACTTCGGCTTTTTGCTGGAGGGAGCCGTGCGGAACAAGCAGGCGGCCCTGCGGGACCTGGAGGACCCCGGCAGGCGGCTGGGGCGGACCATCCGGGCCTGTACCGCCGTTCAGGGCAGCGTTCCCCTGGCGGTAAGCGGCGCGGTGCGGGCCTACACCGCCGCCACCGGTATGGCGGCGGCGGTGGCCTACCTGCTGGGGGGAGGCTACGAGCAGTCGGTCCACGCCATGCAGACGGTGGTGGGCACCATCGGCGGTATGTTCTGTGACGGAGCCAAGAGCTCCTGCGCCTACAAGCTGAGCACCGCCGCCGCGCTGGCGGTGCAGGCGGCCTACCTGGCGATGGAGGGCTGCCATGTGCCCGCGGGTGAAGGGATTATCGGTACGAGCATTGAGGAGACCTTCGCCAATATTGGCCGGCTCAACGACCCCGGTATGCTGGAGACAGACCGGGTCATGGTGTCCATCATCGCCCAGCGCCGGGCCAGGCCGGAGGTCCGGGAGAAAGGAGGAGCTGCCTCATGCTGGTATTGAAGGGACGGGTGCTGGATGGAAACGGCGGTCCGCCCATGGAACAGGGAGCGGTGGTGCTGGAGGGGAACCGCATCCGTCTGGTCTGCCGCCAGAGCGAGCTGCCGGAGCTGCCGGGCGCACAGGTATACACCACGGAGTGCGCCGCCATCCTCCCCGGCCTTATTGACGCCCATGTCCATATGGGCTGGGGAAGCGCCACGGCGGTGGACTGGATCAGCATGACACCCCAGCTGAGCATGGCCAGGGCCCTGCGGGATATGGCCCAGCTCCGGCAGCAGGGGTACACCGCCTTCCGGGATCTGGGCAGCGATGTCATCCTGCTCAAGCCGGCGGTGGCGGAGGGCCTGCTGGACGTGCCCCGCATTTTCGGGGCGGGGAAGATCCTCTCCCAGATTGGCGGCCATGGGGACGTGTACCAGAAGCTCTCCCTGGAGGGGAGCATGGGGGCGTACAGCCCGGACTTCCTGGTCAACGGGGTGGATGAGGTGCGGCGGGCCTGCCGCATCAATGCCCGCAACGGTGCGGATTTGGTCAAAATTATGACCACCGGCGGGGTCTTTTCCCAGGGGGACAGGGCCACGCCCCACAGCCACTTCAGCGCCGCCGAGATTCGGGCGGCGGTGGAGGAGGCGGAGAACATGGGCAGCTATGTCTCCTCCCACGCCCAGGCCAACCGGGGCATCCGGACAGCCCTGGAAAACGGAGTGAAATGCATTGAGCACGGCTTTTACCTGGATGAGTACTGCATCGAACTGATGGTGAAAAATGGCTGCTTCCTGGTGCCCACGCTGGCCATCATGCACGCCTCCAAGACCTACTTCTCCCGCACAAGCGGAGTGCTGCCCGACCTGCGGGAAAAGACCGAGCAGTCCTACGAGGCCCACTACAAATCCCTGGAGCTGGCCCGCAAGGCGGGCATACCGGTGGGCGTGGGCTGTGACTTTTTGGGAGACGAGGCCTTCGGCTGTCCGTACAGCCAGGCCACCCTGGAGCTGGAGCGGCTGTGCGCGGCGGGTTACACCCCCATGGAGGTGATTTCCATGGCCACCAAAACCAACGCCAGGCTGCTGCGGATGGAGGGAGAGCTGGGTACCCTGGAGCCGGGGAAGCTGGCCGATGTGCTCCTGGTCTCGGGAGACCCGGGGGCGGATATCCGGGTCCTGCGGCGGCAGGAGAATGTCAAGCTGGTGATTCAGGACGGAAGAGTGGTCAAAAATCTGCTGGACGGCGAGAAACCGCAATGAAAAGGAGGAACGGTATGGACACTATTTTCTACAACGGCGTCATCCGCACCCTGGACAAAGCCTATCCCCAGGTCAGCGCCATGGCGGTGAAGGACGGGGTCATCCTCCGCCTGGGCAGCGATGAGGAAATTCTGCCTCTGGCGGATGCCGGCACCCAAAAGATTGATCTGGAGGGGCGGCTGAAAAAAATCCCCCATCCGGGGGATTTTTTTATGCGCTAGGGAAACAGCCCGGCGGGTACCGCGTAAAGGGTGGCGTAGTCCGGGTAGAGGGCGGTGAGGGTGTCGGAGATGGTTTGATATTCCTCCTGGGTAATCTCCCGCGTCCGCTCATAGACGTAGACGGTCACCCCGTCCTCCAGGGAAAAGGACTGCTCCAGCCGGGTGTAGGCGGTGCCGATGCCGGTGCCCTCCAGCACCGGCTGGGCCAGCACGGTGAGGATGTGCTGGTTTTCCGCCCCCAGGTGGGTCTGCACCGGGTCCGCCACGATGAGGTAGTCGGCGGCAAGAGCCCCCCAGGAGAAGCCGTCCCGCTTGTCCACCGTGCCGAAATAGGTGATGGAGGTGACAGGCCCGTCGGACTGGGGGATGTTCAGGGAGCGGAGGGTGCTGTCATAGATGCTGGAGTTGAAGGTGAAGGAGGAGGCGAGGATGGCAGCCGTCTTTTGCTCCTGGGCCGATAAACTGTCCACATAGACCCGCAGGGCCACCAGCTGAGCCAGATCGGTGCGCTGGGAGGGGACGTAGGTAAAGGCGGGGAGGGGGTTGGGCACGGCAATCTCCGAGGGGTGGGAGGGCTGGGGCCTGGGCAGGAAGGAGCTGCCCAGAGCGCACAGGGCCAGGGCCCAGGGCGCCCATCGGACGCTCCGCCGCTCCGGCAAAAGCTCCATGCCCCCCGCCAGGGCAAAGCAGAAGGCGGGCAGGTAGAGCAGCAGATGCTGCTGTCCGTGGGACTGGATGCGGGTGAAGAGGAAGATGCACAGCACCGGCTGGCACAGACAGAGCAGGGCGCCGTACCGGTGCCGGGGGCGGAGGAGCAGGAAAATCACGCACACCAGGGCCGCCGCCAGCATGAGATAGCCGTAATACCGGCACAGCATCACCAGATCCACCCAGCGGCCCTGGTCATAGGCGGAGTAGGTGTCGGCGTAGTTGGAGGAGAGCACCTGGCTCACCACAAAATCCTGGCCGAAGAACAGGCTGAAGCCCGCCCCCGTCACCGCCATGGTCAGGAAGGATTTCCACTGGCTCCGCCGGACCGCCAGGGCCGCCAGGGCGGCCAGGCCGAAGGAGACGGTGAAGAAAAAGAAGTACCGCCGCAGCAGGAACACCAGGGTGAGCAGCCCGGCGGTGAGAATGCCCCGGGCGGCCTGGGGCCGATCCTCCTCAGTGTAAATGAGGAAGGCCCAGACGCCCGCCCCGGCGGCGGCCACGTCCACAAAGCCGGTGAGGGCGGTGTAGAGCAGCATGGGGGTGGCGCAGCACAGCAGAATGCCCCCGTGGCGGCTTTTCCGGCCCAGCATCAGCATTCCCAGCAGGGTGGGCAGCACATAGAGATTTACCGTGGCGAAGAGAAAGACATACCGGCTGGTGCCCAGCACCCGCATCACCAGGGACAGGGGGAAGGAGAGCAGATAGTTGTACTCCTGGGTGATGACGCTCTCCACCACCAGCCGCAGCTGGGCCAGGCCCAGACTCTGCTCTGCCAGCAGGGTGCTGGAGTTCCAATAGATGTTGGTGTCCCAGTAGTACACCGTGGCGGTGCCGGCACAGTAGAGGGCGGTAATGACATTGACCGCCAGGGCGGCGGCCAGCACGGCGGCTGCCCGGGGGAGGGGAAGGGGCCCCAAGGCCCTGGCCGCCCACACCAGGGCCAGCACCACGCAGGCAAAAAACACCCCGCTGCCCGCGCCGCACAGCAGCCGGAAGGGGAGGTTGCCGATGGCCATACCCGCCGCCGAAAACAGCTGGTAGCTGGTGTCCAGCGCCATGCCCAGCCCAAAAGCGGCCGCGGCCAGCAGAGCGGTTTTCCAGGTGGGTCCGAAGGGGAGAAGGAACCGCTCCGCCGCCCTCAGCCGCCAGGCGGCCGCCACCGCCGCCCCCGCCAGCAGGGCGGCCAGGGCGGGGATGGCCAGACTGGGAATTCTGCCGTAGAGCAGGGCCCACAGCCGCACCAGGACCAGCCCGGATAAAAAGAGCCAGGCCCCTCCCCAGGCCAGGCATGGGAGGGGCCGGACAGAAGCAAGGTGCCGCTTCATCAGCCGGGAGGCCAGGTCATGTCCCGGCCGGCCAGGACGTGGAAGTGGAGGTGGGGCACGCTCTGCCCCGCCTGGGCGCCGCAGTTGGACACCACCCGGAAATCGGTAATGCCCATCTCCCGGGTCACCTGGGAGATAACCTCAAAGGCGTGGGCCACCACGGTGGAATTCTCCGCCGTAATCTCCCCGCAGGAGCCGATATGGGTCTTGGGAATCACCAGGAAATGGGTGGGCGCCTGGGGGTCAATGTCAGAAAAGGCATAGACGAGGGCGTCCTCATAGACCTTGTTGGAGGGAATCTCCCCCGCGGCGATTTTGCAGAACAGACAATCGCTCATAAGCTGCCTCCTTTCGGCAAAATATGGGGGTAAAAAGGCCCCGCTTTTCTTATTTTATACCAAAGCGGCGCAAAGGGCAAGAGCTCCGGCCAAAAGAAAAAATAAGTAAATTCACACAAAAACCTATTGACAAATACCGGACACGGTAGTACAATATAGCCAGAAAGAAGGAGAAAGAGGTGTCCCCCATGTACTAAGAAATCTGGGAATCCTGATTGAGAGAATGGAGCTCATCTCTCAGGAAGGCGTGCCAACCAAAGCCTTTGACTGAATGAGTGATCCCGAAGAAAGGAGCATTCAGAAAAAGAATTGGGCTGAAAAGCCTGTACGGGATAATGAGTTTAAATCTCAAGAAGGAAAACAGATTTCAAGCCTCGATCTCATTCTTTTTTATATACCGCGCCGCGGCGGCCAGCAGAATCGTAAGCTCCAAGTTTCCCACGTATTCCCAACCGATTCAATGAAGAGAAATGCACCAAAGGAGAACCTCTGACGCGAAGTTTGCTGAAGACGGAGTCCAGTGCCAGCGAGTTGTGAGAAACAAGAGAACCAAGGTAGTTTTCGAGGAAGCAAAGCCAAAGCAAAAAGCACGGTAAATCTGCAGAAAGTACGAGGTAGCAAAAGTGATTGAACCCCAGGTCGAAAAGTAACCCCCCGGTCACGTTGGATGGCCGGGGGGTTGTGCTGTGTGTTGGGGTTTTCATAGAAGAGAACTCCCGTCCCCGCCGGGAGGCCCTGGGGGGCCTCCGGGGGGAATGGATTCCCCCCGGAAGAGGCGGCGGTGCGCTGCGCACAGCCTGCCCGCAGGCAGGCTCCGCCTCTTTCGGGGGGGTTGTGCTATGTGCTGGGGTTTTTATAAAAGGGTGAGGCCGTTGATCTCCAGCTTGAAGGTGAGCTTCAGGTACTCCGCCGCCCGGCGGCACAGCAGCATCCGCTCCAGGAAGATTTCAAAGTAGTCCATCACGGCGCAGAACTCGGTGTTGATGGACAGGGAGAGGGTGAGGGTGTGAATTCCCCCGTCCAGGGTGAGCTGGGAGCGCTCGGCGGCGTAATTCACCCGGTCGTGAATGTCGAAGTCCCTGGGGTCCTTGCTGCGTACCCGGCTGCGGCGCACGTCGGTCTTGTCCGCCAGGATGAGGGCGGCGGCCACCGGATTGACGGGGAAGGCGGTGGAATCGTCGTGATGGCCGATGGCGGTGATGACGGCGGCCACGCCGGAGGGGGACATGCCCATCTTGTCCAGAATCCGAAAGGCCATCACCGCCCCGGTCTGGGCGTGGTCATGGCGGTTGACCACGTTGCCGATGTCGTGCATGTACCCGGCGATACGGGCCAGCTCCTGCTCATCCCGGCTGTACCCCAGCTGCTCCAGGATGTGGGCGGCCAGCTGGGCGCAGCGGGTCACGTGGGCAAAGCTGTGCTCGGTGAAGCCCAGGGCGGAGAGGGACTGGTCCGCCTGGATGATATAGGTGCGGATCTCTTCGGACCGGCGCACCATGTCGTAGGTAATCTCCAAGAAGGCGCCTCCTTTGCAGGGAATGTATCGCCATTATCATATCCACTTTCCCCACAGTTTGCAATTGCTTTTCCCGAAAAACAATACTTGCCAGAACGCGGCGCGGCTGGTATAATAAAATCCTCAGCAGAAGCTGGGACAGGGACCCGAAGGTCCCGGCACAGGACAGAATCGTAAAAAATTGTACCGCCCCACAAGGAATGTGGGGAAGGATGCCAGAAGGCGTACCGGATTTGGTATGCCTTCTTTTTTTGCAAAGGAGAGGCAGGATGACACTGGAAGCGTTTTTTCAGCAGGTGCCCCGGGCGGCGGTGGCCTTTTCCGGGGGCGCTGACTCCGCCCTGGTGCTGTGGGCGGCCAAGACCTGGGGCTGCCAGGTGCGGGCATATTATGTAAACACGCCCTTTCAGCCCGCCTTTGAGCTGGCGGATGCCCGCCGTCTGGCGGCGGAGCTGGAGGTGCCCCTCACCGTGGTAGAGGTGGACGTGCTGGCCGTGCCGGAGGCGGCCGCCAACGGGCCCCGGCGGTGCTATTACTGCAAAAGGGCCCTGTTCACCGCCCTGCGGCAGGCGGCGGCAGCGGATGGGTACGGGGTGCTGCTGGACGGCACCAATGCCTCCGACGACGCCGGGGACCGGCCGGGGATGCGGGCGCTGCGGGAGCTGGAGGTCCGCTCCCCTCTGCGGGAGTGCGGGCTGACCAAGGATGAGGTTCGGCGGCTGTCCCGGGAGGCGGGGCTGTTCACCTGGGACAAGCCGGCCTATGCCTGCCTGGCCACCCGGGTGCCCACCGGCACGGCCATCACGGTGGAGGCGCTGGAGAAGGTGGAGCGGGGGGAGGACGCCCTGTTCCGGCTGGGCTTTACCGATTTCCGGCTGCGGCTGCTGGGGGATGCCGCCCGCGTCCAGGTGCCGGCGGAGCAGCTGGAGCGGGCCGCCCGCCTGCATCAGGAGATCACCCGGGCGCTGGCGGCGGACTTTTCCGCCGTGCTGCTGGATTTACAGGGGAGGTAGTGAGATGGACAACAAGCATGAGATTCTGGAGCTGCTGCGGGGGGTGCAGCGGGGGACAACCACCCCGGAGCAGGCCCTGCTGGAGCTGAAGCAGAAGCCCTTTGAGGATTTGGGCTACGCCAAGGTGGACTTCCACCGCCCGGTGCGCCAGGGCGCGGCGGAGGTCATCTACGGCGCGGGCAAGACGGCGGAGCAGATTGCCGGTATTGCCGCCGCCATGGGAGCGCGGGGATGCAAAAACATCCTCATCACCCGCATGGGGGAGGAAACGGCCAAGGTGGTGGAGCAGGCCGTCCCCCTGGACTACCGGCCCATTCCCAGGCTGGGGGTAGCCTTCCCGGGGGAGCGGCCCCAGCTGGGCCACATCGTGGTGGCCACCGGCGGCACCAGCGACATGCCGGTGGCGGAGGAGGCCGCCCTCACCGCCGAGGTGCTGGGCAACCGGGTCACCCGGCTGTACGATGTGGGGGTGGCGGGGCTCCACCGGCTGCTGAGCAATCTGGAGCCCCTGATGCAGGCCCGGTGCGTCATCGCCGTGGCGGGCATGGAGGGGGCCCTGGCCTCGGTCATCGGGGGCCTGGTGGACTGCCCGGTGGTGGCGGTGCCCACCAGCGTGGGCTACGGGGCCAGCTTCGGGGGCCTGTCCGCCCTGCTGGCCATGCTCAACTCCTGCGCCTCCGGGTGCAGCGTGGTGAACATCGACAACGGCTTCGGCGCCGGCTATCTGGCCAGTATGATCAACCAAATGGAGGGATTGCAGTGAAAACGCTTTATCTGGAATGTCACATGGGGGCGGCGGGGGATATGCTCATGGCCGCCCTGTACGAGCTGCTGGAGGACAAGGAGGGCTTTCTGCGCACCATGAACGGCCTGGGCCTGCCCGGCGTCCGGCTGGAGGTGGAGCGGGGAGCCTCCGGCGGAATTGCCGGCACCCATATGAAAGTTACGGTCCACGGCCGGGAGGAGCTGGAGCATGACCATGAGCATCCCCACGGACACGAGCACTCCCATGACCACGAGCACACCCACGAGCATGAGCACACCCACGACCATGAGCACACCCACGACCATGAGCATTCCCATGAGCACCATCACCACCATGCCACTCCCGGCCACATCGCGGGCATCATCGACAGCCTGGCCCTGCCGGAGGAGGTCAAGGCCAACGCCCGGGCGGTATATGACGCCATTGCCCAGGCGGAGGCCAGGGCCCACGGCTGCCCGGTGGGGGAGGTCCACTACCATGAGGTGGGGGCCCTGGACGCGGTGGCGGATGTCACCGGCGTGTGCTACGCCCTCCACCTGCTCAAGCCCGACCGGTTGGTGGTCTCTCCCATCCACGTGGGCTGCGGCACGGTACGCTGCGCCCACGGCGTCATGCCGGTGCCCGCACCCGCCACCGCCAACCTGCTGACCGGAGTGCCGGTGTACGGCGGAGAGGTGATGGGGGAGCTGTGCACCCCCACCGGGGCGGCGCTGCTCACCCACTTTGCCCAGTCCTTCGGCCCCATGCCCCCCATGGCCGCCGCGGGGGTGGGGTGCGGCGTGGG
The DNA here is from genome assembly GCA_944383135.1 of uncultured Flavonifractor sp. Lineage (GTDB taxonomy): Bacteria > Bacillota > Clostridia > Oscillospirales > Oscillospiraceae > Flavonifractor. The sequence continues at coordinate 14,326 of CALWOL010000110.1, forward strand.
CACCAAGGTCTTTGCCGGCCGGGCCAACTGCCTCCGGGCCTTCCTGGGGGAGGACGCCGGCGGGGCCAACGGGACCATCTGCGAGCTGGTGTGCAACATCGACGACATGACTCCCGAGGCCCTGGCCTTTGCCGCCCGGCGGCTGCTGGAGCTGGGGGCCCTGGACGTCTACACCATCCCCGGCACCATGAAGAAGGGCCGCCCCGGACACCTGCTCACCGTGCTGTGCGAGGCGGAAAAGGAGGGGGAGCTGGCCCGGGCGGTGCTGGCCCAGACCACCACCAACGGCCTGCGGGTGCGCCGGTGCGCCAAGTATTTTCTCACCCCCGGCTCCGGCAGGGTGGACACCCCCTGGGGCCCGGCGGCGGTAAAGACCGCGGAGGGCTTCGGCATCCGCCATGTGACTGCCGAATACGAGTCGGCGGCGGAGCTGGCCCGGGCCAACGGCCTGCCCATCCAGACCGTGCTGGCGGAGATATCCCGCCGCCTGTAAACAGAGAGGAGAATCTATGAAGCGTATCTGTTCCCTTTTCCTGTCCGCCCTGCTGCTTCCGGGCCTGCTCACCGGCTGCGGCGGAGACCCCGTCCAGACCCCGGCGGCTTCCGCCGGGGACAGGGACAGCGTGGTCATTGCCATGCCCACCACCTCCGAGCCGGAGGCGGGCTTCGACCCGGCCTACGGCTGGGGGGCGGGGGAGCATGTCCACGAGCCCCTCATCCAGTCCACCCTGACGGTGACCAACGCGGACCTGACCATCGGCTATGATCTGGCCACCGGTATGCAGGCCAGCGAGGACGGCCTGACCTGGACGGTGACCATCCGGGACGACGTGTGCTTTACCGACGGGGAGCCCCTGACCGCCGCCGACGTGGCCTTCACCTACAACACAGTGAAGGCGGCCAGCTCGGTGAACGACTTCACCATGCTGGACTACGCCGAGGCCGCCGACGGCACCACCGTGGTGTTCCACATGGCCACCCCCTTCTCCATTTGGCCCTATACCATGGCCGCCGTGGGCATTGTGCCCGAGCACGCCTATGACGCCGCCGACTATGGATCCCACCCCATCGGCTCCGGCCGGTACCTGCTCAAGCAGTGGGACAGGGGCCAGCAGGTGATTCTGGAGGCCAATCCGGACTACTATGGGGCGGCGCCCCAAATCAAGCAGGTGACCATCCTCTTTATGGAGGAGGACGCCGCCTTCCTGGCGGTGCAGGCGGGGCAGGCGGACGTGGCCTATACCTCCGCCGTCTATGCCGGCCAGAGCCCCGCCGGGTACACCCTAACCGCCTACCAGAGCGTGGACAACCGGGGCTTCAACCTGCCGGTGCTTGAGGGCACCCTCACCGGAGATGTGCTGGTCCGCCGGGCCATCAACATGGGCATTGACCGGCAGGAGATGATTGACAACGTGCTGGGGGGCTATGGCACGCCCGCGTACAGCGTGTGCGACGGCCTGCCCTGGTACACCCCGGCCTCGGAGGTGGCCTATGACCCCGCCGGGGCCGCCGCCCTGCTGGATGAGGCAGGGTGGACCATGGGGACCGACGGCGTCCGGACGAAGGACGGGGTGCGGGCGGAGCTGAACCTGCTCTATCCCACCGGCGACTCGGTGCGTCAGGCCCTGTGCGCCGATTTCGGCAACCAGCTGGGGGAGCTGGGCATCTCCTGCACCATGGAGGGAGTGGGCTGGGACACCGCCTATGACCGGGCCCTGACGGAGCCCCTCATCTGGGGCTGGGGCGCCCACACCCCCATGGAGCTGTACAACCTTTACCACACGGAGGCGGACACCGGCTCCGCCCGGTACTCCCCCTACGCCAATTCCGCCGTGGACGCCTGCATGGACGCGGCCCTGGCCTGCTCCGACTTGGAGGAATCCTACCAGCTGTGGCAGAAGGCCCAGTGGGACGGCGCCACCGGCGTCACCCAGGAGGGGGACATCCCCTGGGTGTGGCTGGTGAATGTGGACCACCTGTACTGGGTGCGGGAGGGCCTCCAGGTGGCGGAGCAGAAAATCCACCCCCACGGCCACGGCTGGTCCCTGGTGAACAATGTGGACCAGTGGAGCTGGACCTGATATCCGGAAAGAAGGAATTCCCTTGAAACACCGCCTGCTCTTTACAGGCAAAAAGCTCATCCGTATGCTTCTTCTGCTGCTGGGAGTCAGCCTGGCGGCCTTCCTGCTCATGTCCGCCTCCCCCCTGGATCCCCTCCAGACCAACGTGGGTCAGGCAGCCCTGGGTACCATGAGCCAGGAGCAGATCGACCGGCTGGAGGACTACTGGGGGGTCAACGACCCGCCCCTCCAGCGCTACCTGGGCTGGCTGGGAGATTTTGTCCGGGGAGACATGGGCACCTCCCTGCTCTACCGCCAGCCGGTGACCCAGGTCATCGGCCAGCGGCTGCAGAACTCCCTGTGGCTGATGGCCTTCGCCTGGCTCTTCTCCGGCCTGCTGGGCCTGGCGCTGGGGCTGCTGGCGGGGGCCAACCGGGGCGGGCTGGGAGATCGGATCATCCGGGGCTACTGCCTGCTTGTCTCCAGCACCCCCACCTTCTGGCTGGCGCTGGTGCTGCTGATGGTGTTCGCCGTGTGGCTGAAGGTGCTGCCCGCCGGTCTGGCGGTGCCTGTGGGGGTGGACGCCGCCAGCGTCACCCTGGCCGACCGGGTGCGCCACGCCATCCTCCCCGCCCTCACCCTCAGCATCACCGGGGTGCCCAACATCGCCCTCCACACCCGGGAAAAGCTCATCGACATTCTGGAGAGCGACTATGTGCTCTTCGCCCGGGCCAGGGGGGAGCGCCCCGCCGCCATTCTCCTCCGCCACGGCCTGCGGAATGTGGCCCTCCCCGCCATCACCCTGCAATTTGCCGCCATCAGTGAGATTTTCGGCGGCTCGGTGCTGGTGGAGCAGGTGTTTTCCTACCCCGGCCTGGGGCAGACCGCCGTCAACGCCGGACTGGGGAGCGACCTGCCCCTGCTGCTGGGCATTACGGTGGTGAGCGCCGCCATCGTCTTTTGCGGCAACCTGATTGCGGACCTGCTCTACGGCGTGGTGGACCCCCGCATCCGAAGGGGGGCGGCCAGGGCATGAAAGGCATCATCAACGGCAGGCAGCGGGCCCTGGCCCTGCTGCTCCTGGCCCTGGTCCTGCTGTGCGCCGTGACGGCGGCGGGGGCGCTGCTGTCCGACCGGGCCATGGTCACCGATTTCTCCCGGAAAAACCTGCCGCCCTGCCTCTCCAGCCTCTTCGGCACCGACTGGATGGGCCGGGACATGCTCTCCCGTACCCTCACCGGCCTGTCCCTGAGCATCCGCATCGGCCTGCTCACCGCCGCCGTCAGCGCCGCCATCGCCCTGGCGCTGGGGGCGGGCTCGGCCTTGCTGGGAGGCTGGGCGGACAGTATCATCTCCTGGGTCATTGATTTGGTGATGGGCATCCCCCACATCCTGCTGGTGATGCTCATCTCCCTGGCTTTCGGCAAGGGCTTTGCCGGGGTGACGGCGGGGGTGGCCCTCAGCCACTGGACCTCCCTGGCCCGGGTGGTGCGGGGGGAGGTGCTCCAGCTGAAGGGTGCCCCCTACGTGCTGGCGGCGGGCAGGCTGGGCCAGTCCCGCCGGGCCATCCTCCGGCGGCACATCCTTCCCCATCTGCTGCCCCAGTTTCTGGTGGGCCTGGTACTCCTCTTTCCCCATGCCATCCTCCACGAGGCCAGCGTCACCTTCCTGGGCTTCGGCCTCTCCCCGGAGCAGCCCGCCATCGGGGTCATCCTGTCGGAGAGCATGAGCTATCTCACCACCGGGAAGTGGTGGCTGGCGGTATTTCCCGGCGCCAGCCTGGTGGGGGTGGTGCTGCTGTTCGCCCTGCTGGGGGACCAGCTCCGCCGCCTGCTGGACCCGGCCAGCGTCCATATGTAGGAGGAATGGAAATGGAAACCATTTTACAGGTGCGGGACTTGTCCATCTCCTTCACCCAGTATGACCGGGGCACCCGGCGCCGGGAGCTGCCCGTTATCCGCCGCCTCTCTCTCACCGTGGAGGCCGGCCAGGTGGTTGCGGTGGTGGGCTCCAGCGGCTCGGGCAAGAGCCTGCTGGCCCACGGCATCCTGGGCATCCTGCCCTACAACAGCCGCATGGAGGGGGAAATCCGCTACCGGGGCCAGCCCCTCACCCCCCGGCGGGCGGAGAAGCTCCGGGGCCGGGAAATTGTGCTGGTGCCCCAGGGGGTGACCTACCTGGACCCCCTGATGCAGGTGGGGCCCCAGCTGCGCATGGGCCGGCGGGACGCCCGGGCCCGGGGGGAGAGCCGCCGGGTGCTGGAGCGGTACGGCCTGGGGCCGGAGACGGAGCGGCGCTATCCCTTCGAGCTGTCCGGGGGCATGGCCCGCCGGGTGCTCATTGCCGCCGCCGCCATGCAGTCCCCCAGGCTGCTCATCGCCGACGAGCCCACCCCCGGCCTGGACGCCCGGGCCGCCGGGCGGATTCTGGGCCACTTCCGGGAGCTGGCCCAGGAGGGGGCGGGAGTGCTCCTCATCACCCACGATTTGGCGCTGGCCCTCACCGTCGCCCATCAGGTGGCGGTATTCTATGCCGGAGAGACGGTGGAGGTGGCAAGTGCCGCCGACTTTCCGGCGGGCAGGCTGCGCCACCCCTATACCCGGGCGCTGTGGAACGCCCTCCCCCAAAACGGCTTTACCCCCATGCCCGGCGCCCAGCCCGGGCCGGGAGAGGAGGGGACGGGCTGCCCCTTTGCCCCTCGCTGTCCCCGGCGGGGTCCGGAGTGCGCCGAAGAGATTCCCCTCCGCCCCCTGGCGGGGGGGCTGGTCCGCTGTCTCCGGCCGGAAGGAGGGGATGGCCTGTGAGCCTGGAGGGAAAAAATCTGAGCTTTGGCTACCGCAAAAAGGGGCGGGTGCTGGAGCACCTCTCCCTCACCCTCGCCCCGGGGGAGCGGCTGGGCCTGTCCGGCCCCAGCGGACGGGGGAAAACCACCCTGTGCAAGCTCCTGGCGGGCTATGAGAAGCCGGCGGAGGGGGAGGTGCTGCTGGACGGCAGACCTCTGTACCCCTGCCGGGGGCTGTGTCCGGTGCAGATGATCTGGCAGCACCCGGAGACGGCGGTGGACCCCCGTCTGAAGCTGAAGGAGTCCCTGGCGGAGGCGGGAGGGGCGGCGGAGCGGCTGACGGAGGCCCTCCATATCCAGCCCGCCTGGCTGGAGCGCTATCCCGCCGAGCTCTCCGGCGGGGAGCTGCAGCGCTTCTGCATCGCCCGGGCCCTGGTTCCCGGGGTGCGCTATCTGCTGTGCGACGAGATCACCGCCATGCTGGACCCCATCACCCAGGCCCAGATCTGGCAGCTGCTGCTGGAGCAGGCGGAGCAGCGGGAGCTGGGCCTGCTGATTGTCAGCCACGACTCCGCTCTGCTGGAGCGCCTGTGTACCCGCATCCAGTCCCTGTAAAAAGGGGTTGACAAAGCCCTGCTCCGCCTTTATAATTTGAATACAAACTATTAGGAAACAAATTATAAGCGAGGGAAACAAATGGAGCAGAGCTTTCACTATCTTCTCATGGCTGCCCAGGGGCTGTTTCAGCGGGCGGTGATGGAGAAGCTGAGCCGGGCTGGGCTGACGGCGGGACAGCCCAAGGTGCTGGACTACCTGGGCCAGCACGACGGCAGCGTGCAGAAACACATTGCCGCCGGGTGTCTCATTGACCCGGCCACCCTGACCGGCGTACTGGGCCGGATGGAGGAGAAGGGCCTGATTGAGCGGCGCAGCAGGGACGGGGACCGGCGCTCCCTGTGCGTCTACCTGACGGAGACGGGCTGGGAGAAGCAGCGCCTGGTGCGCCGCACCATGGAACAGCTGGAGGCGCAGGTACTGGCCGGTCTGGAGCCGGCGCAGCGGGCCGCTCTGACGGCCGGGCTGGGAGAAATCTGCCTGGCCCTGGCGGAGGAAGGGGAGGCGCTGCAATGAAGAAGGCTGAGCTGCTCCGCCGGTATGTCTTTTTTGTGGTGGGCCTGTTTGTCAATTCTCTGGGCACCTCCCCCATCTCCAGCATCCCCTACACCCTGAGCATCGGCTTTGCCCCCACGCTGGGTATGTTTACCCTGTACTTCAGTCTGCTGCTCATTGTGATCCAGCTGGCCATTCTCCGCAGGAAGTTCCCCAGGGAGTTCTGGCTCCAGATTCCGGTGTCCCTGGGCTTCTCCTGGTTCATTGACCTGGCCATGGTCCTGCTGGAGGGCCTCCACCCCCAGAGCTACCCGGCGAAGGCAGTGTTTCTGCTGCTGGGCTGCCTGGTGCTGGGCTTCGGCGTGTTTATGGAGATGGCGGCCAACGTGGTGATGCTCCCCGGGGAGTGTACAGTGAAGGCCATCTCCACCACCTGGCACACCGACTTCGGCAAGACCAAGGTGGCGGTGGACGTGACCATGGCGGCCACGGCGGCGGTGCTGGGGCTGGTCCTCTACCACCAGCTGACCGGTGTGCGGGAGGGCACTTTTGTCTCCGCCCTGCTGGTGGGTGCCATCGCCCGGACCATCCACCGGCGCATCAATTCCCCCATCCAGAGGCTGCTGCGGGGACGAGATGGGGTTGACATTCCCCAGCAGGCAGGTTAGAATGAGGACCGCGCCCGACCCATCCTGGGCCGGGCGCGGTTTTCTGAACCCCACAAAAGGCCGGGACCCCGCGTACCGCGGGGTCCCGGCCCTTTTCAATCCTTATGGTCCTCCACAATCTCGCCGCTGCGGAAGGCCTGCACCAGGGCGGTGAGATCGTCAATCTGCTCCTGGAGCTGACGGCCCACATCGGTGCCGGCGATTTTCAGCCGGGATTCCAGCCGCTCGAACACCACCGAGGAGGAGGCGATGTCCTGATTCTCCCGGATGGCGTTGGCCCGGCCCGCAAAGGGCTCATGGGATACCAGGCGGTAGCAGGCGGAGTTGTAAATGAGGGTGTAGCCGGCGATGCCGGTGGTCTTTTGATAGGCCTTGCAGAAGCCGCCGTCAATGACCAGCAGCTTGCCTCCGGCCTTCATGGGGCTCTCCCCCTTCTTGGATTTCACCGGCACATGGCCGTTGATAATGTGGCAGTGGGGGCCCTCCAGGCCGAACTCCTTCAGCAGGGCCTCGCACACCGCCGGGTCGTTGTACAGCTGGTAGTAGGCGTTTTTGGGTTCGGTCCAGGTGGACTCGTCGGCGATGAGCCGCCGCTCGAAGGTGGTCATTCGGTCACGGCCGAAGATGGGGCTGTTCCGTCCCGCCCACAGGAACCAGAGAAAGTCCATGCCGAACTCCCGCTCCTCGGTGCCCCGCTTGTTGTAGTAGGCCTGGCGGGCGTTCAGGTCGGCATAGTCCAGGAAGGCCTTGCCCGACAGGGTCTTGCCCCCGATGGTAAAGGAGAGCAGGGTGCCGTCGGCCGCCATGGGGATGCAGCCATGGAAGAGCAGGTTGCCGTTGTAGATTTTGTACAGGCTCCCCTTGGAGTAGAGGAAGCGGACGTGGCGCTGGAGCTTCTCACTGTGGAGGAAGGAGCTGGTGAGCTGGTTGATGAGCTGGTCCTCCTCCGGGGTGAGGGTGTAGGGGTCCTGGGGGTCCACGGTGGGGAAGTCGGTATCCTCCAGGGGGTAGGTGGTGCCGTCAATGGTGATGCACTTGTTTTCGTAGTCAATCTTGTCCAGCAGCAGCCGGTCGGCCATGCCGAAGCAGGGGTTGCGCAGCAGCTTCTGCCCCTCCAGCTTGAAGAGGATGATGGTAATGGCCTTGTGCATCCGGGCGGAGAGGAGCTTGTCCTTCTCGGTGTAGTGGGCGGCGTCCTCGTTGGTGAGCTTCACCTCAAAGCGGTGGATGTCGCAGTCCTTGTACACCTCGTTGGCGAACACCGACAGGGGCCGCAGGGAGATGCCGTAGCCGGTCTCAATGACCTCCAGATTGTTGTACCGCAGGGAGTTGGCCAGCACGGTGGCCACCAGGGTGCGGGAGCCGGAGGCGGCGCCCATCCACAGCACATCGTGGTTGCCCCACTGGATGTCCACGCTGTGGTACTCCATCAGGGAATCCAGAATGATGTCCGCCCGGGGACCCCGGTCGAAGATATCCCCCACCAGGTGGAGGTGGTCCACCGCCAGGCGCTTGATGAGCTCGCACAGCTGCACCAGGAAGTTGGAGGCCCGGTCAATGTCAATGATGGTGGAGATGATATTCTCGTAGTAGTCCCGCTTGGCGGTGTCCTCATAGTGAGTGTGGAGCATTTCATCCAAAATATAGGCGTACTCCGGAGGCATGGCCTTACGGACCTTGGAGCGGGTGTACTTGGCGCTCACCGCCCGGCACAGCTCAATGAGCCGGTGGAAGGTGATGCGGTACCACTCCCGCATGTCGGCGGTCTCCCGCTCAATCTCCTCCAGCTTCTCCTTGGGGTAATAGATGAGCGTGGCCAGCTGGTCCAGATCGGCCTTGGACACGGTGGTGGAGAACAGATTGTCCAGCTTCTCCCGTACCACGCCGGAGGCGGAGTTGAGAATATGTAAAAAGGCCTCATACTCTCCGTGGACGTCGGAAATAAAGTGCTCGGTGCCCTTGGGCAGGTTGCGGATGGCATGAAGATTGATGATTTCGGTGCTGGCGGACTGGACGTTGGGATACTGCCGGGCCAGCATCTTCAGATAGTGCAGGTTTTCCGGACGGTAGGCTTTTGCGGACTCCATGGCGGGAACCTCCTTTGTCTCCTGTTCACTTTCTCTCATTATCCCACGTTCCGCCCCCGCTGGCAAGAGAAAAAAGGAAAGGGATACCAGAGCTTGACAAGCGGAGGGAAGTGATTATAATTGACATGTCAACGACTGACATGCCAAAGGAGGAAAAGGGATGGAGCGTACCTTCCATATGCTGCTCTACCGGGCCTTCCATGCCCAGCGCAACGCCCTGCGCCCCCACCTGGGGGAGCTGGGACTGGGGGCGGGACAGCCCAAGGTGCTGGGCTACCTGCTCCGCAACGGACCCAGCCGCCAACGACAGCTGGCGGAGTACTGCGAAATTGACCCGGCGGCCATTTCCCGGATGCTGGATTCCATGCAGAAGGGGGGCTTTGTGGCCCGGCAGCCCGGCAGCGCCGGGGGCCGCCGGTGCGAGGAGATTGTCATCACCCAGCGGGGCCGGGAGGCCTATGAGACCTGGCAGGGCTTCTGCCGGGAGATGGAGGAGCGGATGCTCTCCGGTTTTTCCCAGGAGGAGCGGGCGCAGTTTGCCGACTTGCTGGGGCGGGCCTACCACAATTTGAAAGAGGGAGGGAAACCGGGAGCATGAAGGATTTGAAACGCCTGTTCCGCTACCTGGGCCCTTACCGGCGGGACATGTTCCTGGGCGGCCTGCTGGTATTTGTTGAGACGGTGTTTGAGCTGGTCATTCCCGTGTTTATGGCCGACCTCATTGACGTGGGGGTGGCCAACGGAGACGTGCCCTACATCATCCGGAAGGGGGTGCAGATGGCGGTATGCGCCGGACTGGCCCTGGTAACCGGCCTGCTGTACGCCCGCTTTGCCGCCCGGGCGGCCTACGGCTGGGGCGCCCGGGTGCGGGAGGCGGAATTTGCCCGGGTGCAGCAGTATGCCTTCTCCAACCTGGACCGGTTTGAGACCTCCTCTCTGGTGACCCGGATGACCACTGATGTGACGGTGCTCCAGAACGCAGTCAACGGCGGGCTGCGGCCCCTGGTGCGCAGCCCGGTGATGCTGGCCATGGGCCTGGGCCTGTCCTTCTGGATGAATCCCCGGCTGGCTCTGGTGTTCCTGGTGTGCGCCCCCATTCTGGGCGTCATCCTCTTTGCGGTGGTGGGGAAGGTGGCGCCCATGTACAGCCGCCTCCAGAAGGCCATGGACGGCCTGAACAACGTGGTGCAGGAAAACCTGACCGCCATCCGGGCGGTGAAGGCCTTTGTCCGGGGGGAATATGAGGAGGAGAAGTTCCGTGGGGTGAACGGAGAGCTGCTCTCCACCAGCCAGCGGACCTTCCATATCGCGGTGCTCAATCTGCCCGCCTTCCAGCTGGTGATGTACACCAGCGTGGTGCTCATCTTCTGGTTTGGCGGCGGTATGATTCTCCGGGGCGAGCTGCTGGTGGGAGAGCTTACCGGCTTTCTCAGCTATGTGCTCCAGGTGATGAACTCCCTGATGATGATTTCCAACGTCTTTCTGCTGCTCACCCGTTCCCTGGCCAGCGCCCACCGCATCGCGGAGGTGCTGGACGAGCGGCCCGCCCTCACCACGCCGGCGGAGCCGGTGACGGAGGTGGCCGACGGCAGCGTAGACTTTGAGGAGGTCTCCTTCAAATACCATGCCGACGCCCGGGAGTATGCCCTGGCCGACGTGAATCTGCACATCCGGCCGGGTATGACGGTGGGCATTCTGGGAGGTACCGGCTCGGCCAAAACCACCCTGGTGCAGCTCATCCCCCGGCTGTATGACGCCACCCAGGGGACGGTGAAGGTGGGGGGCGTGGATGTGCGGGATTACGACCTCACCGCGCTGCGGGACGCGGTATCCATCGTCCTGCAGAAGAACGAGCTTTTCTCCGGCACCGTCCGGGAGAATCTGCAGTGGGGGGCCCCCGCTGCCGGAGACGAGGAGCTGTGGGCGGCCTGCCGGGCGGCCCGGGCCGATGAGTTTCTGGAGCGGATGCCCAAGGGCCTGGATACCGATCTGGGTCAGGGGGGCGTCAACGTCTCCGGCGGGCAGAAGCAGCGGCTGTGTATTGCCCGTGCCCTGCTGAAGCACCCCAAAATCCTGATTTTCGACGACTCCACCTCGGCGGTGGATACCGCCACCGAGGCCCAGATCCGCGCCGCCCTGGCGGCCCTTACCGGGGTGACCAAGATCATCATTGCCCAGCGGATTACCTCGGTGATCCACACCGATTTGATTGTCATCCTGGAGGACGGGCGCATCCACGCCGCCGGTACCCACGCCCAGCTGCTGGCGGGAGACCCCATTTACCAGGAAATTTACGCGTCCCAGATGAAAGGAGGGGAGGAGCATGGCGGCCAGACAGCTCAGTGCCAAGAAGCCTAAGCATCTGCGTTATACCCTGCGCACCTTCCTGTCCTACCTGGGCCGGCACAAATTCCTCCTGCTGGCGGTGGCGGTGCTGGTGAGCATCAGTGCCATCGCCAACCTGCTGGGCACCTATATGATTCGGCCGGTGGTGAACAGCCTGGCCGCCGGAGACTGGAACGATCTGGTGCTGGGCGTGGCCATCACGGGGGGCATCTACCTTGCCGGAGTACTCTCCGCCTACGGCTATACCCAGACCATGGTGAAGGCGGCCCAGAAGGTGCTTTACGACATCCGCCGGGATTTGTTTGCCCACCTCCAGACCCTGCCCCTGCAATTTTTCGATACCCGCCGCCACGGTGAGGTGATGAGCTACTTCACCAACGACGTGGACACCATCTCAGACGCCCTGAACAACAGCTTTTCCATGATGATTCAGAGCTTTATTCAGGTGGTGGGCACCGTCACCCTGCTGCTTATCCTGAACTGGCGGCTCACCCTGGTGACGCTGGTTACCTATCTGGTGATGTTCCTCTATATCCGGTTCAGCGGCAAGCGGAGCAAGGCCTATTACAACAAGCAGCAGGCATGCCTGGGGGAGCTGGACGGCTATATCGAGGAGATGATGGGCGGTCAGAAGGTGGTAAAGGTATTCAACCACGAGGGGGCGGCCCTGGAGACCTTCCGGGCGAAGAACGAGGCGCTGCGGAAGGCGGGTACCGGCGCCCAGAGCTATGCCGCCACCATGATTCCAGCCGTGGTGAGCATGTCCTACATCAATTATGCCGTGGTGGCCGCCCTGGGGGGCATTATGGCCATGAAGGGCATGACCGATGTGGGCAGCCTGGCCAGCTATCTGGTGTTTGTCCGTCAGTCCACCGTTCCCATCAACCAGTTCACCCAGCAGAGCAACTTCATGCTGGCCGCCCTGGCGGGAGCCGAGCGGGTCTTTGAGGTGCTGGACCAGCCCGCCGAAGTGGACGAGGGCTCGGTGGATCTGGTGTCTCTGGAGGCGGGGGGCTGGGCCTGGCAGAAGCCCGACGGCAGCCGGACCCCTCTGCGGGGGGACGTGCGCTTTGAGCATGTCAGCTTCGGCTATGAGGATGACAGGCTGATTCTGAAGGATATCAGCCTGTTTGCCAAGCCGGGCCAGAAGATCGCCTTTGTGGGCTCCACCGGCGCGGGCAAGACCACCATCACCAACCTGATCAACCGTTTTTACGATGTGCAGCGGGGTACGCTGACCTACGACGGCATTGACGTGAAGGACATCAAAAAAAGCGCCCTGCGCCGCTCCCTGGGCATGGTGCTTCAGGACACCCACCTCTTCACCGGAACCATTGCCGACAATATCCGCTTCGGCAAGCTGGACGCCACTCAGGAGGAGGTGGAGCGGGCGGCGAAAATCGCCAACGCCCACTCCTTTATCTCCCGCCTGCCCCAGGGGTACGACACCATGGTGACGGCGGACGGCGCCAACCTGTCCCAGGGTCAGCGGCAGCTGCTGGCCATCGCCCGGGCGGCGGTGGCAGACCCGCCGGTGCTCATTCTGGATGAGGCCACCTCCTCCATTGACACCCGCACCGAGGCCCTGATTGAAAGGGGCATGGACCAGCTGATGGAGGGGCGGACGGTCTTTGTCATCGCCCACCGGCTGTCCACCGTCCGCAATGCCGACGCCATTCTGGTGCTGGAGGGCGGCCAGGTGGTGGAGCGGGGCAGCCATGAGGATTTGCTGGCCCAGAAGGGCGAGTACTACCAGCTCTATCACGGCATGTTCGAGCTGAGCTGAGAAAAAGCCGGCTGTCGGGAGACAACCGGCTTTTTTTCACATTTCCAGGCTGGGGTCCTGGGCGATTGGGGCGAAATACTTCTCCCGGTACTGCCCAAAGAGCTGGTCAAACTCCGGATTGGAGCCGCCGTGGTGCAGATCCCGCATGTAGGCGTGGGAATCAATGCGCACCTTGTCATCCTTGGAGGCGGTCTGCCGCACAATGCGCAGGGCCACGTTGGAGCAGTGGTCGGAGATACGCTCCAGGTTGATGAGCAGCTCCAGGAACTGGGTGCCCAGCTCCACGGTGCACGCCCCGATTTTCAGCCGCTCCACATGGCGGTTCTTCAGCGTGTCGGCGATGAGGTCCACCACCTCTTCCAGCGGCTCCACCTGGACGGCCAGGACCCGCTGGCGGCTTTGATAGCAGGCGATGGTCTTTTCCAGCGTCTCATCTACCGCGCCGGCCAGCGTCTCCAGCTCCTTCTGAGCCTGGGGGGAGAAGGCGATCCCCCGGTTGCGGAGCACTGTGGCACATTCGGAGACGTTGACGGCATAATCGCCGATCCGCTCAAAATCGGACAGAGTGTGGAGCAGCTCGGATACCTTGGTATTTTCCTCCGGCGTCAGGGCGCGGTCGGTGAGCTTCACCAGATAGTTGTCCAGCAGCTCCTCCAGCTTGTCCAGGGCGGTTTCGGTTTCGTTGAGCCGGTCCAGCTTCTTGGAATCGTATTTCTCAATCAGCTCCACCGACAGCAGGAAGTTGTCCCGGGCAAACTCGCCCATCTGCACCACGGCGTCGTGGGCCTTCTCCAGGGCCAGGGAGGGGGAGGACAGGAAGCGGTCGTCCAGCACGGAGAGCTCCCGCTCCTCCGTGTCGCCGGGTACCACCAGCTTGACCAGCTTGACCAGCTGCCGGTTGAAGGGGAGCAGCAGGGCGGTGCAGGCCAGGTTGAAGGCCAGGTGCAGGTTGGCGATGGAGTTCATGCCCATGGTGTTCTCCCAGAAGGGGAAGGAGAACAGGCTGTTGCCGATATAGAGCACCAGGAGGAAAAACACCGAGCCGATGATGTTGAAGAACAGGTGAATCATGGCGGTGCGCTTGGCGTTGCGGGAGGCGCCGATGGAGGAGATGAGAGCGGTGATGCAGGTGCCGATGTTCTGGCCCATGATCAGGGGCATGGCGATGTGGAAGGTGACCACGCCGGTGGTGCTGATGGCCTGCAAAATGCCCATGGAGGCGGAGGAGGACTGGAGCAGGGCGGTGATGAGGGCGCCCACAGCCACCCCCAGGAAGGGGTTGGAAAAGGCGGTGAATACCGCCTGGAACTCGGGCAGCTCCTGCAGGGGAGCCACCGCCGCCGACATGGTGTTCATGCCGATGAACAGCAGGCCCAGGCCCAGCACGATCTGGCCCACCGTCTTTTTATGCCCGCTTTTGATGAACATATAAAAGATGATGCCGATGACCGCCAGAATAGGACCCAGGAAAGAGGGCTGAAGGAACATCAAGGCCAAGTTGTCGGAGGAAATATCACCCAGACTGAGCAGCTGGGCGGTGACGGTGGTGCCGATGTTGGCGCCCATGATGATGCCCACCGTCTGCTCCAGCTTCATAATACCGGCGTTGACGAAGCCCACGCACATCACGGTGGTGGCCGCCGAGCTCTGAATAAGGCCGGTGACCACGGCGCCCAGCAGCACGCCCTTGAGGACGTTGCTGGTCAGCCGCTCCAAAATGTTCTCCAGACGGCCGCTGGACAGCTTCTCCAGGCCGTCGGTCATGGTGGACATACCAAACAGGAAGGTGGCTATGGCGCCCAATACGGCGATTACATTTCCTAGCTCCACAATTCTCCCCCAAATCTGGCCCCGGGGCCAAATAATCCATACAAGACAAATTCACACGCTTCCATTATAGACCTCCAGCCCGCCTTCGTAAATGGCGGGGGCGCTTTTTCGGGAAAGTTTGGTGGTTGTGCTGAAAGACGGGGAATCAGAGAGGGGAAGAAAGAAAAAGATGGCGAGAAAAAGGCCGGACAGATGTGGTTTGCACCTGTCCGGCCTTCCATTATAACTCAAATCTCATTGGGCGTTTTGCTGGTGGGGGCGGAAAACGCATCCCCATGGACGATATACCGGGAGACTACCTTATACACCAAAAAGGTGATGGTGGAGTTGACGCCCGCCTTGATGAGGTTAAAAGGGGCGATGAAGGGCACCAGCAGGGTGTCCACATAGGCCCGGTTGGCAGCCACAGCGGCGGCGTCGCTGATGTCTGGGGTGATGAAGTACGGGGTGAGGAAGTGATTAAACACCATCATGGCCCCCGTCATGGCCAGCACGCCGGCGACAAGGCCGATGACCGCGCCGGCGCGGGTGCGGCGGAACTTGTAGATGGTGCCTGCCGTCAGCACCAGGGTGGAGGTGGCGAAGATATGCATGGCAATGCCCATAATGCCGCTCTGGGCACTGACGGTAAAGCCCTGAATCAGGCTGGCCACCACCGTCAGTACCACGCCGGCCAGGGGGCCGTAGGCAAAGGTGCCGATGAGAATGGGAATGTCGGCGGGATCATATTCCAAAAAGGCCACCGGGGCAAAAATGGGGAAATGGACCAGGGAAACCAGCACGATGGACAGGGCCACCAGCATGGCCATCACGGCCAGCTTCCTGATGCGGGCAGATCTTGCGGACATGAAAAACACTCCTTTACAGACAGTAACACCTGAAAGACCATGTCTTCCAGGTGTCAAAATCAAAAGAGGAGCATGCGCAATTTCAACACATCTTCTTCCATCCAGACTTCGCGCCCTGTGGTGCGCGTCACTGTCGGTCCCGGAGTTCCACCGGGTCGGCCCGAAGGCTCGCGGACTGTACCGCCGATCGGGAATTTCACCCTGCCCTGAAGACAGCTCATTCAGTTGTTCCGCCCTTATTATACACGGAGATGGAAAAAAAGCAAGTCTGAAATGGGAGATTCCAAAAAAACAAATGTTCGATAAATCGTTGACTTGTCCCGATGGATATAATACAATGGGTGCAATCCAATGAACCAGAAAAGGCGGGAGGCGGGCAGCCATGAATCGGGAAACTACCTGCAGCTTTACCGGACACCGGCCGGAGAAGCTGCCCTGGCGGGACAATGAGGCCGATCCCCGGTGCGCGGCGCTGAAGCGGCGCCTGGGGGAGGCGGTGGAGCAGGCCTATGACCGGGGTATGCGGCATTTCATGTGCGGCATGGCCCGGGGGGCGGACTTCTATTTTTGCGAAGCGGTACTGGAGCTCCGCGGCCGCCGCCCCGACGTGACGCTGGAGGCGGTTATCCCCTGTGAGGAGCAGGCCGCCCGCTGGCGGGAGCGGGAGCGGGAGCGCTACTTCACCCTGGTGGAGCGCTGTGACCAGGAGACCATGGTGCAGCGGCACTATGACAAGGGGTGCATGCTCCGCCGCAACCGTTATATGGTGGACCGTTCCGCCCTGCTGATCGCCGTATATGACGGTATGCTGGGGGGTACGATGTACACCCTGACCTACGCCATGCGTCAGGGCGTGGACGTGGAAATTCTGGACGTGGAATAAGCAGAGCGGGCCCATCCCGGGGGATGGGCCCGCTCTGCTTTGTCAGCTGCGGCAGCAGCCCTTGCTTTCGCAGCAGCCGTCGTGGCCGGGGGCGGGGGCGTTGGGAGGGAAGAACTCGTTGACGGGGAACTTCACGTGGCGGAAGATCTCGCAGGGGTCCTCCTCGTTGCCGCCGCAGGCGCACTCCTTCTCGGGCATGCAGTAGTCGTACACCGGCATGAGCAGCTGGGTATCCCGCTCCATACGAATGATGGAGAACTGGCCCAGAGTGACATAGATGCGCTTGTTCTCCCCGCCGAAGCACAAATCGCTGCCGAAGCAGCCGCAGATGCAGGGGGGCACATCGGAGAGGGGGCAGTCACAGGGGTGGCACTCGCATACGTCCACCAGCTTCATGCTGAGCACGATGGGATCCACCACCTCCACCACCGCGGTGGGAAGGTTGCTTTTGCGCAGGCCCTGTTCATCCAGAGCATCCACCGACAGCTCGGAAGAGAACACCTTGGCGCTGCCCTCGCTGCCGAAGAGAATGACCCGCTTGTCAAAGACGCACAGGCCGGTCACCTCCACCGGGCGGGCGGCGCCCACAAAGGCGTCGGCGGTAACCTTGTAGAAGAAGCGCACATCCACGGTGTAGAAGCCCCGATGGAAGCTCACCGGCTCCACGTCGATGTAAACATACAGCAGCTCGGCGCTGCCGGCCTTGATGCTCGCGGCCCGCTCAATGGCCGCCTGGGAGTTCTGGGTGGGATAAAAACGCAAATCCTCAATGCAGTCCTTATCGGAAGATATAGCGCCTTTTATACTCGGAAAAATCCTTGGGGCGCAGGGCTTGCGCTCAGAAGGGTTTCAGGGCAAATCTGAGCTGGAAGTCGGTGGGCTTGGTTTTCTTCTCCTTTTCGTACCACACGGTGTCCAGGACGCCCTTCAGCATGGCGTTGCGGCCGGCGGCGTCAGCGGCGTCATAGGCGTCCAGCACCGCCCGAATCTTCTTGGCCAGGGAAGTGGGGTCCGCCAGCCTGGCCTGCTCAATGGTGCGCTCGGTCTCCCGCTGCCGGCGCTCCAGACCGGCAATCTTCTCCTTCACCGCCGCCATCCGCTCCCGGAAGGTGGGCAGGTCGTACTCCTCCAGCTCCAGCAGCTCGTACAGCCGGTTCTTCTGCCGCTGGGCAGCGGCCAGCTCCTTCTTGATGGCCTCCAGAGCGCTGTCCAGTACCGAGGTGTCCCGGCCGGCTCCGGCCTGCTGCTCCAGCTCCATCCGGGCAAGGGTTTCCCCCAGATAGGACAGGATGCGCCCTTCCGCCAGCTCGAACTTGGTGGAGGCGCAGCACCCCGGCCGGGTGCAGAGCAGGTAGGGGGTACCTTTCAGGGTCAGCCGCTGCATGTGCTGCCCACAGTTGGCGCACAGTACCAGTCCGGCCAGGGCGCTGCGCACCGTGCCGTCCCGCTTGGAGGGGATATATCGCCCGGCCAGGATGGCCTGCACCTGGTCATAGGTTTCCTGGGACACGATGGCCGGGTGCATCCCGTCCACGATGGTCCACTGGTCCCGGGGATTGTAGATGGTGATATGCTTGGGGTTTCCCTTGGCACCCTTGCGGATATGGGTTTTCTGATCCCAAACAATCTTGCCGGCAAAGGTGGGGTTGCGGAGAATGTGGGCCACGCTGTTCCTGGTAAACTCCGCCGAGCGGTGGGGCTTGGCCCCCAGGGAGTTGACGTGCCGTGCGATGGACACGCAGCCGTAGCCCTGGAGATACAGGTCGTACATCATCCGCACGAACTTGGCCTCCGGCTCATAGATCTCCAGGGTGGGCTTCCGGTCCACCGTGACCTTCCGGTAGCCATAGGGGGCGTTGGCCACGTAGCAGCCGTCCTGGATGGTCTGCTTCAGGCCCCGGCGCAGCCGCTTGTTGATGATCTTGTACTCCCGGCGGGACATGAAGGTCTTGAACTCCGCCATCTCGTCATCCAGGTCATCGGACAGGTCATAGGTTTTTTCCGGGGTGACGATGAGGGTGCCGGAATCCCGGAAGGCGTCCAGGATGATGCCCTGGTCCTTCATCCGGCCACGGGAGAGCCGGTCCAGGTCCATCACCAGTACCGCGTCATACCGGCCGTCCTCCACGTCCTCCAGCAGCCGCAGCATCTCCGGCCGGGCGTACAGGCTCTCTCCGCTGACCACCTCGTAGTAGGTCTCAATGATATGGATGTCGTGGGCGGCGGCGAAGGCGGCCAGAGCCTTGCGGTGCTTGGCCAGCACTTCCTGGGTGTCCATGCCCTCCTCCATCCGGGATTTGCGCAGATATTCGGCTGCGTCCATGTCGTTCACCTGCCTTTTGTGGCACCAATGTTCGATTTCTGGCGGTTTAAGAGGCCGGGGCGAAAGCCCCGGCTCTTTTTTATATTCAGGCAGCCCGCTGGCTGTCTCCGGTCAGATAGTTAATCAATGCGTTCGGTTTGTGAGATGGTGTGTCCGAGTTGGACATGTCATCCAATATTGCGGTTTTCCCCGTAATAAATTTTCCCACTGTGGAGGATTTTCCGGTAGCCGCAGCCCAGAGCAAAGCCCTTGTCTGGGTGGATGCACCGGCCTGCGTCGCTGCATGACTCATAGCGTGAGCAACAGTCAAAATCCTTTGGATAGCGGTTCACGCACTCCTTGACTACCGAAAGAAGAAAGTCGGTATACCACGAGACGGGATGCGCTTCATCAAGTATGAGCCGCAGATAAAGGGGATCGGACTTTACCTCTTTTATGGGAGTGTCCGGTGGGATTATGTCGGAAAAGAGAGCAGGAATGGCCAGATAATGCTGCTTGCCCCGGATGTGTAGGCGGAATGCGGTGAAATTAGAAAGATAGACCACGCTGTACCCTTGTGTAGATACCAGCGTGAGCTGGCTTGGGTCACAGCCTTGAGTGGCCACGCACTCCCGCAGCTGGGGCATGAGTGGCTGTAAGGCTTCAAATTCTTTGTGCTCGGGTCCACTGAACCCAGTCATGGATAATTGTTCGTTCACGGAAGTGCCTCCTCCTGTGGTTGACTCAATAGAAAGAAACGCCGCAGATCTTCAGCAGATGAACTTCGTTGATTAGCTGTATTCCGTGGCCTTTGTCCTGCATTTCATGTGCGATAGCGAGGGCGGCTTCGTACTGAGCCGAGTCCTCGGTCTGAGTATCTTGAAAGCCATATACAAGATAATCCGTCTGTTCAGAGAGATTATATGTGACCGAGCCACCAGCGGCGGAGATGAGCTTCTTGGCGGCTGAGTAGGGAAATGTGAATGTACCTGTGAGAAAGAGCTGTTTACCGGCCAGCGGCTGCTCAACAGGGGAGAAGGAGAAAGTCTCTATTGGTGTACAACAGGAGTAGACTGCATTGAGCAGGGGAGAATCAGGATACTTTTCGCATATTTTATTAAATAGGGCAAGGGTACAGTATGCATCGTCCAAAGCCCGATGGGTCTGCCTGTCAGACAAGGACAACGCACCAATCAGGGTGTCGAGCTTATGATTGGGTAGTTCCGGAAAGGCTTTTTTTGCTAAAGCGCAGGTGTCCAAGCAGGTAAAACTGGGATGGATCCCACATGATTCAAGCGTCGGGATCAAAAAGGATAAATCAAAACCAACGTTGTGTCCTAGGATGAGAGAGTCCCCCAGGAAGGAGACGATTTGACTGGACAGAGAGGAAAAGAGGGGAGCGGTAGCCACATCCTCATTGGTAATCCCGGTGATTTTAGTAATGCGGGTGGGAATAGGTATCTCAGGATTGACAAAAGAAGAAAATTCAGCACAGGGCTTGCCGGCCGAAACCTTAACCATGCCGATCTCTATAATTTTGTCCGCTCCAGGTTTCAAGCCGGTCGTTTCCACGTCCAGTACAACATAATCGGAAATCCTGGTAATTGTATTCCATTTGTTCCACTTTAAGTGGGTAAAGGATTTGTTTTTGTCAGCCTTTGTGGACTGGGGGTAGGGAATATGGTCGTTGGTAGGCATGATATCTATCTCCTTTACCTCTCTTGCGTTTAACCGGGACATTATTTTATCTTCCGGCGCAGTTCCACCACCACGCCGATGATCTGAACGGGAAGGGATTCAACATCGGCGGGAGAATAGATGCGCGGAGGATAAGCCGGATTGGTGGGACGCAGCTCCAGGCTGCCGTCCCATTTTCGTATGACCTGCTTGAGGGTGGCTTCCCCGCCGTTGACCAGCACGGCGCAGTCGTCCCCGCTCTCGCAGGTCGTTTCTTTGCGGAGAATGACGGTGTCACCCTCCAGATAGCGGGGGTACATGCTGTCCCCCTTGACCCGAAGGCCAAAATACTGCCTGTCGCCGGAGCCCCAGGCCGCCGGGATCTCCTCCCAATCCAGGATGCCCTCTATGGCCTCCAGGGGGATGCCGGCGGGAATCGTACCAAGTACCGGGATACGGATGCCGGCGGAAGAACTGCCCGACGCCTCACCCAGCAGCTCGCTGGTGGTTACGCCTAAGTAGTCGGCCAGCATCTGAACTTTTTCGACAGATGGCATACTACCACGGCGTTCAATCTGGTTTATCAGATCTTTGCCGGCACCGCTTTCCTTACATGCAACAGTTGGCTTGACGCCTTTCTGCTCACAGTAATATTTGATTTTTTGCACAAAATCCTTGGCGTCCAAGGGGCATCACTCCTTAATAAAAGGAATCTGACATTCCAGACAAATAATCTTCAATAGAAGAAAAAAGATTGACATTCTAAAATTGAAGATTTATGATTATGTCATAGAAACCGTTAGTTTTCACGGAGGCAGAAGGGGGGCGCAAAATATGAAATGGCTCCGAAAATTTATGTACCGAGCAAAGCGACGGGTATTCTTGCTGTGTAAGCCGCAAGATCTGACCGTCTATCTATTCCAGGGAGTAGAGAAGGTTGGCATGACCGGCCTGTATGATCCGGAAGAATCATGCGGTTGGGGCACTGTCAAAGTGGAGTGGGCTTCTGCTGAAATGTGTATGATTCAGATCCGTCCGCCAGTGTATAGGTAAGTCCCAATAAAGCGGCATGGAAGCCTGTGGTTACATTTTAACACATAGAACAAACTCCAACAAGCCCCAAAGGAGGTGAGGCTGCATGAGAATCAAGGAAGTTCGGGAGGCCATGGGGCTGACCAGGACACAGTTAGCGGACTGTCTGGGCGTTACCGTAGTTGCTGTACGGAAGTGGGAGATGGGGCTGACTATGCCGAGTGCGGAGAAATTACCCATCCTGGCTAATCTGCTCCACTGCACTATTGATGCCCTCTATGGCCGGGCCGGGCCCGCACAGCCGGACGGGGAGGCCAGCTAATCCCTATAACCATTTTACCCCAATGAGGAGGAGATAACCATGCCGGAGGATTGCCGGAATATTTACAAAACCTACCGCAAAGCTGCCGGTTTTACCCAGGAGGCGGCAGCGGAGCGCCTGGCATCAGCGTGGAGAGCCTGAGGGCATATGAAACCGGCCAGCGGATTCCATCCAATGATGTGGTGGAGCTGATGTCCATTCTGTACAACGATCTGAGCCTGATCGTCCGGCATGTCCATTCGACGA
>CALWOL010000111.1 GCA_944383135.1 uncultured Flavonifractor sp.
GAACTGACGGAACTTTCCCCCTCCCCCTTCGTCTAAAGACCACGATACTGTTTAGGAGGACTGTTCCATGAAAAGACTTGCCGCCCTCATGCTGGCCGCCGCCCTGACGGTGGGCTCCGCCGCCGCCCTGACCCCGGAGGAGGCCTTCCCCGCCAAGAATTCCTACCCCGGCTACGCCGACGTGGCCGATACCGCCTGGTATGCCGACGCCGCCCGGGTGTGCTACGAGGTGGGGCTCATCACCGGCACCGGCGCCGGCTTCGCCCCCGACAAGGTGCTCACCGTGGGGGAGGTGGCGGCCATTGCCGCCCGGATGAACGAGGCCATCACCGGGGAGGCCATCCCCATGGCCGATCCCAAGCCTGGCGAGGCCCTGCCCTGGTACGCCTCCTATGTGACCTATCTGGAGGGGCTGGGCGTTGACGTGCCCGACCCGGAGAAGGGGGCCACCCGGCTGGAGCTGCTCACCCTCATGGGGGGCGTGATTCCGGCGGACATGCTCTCCCCCATCAACACCATCACCGCCCTGCCCGACACCGGGGACGAGACGGTGCTCCGCTTCTATAACGCGGGCATCCTCACCGGGGTGGACGCCTGGGGCACCTTCGCCCCGGACAAGAGCCTCACCCGGGCGGAGACCGCCGCCCTGGTGGCCCGGGTGGCCCGGCCGGAGCTGCGGGAGCGTTTCACCCCCGCCGACTACACCATGTTTACCGCCGCCGGGCTGGCGCCCGGCGATGTGCTCTTTACCAACGGCACCACCGCCGGGGCCTACCTGCCCTATGTCCAGAGCCTCATTGACGGCCTGGAGGCCGACTGCGCCGCCGCCGGGCTGGAGTTCAACTGGTTCCACACCGTGGACGGGGTGGAATTCCTGGACTATGTGAAGGACACCGCTCTGGACCACTTCGGAGTCACCAAAAAGGACGGCACTGCGCTGTACCAGAATTTCGACGTACAGGTGTATTACAGCCGCTACCTGGATGGCAAAGGCCTTTCCTGATTTCAATCAGTTATATTTTATCTCTTAATTACGATTTGGAGTTGATTTTCATGGACAACGTGCGTACCCGCTAC
Organism: uncultured Flavonifractor sp.; assembly: GCA_944383135.1. GTDB lineage: Bacteria > Bacillota > Clostridia > Oscillospirales > Oscillospiraceae > Flavonifractor. The sequence goes on from CALWOL010000111.1 coordinate 1,078, forward strand.
CGCACCCACTCCTGTGGGGAGCTCCGGATGGAGCATGTGGGCCAGGCCGTCACCCTGGCGGGCTTTCTGGAAAACTTCCGGGAGGTGGGGTCCAACCTGGGCTTCCTGGTGCTGCGGGACTTCTACGGCACCACCCAGGTGGTGGCCGAGACCGAGGAGATGGTCCGGGCCATCAAGGCGCTGAACAAGGAATCCGCCATTTCCGTCACCGGCGTGGTGCGGGAGCGGGACAGCAAGAACCCCAAGCTGCCCACCGGCGACATTGAGGTGGTGCCGGAGCGCATTGAGGTGCTGGGCCGCTGCCGCCACAACGAGCTGCCCTTCCAGATCAACCGCAGCCGGGAGGCGGACGAGACCCAGCGGCTGCGCTACCGCTATCTGGACCTGCGCAACCCGGCGGTGAAGGACAACATCATCCTCCGCTCCCAGGTGGTGGCGGCGCTGCGCGCGTCCATGATTGACCACGGCTTTTTGGAGATTACCACCCCCATCCTCACCGCCTCCTCCCCCGAGGGGGCCCGGGACTACCTGGTACCCAGCCGGAAGCATCCCGGCAAATTTTACGCCCTGCCCCAGGCGCCCCAGCAGTTCAAGCAGCTGCTGATGGCCTCCGGGTTCGACAAGTACTTCCAGATCGCCCCCTGCTTCCGGGACGAGGACGCCCGGGGAGACCGCTCCCCCGGCGAGTTCTACCAGCTGGACATGGAGATGGCCTTCGCCGGGCAGGAGGACGTGTTCGCCGTGCTGGAGGACGTGCTGCCCCCCATCTTTGCCAAGTTCGGCACCTACAACGTGGCCTCTGAGGCCCCCTTCCGCCGCATTTCCTACCTGGACGCCATGGACCGGTATGGCTCCGACAAGCCCGACCTGCGCATTGACCTGACGGTGCAGGACGCCACCGGGGTGCTGGGCGGCTGCGGCTTCGGCCCCTTTGAGGGGAACACCGTCAAGGCGGTGGTGGTCACCGGCTTCGAGGGCACCCGGAAGCAGATTGACAAGCTGTGCGCCGAGGTGGAGGTCCAGGCCGGGGAGAAGGCCTACTGGTTCCGCTATGACGAGAACGGCGAGATTGTGGGCGGCATCGCCAAGTTTGTCCAGCCCATCAGGGACGCCGTGGTGGAGGCCCTGGGGCTGGAGAAGGGTTGCTTCGTGGGCCTCACCGCCGGCAAGCTGCTGGCCGCCCAGAAAACCGCCGGCGTGCTCCGCACCAAGCTGGGCAATTTCTGCCCCGGCCACATGGACCGCGAGCGCTACGAGTTCTGCTGGATTGTGGACTTCCCCATGTATGAGATCGGGGAGGAGTCCGGCCAGCTGGAGTTCTGCCACAACCCCTTCTCCATGCCCAACGGCGGGCTGGAGATCCTGAAAAAGGCCGCCGGCGGCGAAGTGGACCCCCTCAGCATCACCGCCTACCAGTATGACCTGGTGTGCAACGGCGTGGAACTCTCCTCCGGCGCGGTGCGGAACCACGACCCGGAAATTATGATTGAGGCGTTCCAGCTGGTACGGCTGGGAGAGGACGACGTGAAAGCCAAGTTCCCCGCCATGTACAACGCCTTTACCTACGGCGCGCCCCCCCATGCCGGCATTGCCCCCGGCGTGGACCGGATGGTCATGCTCCTGGCCGGGGAGGAGAGCATCCGGGGGATTATCCCCTTCCCCATGAACAAGAACGCCCAGGATCTGATGATGGGCGCCCCCGGCTTCGTCACCCAGGCCCAGCTGGACGAGCTGAACATCGTCTGCACCAAGAAAGAGGAGGAGGACGCCCCGTAACGGGCCGCCCTCCGGGGGGTCCGCTTTCCACTGGCGGAAAGCGGACGGACAGGCCAATTAAGGCGGGGGATTTCGATTTCCCCCGCCTTAATAATCCACCCCTTAAAACGACCAATCAGGGGGGCCTGCGGGCCCCCCTATTGGATGTACCCCCC
>CALWOL010000112.1 GCA_944383135.1 uncultured Flavonifractor sp.
GGGCCATGGTGGCGCTGATGACCACCCTGAACAAGTACGCCGCCCAGGCCGCCGCCCCGGTGCATCCCCACGCCTGCACCGACATCACCGGCTTCGGCCTGGTGGGCCACGCCAAGGAGATGGCCCAGGGCAGCGGCCGCACCCTGGAGCTGTGGGCAGACAAGGTGCCGGTGGTGCCTCTGGCCCTGGAACTGGCCATGGATGGCATCATCCCCGCCGGGGCCTACCGGAACATGGACTTTGCCCAGGCCGACGTGGAGCTGGCGGGGGAGGTGGCGCGGGAACGGCTGGACTGCCTCTACGACCCTCAGACCGCCGGGGGGCTGCTGTTCAGCGCGGCGGAGGACCGGGCGGAGGAGCTGCTCCGCCGTCTGGCGGACAGCGGTGTGGCCGCCGCCGCCGTGGGCAGGGTGCTGCCCCGGGGGGAGAAGTGGCTGCGCATCACCCCGTAAAACCAAAGAAACAGACAGGGGAGCGGACGGAAATGGAAACCATGATCATCGGCATTGCCGGCGGCACCGGCTCAGGCAAGACCACACTGACCCTGGGGCTGAAGGAGCGGTTTGGAGACTCGGTCTCCATCCTGTACCATGACAACTACTACAAGGCCCATGACGACATGCCCTACGAGGAGCGCTGCAAGCTGAACTATGACCACCCCGACGCCTTTGACACCCAGCGGTTGGTGGCGGATTTGCAGGCTCTGCGCCGGGGCGAGCGGGTGGAAAGTCCCACCTACGACTACACCGTCCACAACCGCTCGTCGGAGACGGTGGAGGTGTGTCCCGCTCCCGTGATTCTGGTGGAGGGCATCCTCATTTTTGTGGAGCCCGCCCTGCGGGAGCTGATGGACATCAAAATCTTTGTGGATACCGACGCCGACGTGCGCATCCTGCGGCGGATTATGCGGGACGTGAAGAAGCGGGGCCGGTCCCTGGATTCGGTGGTACAGCAGTATCTGAACACCGTCAAGCCCATGCATGAGCAGTTTGTGGAGCCCTCCAAGCGGTACGCCGACCTCATCGTGCCAGAGGGAGGCAAGAACGCCGTGGCCATGGACATGATTATCCAGCGTATCCGCAGCCATCTGGCCATGGAGTAAAGAAAACGGGCCCGCCGCAGAATGGACAACATTCTGCGGCGGGCCCCTTCGTTTTATCAAGAAACGCCCCTGAAAAAGGACCGGTTTTATCCGGATAGATAGGCGTAGTCATAATGGAAGGTGACAAAATCCAGCTCGTCGTTCTCGGTGGCGATGGAAATCCGCCTCCACTGCTGCTCTGTGCCCTCATAATAGATGTCCGTCAATTCCCAGCTTCGGAAAAAGGCCCGGTACCCAATTTGCTCCAGGGTGTCGGGGAGATAGACAAGCTGCAGATAGTCGCAGTCGGAAAAGGCCCAGGCCTGAATGTCAGTCAGGCCGTGGGGCAGCGTGACGGACAGAAGGCGGTCACACTCCTCAAACGCGCCCTGACCGATGGCGGTGACTGGGACGCCGCCGATTTCAGCGGGGATCACCGCGTTCCACACCCAGGGGTCGGCGGCCACCACCGTGCCGGTGTCCCGATCAAAATAGATGTTCCCCCCGTCCACGGGATAGGCCACATTTCCGCCGGCCGTCTGCTCGGCGCTGAAAAAGTCCACCTGATACTGTAAAACCGTCTCCTTCCCCTGATAGGTCAGCCCGGAAATCGCCACCTCATACAGGCCGGAATAGGAGTCAAGCCCCGGGGTGAAGGCAATACAGTTGGGGATTCCCACGTTGTCAAACTGGACTTGGAAAGAGCCGCTGGGAGAGGAGGAGTCAAACACCCAGCACTGTCCCGTATCAACCTGGGTAAGGACTACGCTGGCATCAGAGAGATTCCCGAAGGTGCGGGGATTCAGGGAGACGCTCCATACGGGGGCGTGGAAGCTGGTCTCCTCCCGCTGGAAAAGCTCCGAGGGGAAGCTCCCGGAGGCGGGCCAGCTGATGAAATCGTAGGAACAGCTGCCGCTGGTGTCAAAGACCTTCTCCGCCACATAGGAGCCGCAGGCGCCGAAGCCCACCTTGCCCAGATAGGGGCTGAGCTGCCATCTCCGATGCCCCACCGACAGACTGCCCGCCGGATTGTTTAAATCGGACATAAACCCGTCCACCGCCCCCGTCAGGGTGCTCCCCCAGGACAGGTTGCTGGAGGTGGTGGCGCGATACCCCTCCTGGTAGAAGGAAACCTCCATATCGGCGGGCATGGGGGGCGTGTGGCTCAGCACGCCCGCGGCGCAGAGCAGCACCGCGCCGTACTGGGCGCTTTCGCAGAGCTCCGGGGACAGAGCCGCCTCCGGCAGCCCCGCCAGCCGCCGCAGGGCGTTGAGCCGGCCGGCCGCGGCCTGCAGCGCCGCGTCCGACAGAGCGCCGGGGGCGTAAGGCGCCGCGGCGCTGGGCACCTGCTGATAAATCTCATCCGGAAGGGTGAGCGGATGCTCCGCCAAAAGGGCGATGATCTCTTCCTGACTCAGCTTGGACAGGTCGGGACTGCCGCTGTTCCAGAACTCGCCGCCATCCTTGACGCAGGTGTACGCTTCACACAGGGGAACCAGCGTCTCCTGCTGAAGCAAAAAGCTCCGGAGCTCATAGCGGTCCGGAAGGGTACCCTCCAGGGGAAGGGAGACCACGCCGCTCTCCCCCTCCGGCAGGGCGGCGCTGCCGCAGGCCAGCAGCGCTCCGGTTTCCAGATCGTATGCCGCCGCGCAGGCCAGGGTATCTGAAGCGCTGTCCTGATAATACAAAATGGCGGTGTTTCCAGCCATGGTGACGGAGCGGATTGCCGGCTGCCCTTCCAAAGCCTGCGCCCGGGCGGACCCGGCGGCAAGAGTCAGCAGGGCCACGACGGCGCAAATGAGAGCTTTGACCTTTCTCATCATAGTTCCCCCCTCAGATGGGGGCGCGGGAACAACCGCACTCCCTACTGGCCCCAATATACCATGTTTCTCATGCACCCGCAAGTTTTACCGGTTGGGGAGGCATTTTCCCATGCTCTTTTTCGCCCGGACGGGCGATTTTTTATGCCTGGGGAGCCGCCTGCTCCGGGAAAAAGTTCCGCAGGACAAAAAGCTGATAGATGAGGAAGGCGCACACCAGGAGGCCGGACACCAGCAGAGCGCCGGAAAGGAGGGTGAGGGCGTCGTACTCCTCCCAGGGCAGGGGGAGCATCAGCAGTACCTGAATGACGGCCTCCGCGTTGCGGCACAGCCGCAGGCTGTCCGCCCGGATGCCGTTATCCTCCGCCAGCTGGGCCAAATCGGTGAGCATCTGAAAGCGGAAGTAGATGCCCACACAGATGAGCAGGATGGAAACCAGGAAAAACCGTCCCGTCAGCTTCTGCCCCGCCAGCAGCACCCACACCCAGTTCACCGCCGACACCACGCCCAGCAGGACGCAGAAGGGCTTTAATAACAGCAGGCTCCTCAATTCGCTCCCCAACAGCATGATGGCGGAGAAAATCAGCAGATAACCCGCCCAGTTGGGCAGCACGTTCAGGGTATGACCGTTGACGCTTAGGTTGAAATCCAGGTAGAGCAGCACGTATCCCCAGGCGATTTTGCTCAAGGCCCGGCGGATTCGGATGTTGTCAGTCATAAGGCACCTCCTCCGGCCAGGCGACGCCGGTGTATTCCTGCTCCTTGTACTGGAATTTCACTGCGATGGAGGCGGGGGACTGCTGCCGCTCACAGCCTCTGGGGTCGCTGCCTCCTCCGCCTCCCAGGCCGTGTTCCTCAGGTGTGCGGAAGGAGCTGTGGCCGAATTCCTCCGGAAACGCCTCGCCCTGGGTCAGCGGCTCGTACCAGACAGTGAGAGAGACCTCTTCCCCACCTGCCCAGGCCCGGCCGCCGACGGAGCGGTAGTAGTCGGTAAAGAGGGCGTCCGGACGGGGGACCGTGTCCAGCTGGTAAGAGCCGCCGAAGAAGAGACTGTCCATGTAAACCTCGTTGTCAATGCTGAGCAGGTACTGATAGTCCACCTCAATGGTGAAGTCCTCCACCCGGGCGGTATAGCTCAAAGCGGGCAGGAAGGGATTGGCGTGGGAAGCCAGGGTGCACTCCGGGTCCACCGCCGTCCAGTCCTCCAGGGGTTCCACCGCCCAGAAATCCCCCTGCCGGAGCACCCGCACCGGCTGGGAAACGGCCACCGGCTGCCCATCTTCATAGATGTCCGCAAACCAGGTGCGGTAGGCGTCCAGCACCAGCAGACCGGTGTACGTACCGTCGGAGCCCTCCAGCAGGTTGTACACCACCCAGTCGGCCTGGGCGCCGCTGCCCTCCGAAAGACCCAGAGGCTCCAGGGGATAGGGCGTGTCCAGCTTCTCGCCTGCCCGGGCGGCCGCAAACAGCTCCGGCAGCGCCTCCTCCGGGGCGGCCATGATAAGATAGGCGGGGCTGTCCGCCAGCAGGGCCTTGACGTAGGTGTCCAGCGCTCCCGCCGGAGTGGTGGCCCGGTTCAGCCGGGCCCGGGCCAGCTCCAGGGAGCCGGAGGAATTCCGGCCGGGCAGCTCTACGGCGCTCACCGTCCCCGCCAGGCAGGCCACGGCCAGCACCGCCGCCACGCAGGCCGAGCCCAGGCCCACCCCACGGGGATAGCGCTTGAACCGGGCGATGGAGGAAATGCGGGCCTTGATGTTCCGCCCGCCGTTGGCCATGGAGGTGGTGCCCGGCGCGCGGGCGTATTTGTCGTCCGCCATGGACAGGAGAATCACGCCGTACTGACGGCGTTCCTCCCCCTCCAGCCGCTCCAGCACCCGCTGGTCGCACAGGGCCTCGCTGTCGTTCTGGGCCCGGTCCCAGCAATGCCACAAGAGGGGATTGCACCAGTGGAGGCACCGCAGCACGCACATGCCTACCCCGGCCCACAGATCGCCGTATTTCAGGTGGAGCAGCTCGTGAAGGAGCACCTTGTCGTCCACCGCCCGCTCCGGCAGCACCAGCACCGGGGAGAGGGGCCCGCATACAAAGGCGCTCTCCGCCCCCGGCAGCATCACAATGCGGGGAGGGACCTTCAGCCCGTATTGGCCTGCCACCGAATGGACCCGCTCCAGGGTGCCGGGGGAGGGGGCGACGCCCCCGGCCACCCGCAGCCGCAGGGCCAGGTAGGACAGGAAAAACCACAGCAGGGTGAGGGCCGCCCCGGCGGCGTAGAGGTAAAACAGCACGTCGGTGACGCTGTCCGGCGGGACAAACCGCACCAGGGGGATGGGGGCCGACACCTCCGTCACCCCGTAGGGGTCGGTGAGGGCGGAGGTCAGCCGGGACTCCACCCCGGTTTTGGCCGCCTCCAGCGCCACATCCAGACCGGGAAGCAGGACACGGCCCAGCAGCCCGGCGGGGAGCAAAATGCGGGCGGCCAGAATGGCCCACACCCCATACTGCCACCGGGGGGAGAGCTTATCCAGAAACAGCCGCTTGGCGAGGAGCAGCACCGCCGCCGCAATGGAGACGGTGAGGGTTTGGAGCAGAAAGGACCAGATGTTTTCCACGGGTCATACCTCCATGTCGTCCAGCAGCTTCCGCAGCTCCTCCCACTCCTGGGGGGAGAGCTTCTCCTCCTTCAGGAAGGCGGCTACCAGCCTGCCCGCCGAGCCCCGGTACACCCGCTCCAGCAGGCCCCGCCGCTCCTGGGCGGCGCAGGCCTCCCGGTCCACCCCCGCCCGGTAGCGGTGGGGCGCGCCGGTCTTGTCAATGACCACCAGCCCCTTGGCCTCCATCCGGGTGAGGTAGGTGAGCACTGTGTTCCGGCTCCAGAGCGTGGCGGGGCGGAGAGCCTCCACCGCCTGGCCCAGGCTCAGGCCGTCCTCCGCCTGCCACAATACCTCCAGTACCTGCCACTCCTTGTCGCTGAGCTT
>CALWOL010000113.1 GCA_944383135.1 uncultured Flavonifractor sp.
GCGTCATCACTCTGCCCGAGGGCACTGAGATGTGCATGCCCGGCGACAACGTGGACATGAAGGTGGAGCTGATCACCCCCATCGCCATTGAGAAGGGCCTGCGTTTCGCTATCCGTGAGGGTGGCCGCACCGTGGGTTCCGGCGTTGTTATCGACATCGAGGAGTAATGCTCCTTTTATGCAAAAAGGCCTGCCTTCGGGCAGGCCTTTTTGCCGGAAAAAAGAGCCAGCCGTAAGGCTGGCTCTTTTCATATCCGCGCCTGATTTGCTTTGCGCCACAGGGCCTCGGCGGCGAACTGGAGTTTGGTGGCCCGGAACCCCTCCTCCAGGGGGTAGAGAAAATAGGTGTTGTCCGGTGTGGACAGGGTAAGGCAAAGTTGGCCTCTACGGACATCAGGTAGGCAAAGCCATTGCCGCCCGCCGGGCGGTAATTCCAGATGACGGAAAAGGGCACCGCCCGAACGCCCACGAGAACCACCAGCACGCCCACAGCCAGCAGCAGGGGAACCAGGACCCGGTTCACCACCCCCATGGACTTCGGTCCCCGGAGGGCCAGCAGCGTGCCCAGCACCACGCAGCTCAGTCCCAGCAGGGGTTGGGCGGCTCCCGGCAGGTCCAGCCCCAGCAGTCCGGCCAGCCGGCCCATGGAGGAGGCGAAGAGCTGGGCGCACACGGCGTACCAGGGGTAGTTGATGAAAAGGATGACCACGGTCATCCCCATGACGCCCCGGCCGCCGAATACCGCCCGCAGCCAAATCCAGATGTCAATGCCGTAGCGCACCGACAGAAGGACGGGAAGCTGATAGAGGCACAGCATGAAAATGGCGCCGAAGAAGGCCCCCACAACCAGCTGCCGGAAGCCCACCAAAGTGGCCAGATAGGCTCCCTGGGTGTAGCTCCAGGTGGCAATGCAGTAGCCGGACAGGAGGAGCAGGGCGTCGGCAAAGCCGTACAGCCGCTCCCCGGCCAGCACGGGCAGGAAACCCAGCAGGGCCTCCTGCGTTACCCGGTCCTCGTCCGGCCGCCCCTTCACAGTCCGGCCCCCAGAAGCAGCAGGAGCAGGCTTCCCGCCGTCACCAGAGCCCACACCAGCCAGTCCCCCCGGGAGAAGCGCCGGGGAAAGGGATAGCCGGGCGCCTCCATCCGGGAAATGCGGGCCTCGGCCTCCTCCTCCAGCAGCTGCTTCCATGTTGTCCGTGCTTTTCCCACGTTCTGCCGCCTCCCCCCGTATTTATTTTAGTATAGCACATCCCCTCATTTCTTTCCACCCCGGAAGGAACGGGGCTTGTCCCGGCGGGAGAGGTATGATAGAATGAGCCTCAGAAAGGAGATGGGAGCTTGCTGACCAACCTGACCAACATTACGCCGGAGGATGCAGAGGAGACCCTTCAGACCGTCACCGGCTTTTTCAGCACCCTGAACCTGCAGAAGATTCTCACCATCGCGCTGCTGTTTGTGGGGTGCATGGTGGTGATGAAGGTGGTGCTCAAGCTGGTGGACAGAACCTTTCGCCGGCTGGAGATGGAAAAGAGCCTGCATACCTTCATTCACGCCGCTCTGCGGGTGATTCTGTGGCTGCTCACTCTGTGTATTGTGCTGGACTATATCGGCGTGCCCATGACCAGCCTGGTGGCGCTGCTGGGTGTGCTGGGCCTGGCGGTTTCCCTGGCCATCCAGGGCACCCTGTCCAACCTGGCCGGCGGCATTCAAATCCTGGTGTCCAAGCCCTTCAAGGCGGGGGACTATGTGGAGGCCGGCGGCGTGGGCGGCACGGTGAAGGAGGTGGGCCTGGCCTACACCAAGCTGGCCACCGTGGACAACAAGGTGATTTCGGTGCCCAACGGGCAAATTTCCGGGGAAAAGATCACCAACTACTCCACCGCGGAGCAGCGGCGGGTGGATCTGACCTTCGGCGTGTCCTACCAGGCCCCGCCGGAGCGGGTGATTGCCTGTATCCGGCAGGCGGTGGAGGCCCATCCCAAGGCCCTGTCCACGCCGGAGCCCTTTGTGCGCATGTCCGCCCTGAAGGACAGCGCCATCGAGTATACCCTGCGGGTGTGGTGTGCCAACGGGGACTATTGGGACCTCCACTTTGATCTGCTGGAGCAGATTAAGGCATCCTTTGACCGGAACGGCATTGAAATCCCATACAATCAGTTGGATGTGCGGATCATTGAGAAATAAGGAGGAATTGTAAAGATGGACTATACTGCGGCGGGCCGGGGCTTGAACAAGGTGTTTATCGGCGAAATTCTGACCATTTTATCCTTCCTTCCCGTGGTGGGCGGCATCCTGGCCCTGGTGGGGCTGATTCTCGCCCTGGTGGGCCTGAATGAGGCCTCCCGGGCGGCGGAGGGCTACCGGACGGCCTTTGTGCTGAGCATTGTATCCATAGTGCTGGCGATACTGGCGCTGTTCCTCCCTGGAATGAGCCTGATTGACAGCATCCTTTCCTTTGTGGTGGTCTACCTGGTCTGTACCACCACCGCAAACATCCTGGACGAGTGCGGCGACCCGGCCACGGCGGCCAAGGGCCGGTTTGTCTGGAAGCTGTACGTGGTTTGCACCGTCATCCTGGTGGTGTGCGGCGTGGTGGCCCTTATCCCCGGTCTGGTGATTCTGGCGGGGCTGGTCATCATCCCCACCGTCATCGCCTCCCTGGTGGCGGGGATTCAGTACCTCATCTTCCTGTACCGGGCCTCCGGCTTCCTGTCCTGAGGCAAAAACAGCGCGGCGCCGTGCAGCGCCGCGCTGTTTTTGTCAGGAGGGCATCTCCAGGCCGTGGATGAAGCCCCCCAGCTGGGCGGAAAGCACGTCTCCGCCGATGACGGTGTTTTTGTAGAGAAGCAGACCGGCCTGGACGCCGGTTTCCCCCGTGGGGTAATTGTTCACCTGATAGGTGTACCGCTTTACCCGCTTGCCGGCATACTGGGTCAGGTCGAAGCCCTGGGCGGCCTGGAGCTCCAAATACTGGCTGTATGTCTCGTCAAAGGTCTCCGGGATTATCAGCTCCTCCACGGAGATCGGCTCCTCCGACACCATCCAGCCGTAGCTGCTGAGGTAGGCAATCCGGTCCTCGTTGGTTTTGATCCCCTTGGGGCTGACGGCGGCGGAAGCGGCGGTGTCCCGCCCTCCCGCCAGGACGGAGCCGGTCAGGAAGATGCCGCACACCACGGCGGCGGCCACGGCCACGGCGGCAATCCGGCCCTTGCGGACCTTGGCGGTAACAATAAACACAGCGCAACGCTCCCTTCCCAGATGCTGGTATTTCAAAGATATGGGGGAGCGGGCGGAGATATGACGGAATAGGGAAAAAAGGACAAGGAGGGCGGCGAATGGAGCGCCTGGACAAGATTTTGGCCAATACGGGCCGGTGGTCCCGGAAAGAGGTGCGGGAGCTGGTGCGGGCCGGGCGGGTGACGGTAAACGGCGCGGTGGCCCGGACGCCGGAGGAGAAGCACGACCCCGCTTCCGCCTTCCTGGTGGATGGCCAGCCGGTAGCGGGAGAGCGCCTGGTGTACCTGATGCTCCACAAGCCGGCGGGGCTGGTGTCCGCCACTGAGGACCCCAGGGAGCCCACGGTGCTCACCCTGCTGCCGGAGCATCTCCGGCGGGTGGGGCTCTTTCCGGCGGGGCGGCTGGACAAGGATACCGAGGGCCTGCTGCTGCTCACCAACGACGGGCCCCTGGCCCACCGCCTGCTCTCTCCCCGCCGGCACGTGGACAAGACCTACCTTGTCCGGGTGGACGGGGCGCTGGAGGAGGCGGACAGGGCGGCCTTCCGTCAGGGGATCACCCTGGCCGACGGCCTGGTCTGCCTGCCGGCAGAGCTGGAGATTCTGGCGGAGCGGGACACCGGAATCGTCACCCTGCGGGAGGGGAAGTACCACCAGATCAAGCGGATGCTGGCCAGCCGGGGCAAGCCGGTGCGCTACCTGAAGCGCCTGACCATGGGCCCCCTGAGCCTGGACCCCGCCCTGGCCCCCGGCCAGTGGCGGCCCCTGACGGCGGCGGAGCTGGCCGCCCTGCGGGCCGGCGGCGGGGAGGGCTGACCGGACAAATTTTGGCAGGAAGGGATTGCTTTAGGCAATTTCCACAAAAAACTTTGAAAAAGATATTGAAAAGAGAGAAAAGAATCGGTATAATATTGTCTGTTAAACAAGAAGGATAGAAAAACTGCTTCAAACGACCCTCCGGGACGGGAGAAGTTGAGGGGTACGGAGATTGAAAGGGAGGCTGACACCATGTCCAGCAGAATTTTTCAGAGCGTTGTCTTGCAGATGAAGGACAGCACGGACCGGGCGATAGGCGTGATTGACTCTGAGGGAACGGTGGTGGCCTGCAATGAGCTCAGCTGCATTGGGGAGCACTGGCCCGGCGCCGTTGACGCAGTGAACCGGGGCGAGGGGGAGAGCATCCATTTTGAGGGACGCACCTTCAAGGCTCTGGCCGGCTGGGGCTCTCAGTTCGACTATGCCGCCTTTGCCAGAGGGGAGGACGCCGAGGCCCGGATGGTGTGCTCCATGGCCACCGTGGCCCTCAACGGTGCCAAGACCTATTATGAGGAGAAGCACGACAAGGCCACCTTTGTCAAAAACATCATTTCCGACAACATCCTGCTGGGGGATATCTATGTCCGGGCCAAGGAGCTGCACTTCATTTCCGAGGCGCCCCGGGCGGTATTCCTCATCCGTCAGGTGGAGACCACCGACCCCGCCCTCATCGACGTGGTCCACGCCCTCTTCCCCGACAAGCAGGTGGACTTCGTCCTCTCCATCAGCGAGACCGATGTGGCCCTTATCAAGCAGCTCTCCGACGGGGCGGAGACCCGGGACCTGTATAAAATCGCCAAGCAGATTGAGGACAAGATTACCGATGAGCTCCACATCCGGGTGGTAATCGGGATCGGCACCATCGTTACCCACATCCGGGAGCTGGCCCGTGCCTATAAGGAGGCGGGCATCGCCATCGACGTGGGCCGGGTGTTTGACACAGAGAAGAGCATCATCAACTACGAGAACCTGGGCATCGGCCGGCTGATTTACCAGCTGCCCACCACCCTGTGCGAGATGTTCCTCCAGGAGGTCTTTAAGAAGAACCCCATTGACGCCCTGGACCAGGAGACCCTGTTTACCATCAACAAGTTCTTTGAAAACAACCTGAACGTGTCCGAGACGGCCCGGAAGCTTTTCGTCCACCGGAACACCCTGGTGTACCGGCTGGAGAAGATTAAGAAGCTCACCGGCCTGGACCTGCGGGAGTTTGACGACGCCATTACCTTCAAGGTGGCGCTGATGGTGAAAAAGTACCTGATTTCCCGGGGCATTGACAACTGATTGACTGGCAGGAGGGACGCCGGAGACGGCGTCCCTCCTGGTACTGAGCAGATTCTTAGTGTACGACAAATACATAGATGAGGTAACCAGGTGTGATACGTCTGATCGACATTCAGAAGTCCTATGACAATGGGACCAAGGCCCTGAAAGGGGTCAATATGCGCATTGACGACGGGGAGTTCGTCTTTCTGGTGGGCCCCTCCGGCTCGGGGAAGTCCACCATTCTCAAGCTGATCACGGCGGAGATTGCCCCTTCCGCCGGCCGCCTGATGGTCAACGGCTATAATCTGAACAACATCCGGCCCCGGCAGGTGCCCTATATGCGCCGCACCCTGGGGGTCATTTTCCAGGATTTCCGGCTCATTGAGAAAAAAACGGTATATGAAAACCTGGTGTTTGCCATGCGGGCGGTGGGGGCCTCCCCCCGGGAAATCCGCAAGCGGGTGGGCTACGTGCTGGACCTGGTGGGTCTGGATCAGAAGGGGGACCGGCTGCCCAGCGAAATTTCCGGCGGCGAGCAGCAGCGGGTGGCCATCGCCCGGGCCCTGGTGAACAATCCCCAGATGATCATTGCCGACGAGCCCACCGGCAACCTGGACCCCATGCGCTCCCTGGAGATTATGATGCTGCTGGAGCGCATCAACGAACTGGGCACCACCGTGCTGGTGGTCACCCACGAGCGGGAGCTGGTCAACCGCTTCTCCAAGCGGGTGGTGGCCATTGAGAACGGCAGAATCATCAGCGATGAGACAGGCGGGTATTATAATAATGAAACAACGATATGATTTCGGCTATTTTTTTCTGGAGGGGTTCCGCAGCATCTTCACCCACGGCCTGATGTCCTTTGCCGCGGTGTGCATGATTGTCTGCTGCCTGCTCATCATGGGCTCCTTCTCCCTGGTGGCGGTGAATGCCTCCAACATGTTCAGCGACCTGGAGAAGGAGAACCAGTTTACCGCGTACATTGAGGACACCCTGACTCAGGACGAGGCCCGCGGTCTGGAGGTCCAGATTGAGGATATTCCCAACGTGGCCCGGGCGGAATTTGTCACCAAGGAGGAGGCCCAGGCGGAGTTTGAGGCCGATTACGAGGGCAACCCCCTCTTTGAAGGCCTGCCCTCCGAGGTATACCGGGACCGCTTCCATATCTATTTGGAGGATATCAGCCGGCTGGCGGAGACCGAGGCGGCGGTGGACGCCATTGACGGCGTGGCCTGGACCAAGTCCGCCCCGGAGATTGCCGAGGGCTTTACCGTCATCCGCAACGTGGCGGGGGCGGTGGCCGTCATTCTGATTATTATCCTGCTGGCGGTGAGCCTGTTCATCATCGCCAACACCATCAAGCTGGCCACCTTCAACCGCAGGGAAGAGATTGCCATTATGAAGATGTGCGGCGCCACCAACTCCTTTGTCCGCTGGCCCTTCGTGTTTGAGGGGCTGATTCTGGGCCTGGTGGGGGCGGCGGTGGCCTTCTTCCTGGAGTGGGGGATTTACGTGCTGGTGAGCCGGGCGATTTCCACGTCGGACACCATTGAGCTTATCAAGGTTCTGCCCTTCCAGCCCATGGCCCTGCGGGTGCTGGGGGTGTTTGCCCTCACCGGCTTTATCATCGGCGCCGGCGGCTCGGTGCTGGCCATCCGCAAGTTCCTGCAGGTATAAGAGCCTGTATTCCCCGGAAAAGGAGAAAACCGTGGCAAAATTCCGCATAAAGCAGAAGAAAAGCGCGTGCCGGGCGGTATGCAGCGCCCTGGCCGGGGGATTGGCCCTGCTGATGCTGGTGCCCATGTTTACCGTGCTGCCCGGCAGCGCCGGGGCGGTGACCCAGAGCGAGATTGACGCGCTGAAGCGGGAGCAGGCGGAGAGCCAGGCCCGGCAGGCCGAACTGAAGGAGCAGCTGGCCGATGCCGAGGCGGAGCAGTCCGCCGCCCAGGACCAGCGGGACCTGCTGCTGGCCCAGCTGGACGCCATCAACGACGAGCTGAACAACATCCGGCAGCAGATTGCCTGGTACGACGCCGCCATCGCCCAGAAGGAAGAGGAGCGGAAAGCGGCGGAGGCCAGGGAAGCGGAGCAGTACGAGCTGTTCTGCCAGCGGGTGCGGGCCATGGAGGAGGAGGGGGCGGTATCCTACTGGTCCATCCTCTTCAACGCCGAGAGCTTTGCCGATGTGCTGGACCGGCTGGCCGACGTGGACGCCGTCATGGACTACGACAACCGGGTGATGGACGAGCTTACCGCCGCCCGGGAGGAGCTGGAGCGGCTCCAGGCCGAGCTGGAGAGCGCCCGGGCCGACGAGCAGGAAGTGAAGGAGCAGCAGGAGGCCAAGAAGGCCGAGCAGCAGGAGAAGGTGGCGGAGGCCGAACAGGTCCTGGCCGAGCTGAACAAGAACGTGGCGGAGGTCAACCGCCTGCTGGAGGAGGAGGACAAGGCCGCCGCCGCCATCCAGGCGGATATTGAGAAAAAGCAGGCCGAGCTGGAGGCCCAGCGGCAGGAGCAGAATGTGACGCTGCCGCCGTCCAGCTCGGGGTATCAGTGGCCCCTGCCCGCCGGCAACCTGAAGCTGACCTCCGCGTTCGGGTATCGCATTCATCCGGTCAGCCATGTGCCCCACAGCCATACCGGCATCGACGTTTCCGCCTCCACCGGCACGCCCATCACGGCGGCCAAGAGCGGCCAGGTCATCATCTCGGAGAAGGGAACCGGCTCCACCTGGTCCTATGGCAACTATGTGGTCATCGACCACGGAGACGGGACCACCACCCTGTACGCCCACATGAACTACCGGGCGGTGAGCGAGGGGGAGATCGTGACCCAGGGCCAGTACATCGGGGACGTGGGTGCCACGGGCAATGTGACCGGCCCCCATCTGCATTTTGAGGTGCGGGTCAACGGCCAGCGGGTGGACCCGGAGGCGTGCTTCCCTGACCTCTATGATTCCTTTATCCGTGCCTACAACTGGTAGGCAGACAGGCCGACGACAGGAAGGAAGGCAACAACGTGGCAAAAACGCGGGATCATTCCAAGAAACGAAAGACTGACAAGCGCCGGGTGATCGTTGGCGTACTGGCGGCCATTCTGGCCCTGCTGATGCTGCTGCCCATGCTCACCATGATTCTCGGAGGGGCGGGGGCGGTGACTCAGAGCGAGATTGACGCCCTGAAGCAGGAGCAGGCGGAGAGCCAGGCCCGGCAGGCCGAGCTGAAGGAGCAGCTGGCCGCTGCCGAGGCGGAGCAGTCCGCCGCCGAGGACAAGCGGAACCTGCTGCTGGCCCAGCTGGACGCCATCAACGACGAGCTGGACAACATCAACGAGCAGATTGCTTACTATGACGCCGCCATCGCCCAGAAGGAAGAGGAGCGCAAGGTGGCCGAGGCCAACGAGCAGGCCCAGTACGAGCTGTTCTGCCAGCGGGTGCGGGCCATGGAGGAGGAGGGGGCGGTATCCTACTGTTGCATCCTCTTCAACGCCGAGAGCTTTTCCGACCTGCTGGACCGACTGGCGGACGTGGACGCCGTTATGGACTACGACAACCGGGTGATGGACGAGCTTATCGCCGTCCGGGAGGAGCTGGAGCGGCTCCAGGCCGAGCTGGAGAGCGCCCGGGCTGACGAGCAGGAAGTGAAGGAGCAGCAGGAGGCCAAGAAGGCCGAGCAGCAGAGCAAGATTGCCGAGGCGGAAAAGGTCCTGGCCGAGCTGAACAAGAACGTGGCGGAGGTCAACCGCCTGCTGGACGAGGAGGACAAGGCCGCCGCCGCCATCCAGGCGGACATCGTGAGAAAGCAGAAGGAGCTGGAGGAGCAGCGCAAGCAGAACGGCACCACCATCGTCTCCGAGAGCGGCTATCTGTGGCCCCTGCCCGGCTGGTACGCTATCTCCTCCCCCTTCGGCTACCGCATCAATCCGGTGAGCGGCCGGGCGCAGAACCACGGCGGCATTGACATCCCCGCCAACGGCGGCACCCCCATTCTGGCGGCCAAGAGCGGCCAGGTCATCACCTCGGTGTATGGCAGCGGCGCCTATTGGTCCTATGGCAACTATGTGGTCATCGACCACGGCAACGGCAATTCCACATTGTACGCCCACATGAGCTCCCGGGCGGTGAGCGAGGGGCAGATGGTGACCCAGGGCCAGGTGATTGGGTATGTGGGCACCACCGGCAACTCCACCGGCAACCATCTCCATCTGGAGATTCGGGTGAACGGCCAGCGAGTGGACCCGGAGTCCAAGTTCCCGGATTTGAATCTGACCTCCTGGTAACAGGGTAAATTGTGAAGCGGGGCGGAGGGGAGCAACCCTCTTCGCCCCGCTTTTTTTCTTTGGGAAAGGACTGGAACGAAATGAAAACCAGACGCTTTACGTCACTTCAGCTGCTGCTGGCGGTGCTGCTCACCGCCCTGCTCTGCCTGGGGGGCGGCTTTCTGCTGCTCCGGGCCTGGGCGGGCCCCTACGCCGCCTCTCTGGTCCGGGCGGTGAAGCTGGTGGAGGACAAATTTGTGGGGGAATACGACGAGACCGCCGCGGTGGACGCCGCCCTGGAGGCCCTGGTGGACGGGCTGGGGGACCGGTGGAGCTACTACCTGACGGAGGAGGAGTACGCCGCCCAGAACCAGCGGCGCACCAACCAGTATGTGGGCATCGGGGTCACCGTCAGCTATGAGCGGGAGGACGGCCTGCTCATCCAGGCGGTGACGGCCGGCGGCCCGGCGGAGGCAGCGGGCCTGCGGGCGGGAGAGGTCATCACCGCCGTGGACGGCACCTCTCTGGCGGGGGAGGCCCGGTACGACGGGGCGTCCCTCATCCAGGGGGAGGCGGGCACCGCCGTGTCTCTGGAAATCCTGGACGCCGGCGGCGCCAGCCGCACCGTGGAGGTGAAGCGTGCCAGCATCCCCTCCGACCCGGTGGACTATGAGCTGCTGGAGGGAGACGTGGGCTATGTGGCCCTGGCCAACTTCTATGACGACAGCGCCCGGTATCTGGAGGAGGCGGTGACCGAGCTCCAGGCCCAGGGCGCCCGGGCCCTGATTTTCGACATGCGGAACAACGGCGGCGGCTATCTCCGTGAGCTCACCGACATGCTGGATTTCCTGCTCCCGGAGGGCCCCATTTTCATCACCCGGGACAAGGCGGGCCACGAGGAGATCACCTATTCCGATGCCGCCTGTGTGGACCTGCCCATGGTGGTGCTGGTGAACGCCAACACCTATTCCGCCGCGGAATTTTTTGCCGCCGAGCTCCAGGAGTGGGGAGTGGCCAAAATTGTGGGGGAGCCCACCAGCGGCAAGGGCTACTCCCAGCAGACCTTCGGCCTGCCCCACGGGGGCGCGGTGTCCATCTCCACCGCCAGCTATTATACCGGCAGCGGCACCTCCCTTATCGGCACCGGCCTGACCCTGGACCAGGAGGTCTACCTCACCGACCAGGGCGACGCCCAGCTGGAGGCCGCTCTGGCGCTTCTGAATGGGTAAAATCCGCAGAAAAGACTTGACTGTAAAGGGACTTGATGCCTTATGCTGAGGCCAAGGAGGCGAGTGCCATGACCATCAAAGAGCTGGAGACCACCCTGGGCATGACCCGGGCCAACATCCGCTTCTATGAGCAGGAGGGGTTTCTTACCCCCGCCCGGGGCGGCAACAACTACCGCATCTACTCAGAGGAGGACGTGGAGACCCTGCGGAAGCTGAAGCTGCTGCGGCAGCTGGGCCTGCCCCTGGACACCATCAAAAAGGTGCAGCGGGGGGAGCTGGAGCTGGATACCGCCCTGGCCATGCAGCAGCATACCCTGGAGGAGCAGCGGGCCGAGCTGGACTGGGCGGACCGGGTGTGCGCCTCCATGCGCTCCGACCGGGTGGAGTATGCCACCCTGGACGCCCGGAAGTACCTCAACGCCCTGGACCGCCCGGCGGAGGGGGAGGGGTACTTCAGTCTGAACAAGGACAGTACCCCCATGGTGGCCTACCCCTGGCGGCGGTTTTTCGCCCGGTGGCTGGATGTATTCCTCTACGGCGTGCTGTGGTCGGCCTTCGGGCTGCTGGTGCTGCGGTTCCATCCGCCGGGAGGCCTCTTTTTCACCCTGCTGGGCAGCTATCTGAATTACGGCACCATGCTGATGGTGGAGCCCCTGCTGCTGTCCACCTGGGGCTACACCCCGGGCAAGTGGCTCTTCGGCCTCCAGGTCCGGGATACCCGCGGCGGGAAGCTGACCTGGAGCGACGCCCTGGCCCGCACCTGGGGCGTCTTTGCCAAGGGCGAGGGCTTCGGCATCCCCATCTACAACCTCTACCGCTATTACAAGAGCTACCGGGCCTGCTCCGACTGCGAAACCCTGCCTTGGGAGGAGGAGCGGGGCTACGCCATCCGGGATACCAGGGTCCTGCGGTGCTGGGGCTTTGTGGGGGCGGCCGCCGTCCTCTTCGGGCTGATGATGCTGACGGCGGGCCAGGCCCAGATGCCCCGCCACCGGGGGATGCTTACGGCGGAGCAGTATGCGGCCAACGTCAATGATTTGTACCGCTACCTCACCCAGAGCTCCGACCGGGTCATGGACGAGAACGGCCGCTGGGAGGACAAGGTCAATGTCCTGTATGTCTTTGGAGACGGCGGCCCAGACCACCAGCTCACCCTGAACGAGGATGGAAAGGTGACCGCCGTGACCCTGAGCCGGGATCTGATGGGTGAGCAGATGATTCCCTCTGACGACACCTTTGACAAGCAGCTGGCCGCCCTCTCCTTCGCGGCGGCGGTGGGGAACTACAACTGCATCAGCTGGCTGAACAGCGGGGTGCTCACCGCCATCGCGGAGGGGGGCTTTACGGACTATACCCTCCAGGCCGGGGATGTGACCATCACCCAGAGGGTGCATCAGGAGGGCTACCATGAGGTGAACGACTGGCTGATGGCCGACAGCAGCGCCGCCACCGGCCAGCTGCGGTATCAGATGGAATTCACCCTGACCCTTCCGGCGTAACCGGAGAGGCAGAAGCGGCGGATTACTCCGCCGCTTCTTTTGCGCATATTCACGCGGCGGAGGCATACCCTGTACCCGAGGTGAAAACCATGGTGGGCATTCTGGAAATCAAGGAGGAGAAGGGCCGCGGGCCCCGGGCAGGGGGCTGCGCCCTGCTGGACTTGCCCTGCCTGCGGGTGGAGATTCCGGCGCCGCCCGGTTTGCCCTCCGCCCGCCTTGCCCGCCGGGTGGACAAGGGGGCGCGGCTTCTGGCCCGGGCCGGGGTGCGCCGGGTACTGACGGCGGCGGAGTTCCCCCACTGGCCCCGGCTGCGCCGGTACGGCCTGGAGCCGGTGGAGCCGGAGAACTTCTGTCAGGCCCTGGCGGTTCCGCTGGCCCTGGCGGCCCTGAAGCGGCAGGGAGTGGAGCCCGCCCGGGCCTGGGTGACCCTGTCCGGGCCCAGCCCCAGCCGGGCGCTGCTCCGTGCGGCGGAAGGGCTGTGTCCCCTGGTGCGGCGGCTGTCCCTGGCCGTGCCGGGGGAGGAGGAGACCCTGGCGGCCTGGCTGTGGCGGGAGTTCGGCGCGGCCATGGCGAGTCCCGGCGCCGGCGGGCGGGCGGATGTGGTGCTCCGCTTTGGAGCCGGTGGGCCGGAGGGACGGGCCGTTCTTGCCTTGTACGGCCCGCGGCCGGAGCTGGGAGGCTTTGTCCTGCTGCCTCCCGAGGGCCTGGAGGAGGGCGGGCTGGACCGGCTGGCGGTGCTGGCTCTGCTGTGGCAGGAGGGGCGGCTGGCGGCGGAGGAAATCCGAATTGCTTCCACCTAGTGCCAAATTATTGACTTGACAGGAGGAATCAAACTACCTATAATATCGTATTAACGTGGCGGAATGTTTTCAAATAAGAGGGAGCGGCCGGGGCCGCGGCGTCTTTTTTGTCGAGAGAGCAAGGATAGAAAGGTGTGCACGATTGACATGGCGAAAGAATTCAAACTGAGCGCGGAGCGTCTGGAGGAGCTGAAGCAGGAGCTGACCTATCTCAAGACGGTCCGGGAAAAAGAGGTGGCCGACCAGATTAAGGAGGCCCGCTCCTTCGGCGACCTGTCCGAAAACAGCGAGTACGACGAGGCCAAGAATGAGCAGGGCAAGCTCTACTCCCGCATTGCCGAGCTGGAGAACATTCTGGGCAACTATGTGGTCATCGAGGAGCATGAAACCGACCCCAACTCCGTCCGCCTGGGCTCCAATGTAAAGGTGCTGGACCTGGAGTTTGAGGAGGAGGAGAGCTATCAGGTGGTGGGCTCTCAGGAGGCCGATCCCATGAACGGCCGCATTTCCGAGGATTCCCCCTTTGGCAAGGCCCTGCTGGGCCGGGCCGTGGGGGAGGAGGTCCAGGTGGAAGCCCCCGCCGGTATATTAAGGTATCGCATAGTAGAGATTCAAAAGTAAGGAGCAAGAACGATGAGTACAGAAGAGAGAAGCGTCAATCAGCCCGAGGAGCAGCAGTCCCTGTCCGAGCAGCGGCTCATCCGCCGCGCCAAGCTCAAGGAGCTTCAGGACGCCGGCCAGGACCCCTTCCACATCACCAAATACGTGGTGAAGCACCACTCCGCCGACATCAAGGAGAACTTTGAGGCCCTGGAGGGCACCATGACCTCCATCGCCGGGCGCATCATGTCCAAGCGGGGCATGGGCAAGGCGGTGTTCTGCGATCTGCAGGACGGCAAGGGCCGCATCCAGCTCTATGTCCGCATTGACGAGCTGGGGGAGGAGGCCTTCGCCAAGTTCAAAAAGACCGACATCGGCGACATTGTGGGTGTGGAAGGCGAGGTCTTTAAGACCAAGCGGGGCGAGATTTCCGTCAAGGCCCACAAGGTGACCCTTCTCTCCAAGTCCCTCCAGCCCCTGCCCGAGAAGTTCCACGGCCTCACCGACAAGGAGACCCGCTACCGCCAGCGGTATGTGGACCTGATTATGAATGAGGACGTGCGCCGGGCCTTCCAGATCCGCACCGCCTTTATCAAGCACGTGCGCAAGTACCTGGACGAGCGGGAGTATATGGAGGTGGAGACCCCGGTACTGAACACCATCTCCGGCGGCGCCACCGCCCGGCCCTTCATCACCCACCACAACACCCTGGACATCGACATGTATATGCGCATCGCCACCGAGCTGCACCTGAAGCGCCTGGTGGTGGGCGGCTTCGAGCGGGTGTACGAGATTGGCCGTATCTTCCGCAACGAGGGCATGGACCCCAAGCACAATCCGGAGTTCACCTCCATTGAGCTGTATGAGGCCTATGCCGACTTCCACGACATGATGGACATCGCCGAGGGCATCCTGTCCACCGCCGCCAAGGAGATCCTGGGCTCCTACCAGGTGAAGTGGCTGGGGGAGGACATTGACCTCACCCCCGGCTGGAAGCGGCTGACCATGATCGACGCGGTGAAGCAGTA
>CALWOL010000114.1 GCA_944383135.1 uncultured Flavonifractor sp.
GCAGCTCCTGGATGTTGGAAATCTTCTTGTCGGTGATGAGGATGAGGGCGTCGTCCAGCACGGCCTCCATCTTCTCGGTGTCGGTGACCATATAGGGGGTGATATAGCCCCGGTCAAACTGCATGCCCTCCACCACCTCGGAATAGGTCTCGGCGGTCTTGGACTCCTCCACGGTGATGACGCCGTCGTGGGAGACCTTCTCCATGGCCTCGGCAATCAGCTTGCCCACGGTCTCGTCCCCGGAGGACACGGTGCCGACCCGGGCGATGTCGTCAGAGCCGTTGACCTTCTGGCTGTTGGCCTTGATGGCCTCCACAGCGGCGGCGGTAGCCTTGGCAATGCCCTTCTTCATCACCATGGGGTTGGCGCCGGCGGCCAGGTTCTTCAGGCCCTCCCGGATGATGGCCTGGGCCAGCAGAGTGGCGGTGGTGGTGCCGTCGCCGGCTACGTCGTTGGTCTTGGTGGCCACTTCCTTCACCAGCTGAGCGCCCATGTTCTCAAAGGGATCGTCCAGCTCAATCTCCTTGGCGATGGTCACACCGTCGTTGGTGATGAGGGGCGCGCCGAACTTCTTGTCCAGCACCACGTTGCGGCCCTTGGGGCCCATGGTAATCTTCACGGTGTCGGCCAGCTGGTTGACGCCCCGCTCCAGAGCGTGACGGGCCTCCTCGCCGTAGCAGATAATCTTAGCCATAATACATTACCTCCAATTTGAGTCGGGCGGAAACCGCCCGGATAAATTTGTCATTCAGGATGAACCGGCGTTACTCCACAATGGCCAGGATGTCGGACTGGCGGACGATGGTGTACTCCTCGCCGTCAATCTTCACCTCGGTGCCGGAGTACTTGCTGGTGATGACCTTGTCGCCGGGCTTCACGGTCATGGTCACTTCCTTGCCGTCCACCAGGCCGCCGGGACCCACCTCGATCACCTGGGCCACCTCGGGCTTCTCCTTGGCAGCGCCGGTGAGGATAATGCCGCTCTTGGTCTTCTCTTCCGCTTCCACCAGCTTGATGACCACGCGGTCGGCAAGAGGCTTGAGTTTCATAGGGGATTCCTCCTTACATGTATCTTTATTTTTTATTCAGCGTTTCGATTTGTTAGCACTCATTTTATCCGAGTGCTAACCACAAGTAAGATAATACCCCTCTCCGCCAAAAAAATCAACCCCCTTTTTTGAGAAAAGAGAGTTGATTTTAAAAAAATTCAAGTTTTGTTCACAAATCAGTTGTGGGAGTGCTAACGCCAGGCGGCGCCGGCGGGGTAAAAGAAGTTCACCTTCTTCTCCGACAGGCGGGCGGTGAGCTGTACGGCGTCTATCCGCTCCCCGTCCAGATTGACGGGGTTTTCCCGGTCGCAGCTCACCTTCATCTCCCGTCCCCGGCGAAGGAGGACGCCGGGAATCTCCCCCGCCTCCCCCCGGGCAAACTTCTGGATCAGGGCCAGCACGGTGAGGCGGGAGACGGCGGGAATGACCACAAAGTGGAGCAGGCCGTCGTCCGGCATGGCGTCCGGGCTGGGGTTGAAGCCGCCGCCGTAGTACCGGCCGTTGCAGGCGCACAGCAGGGTAAATCGCTCACCGGGCAGCACCTCCCCGTCAATCTCCACCCGATAGGGCCGGTGGATGCCCTGAATGATGGTGCGCAGGGCGGAGAGCTGGTAGGCCGTGCTGCCGCTGACCAGGGGGAGCTTTTTGAAGCTGGCGGCGCCGAAGCCGATGCGGGCGACAAAGCCCACTGAACAGACGTTGAAGGCCAGCCGGCCATCGCATTCAATCAGGGCCATGGGGGTCAGCGCGCCGTCCAGCAGCTGGGACAGCTGATAAAACCGTCCGGCATCCGGCCCGAACATCCGGAGGAAATCATTGCCTGAGCCCATGGGGCAGTGGGTTACCGCCACGTGGGCATAGCCGGCGGCGCCGTTCACCACCTCGTTGAGGGTGCCGTCCCCACCGCAGGCATACACCCGCAGGGGCGCTCCCTCCTCCGCCGCCGCCCGGACCAGCTCCGTGGCATGTCCGGCGTATCGGGTCAACGCCGTCTCCCACACCTCCTCCCGCCCCTCCATGGCGGAGCGGATTTTCTCCCGCATCTCCTGGCTGCGGTCATACTTACCGGCATAGGGGTTGATGAGAAACAAATGCTTCACAGACGCCCCGGCCTCCTTCTTCCTTCCGTTGATGGCTCAGCGCACCAGAGCCGCTCCGTCGTAGGCCCCCCAGAGGGTGATGCGCTGCTCTGCCCGGGCGATGCGGGCGGCCAGCGCCGCCGCCTCGGCACGGGTCATGGTGCCGCTGGGGTAAAAGGTCAGTTTGCTGTCCACCCCGGAGAGCAGTCCCTTTTCATACAGGCTGTATACCGCTCCGGCCCCCTCCGCGGTGGGGGTGATATCCGGAACAGAGGCCCGCACCCGGGCGGAGCTGTTCAGCTCCGGCATGTTCCGCACCGGGCTGGTGGCCGCGAAAATGCGGGCCATCTCCAGGCGGGTGGCGGGGCGCTCGTAGTCCGACTGGGAAAACTGGCCGCTTTGGATAATGCCGCTGGCGATGCAGTAGTTCACCGCTCCGGTATACCAGTAGGGCTTGGTCTGCCCGCTGCCGGTATGGAAGCTGTCGTCCCGGTAGCGGCTCTCAATGGTGGCCGCCAGCTGGAGGGTCTCCGCCACGCTCATGGTGCCGTTGGGGTTGAAGCGGTTATCGCCCACGCCGGCCACCAGGCCCACGTTGTAGGCGATATCCACCCACAGGGCATACCATTCCTTCTGGGACACGTCGGAGAACTTGGGCAGCTTGCCCCGGGTCAGGGGGAACCGGGCGGAGGGCACGTTCTTCCGCACCAGGATGCCGGGCAGCTCAAACAGCGGCACCCGGGTAATTCCCCCTGCGCTGTCCCGCAGGGTAAGCACCTGCACGCCTCCCTGCTCCTCCACGCTCACGCTGTCGTAGGTCAGCTCGTAGAGCACATTGGTGGTACCCCCCGCCCCATCGGAAAAGGGCAGGATGCTCACCACGCCCCAGCCGCCCCCCTTCTGGGCGATGTACAGGCCGCAGTTGATGGGCATCAGGGTGTCGTACTCCGGCTGGATGAGATAGGCGCCGTCCTGCCGGATGACCCCCAGCTTGCCGTTCAGGTTTACCGCCGCCACGCCCAGGGAGAAGGAGACAATGCTGTTGTATTGAATGGGGATGACCACATTCCGGCTGCCGTCCACATAGCCCCATTTCCCGTCCAGCTCACACTGGGCCAGGCCCTCGCTGTATCCCCACACCGTGACTCCCGCGGGCGCGGCCAGGCTCTGTCCCGTCAGCAGCAGGCACAGGGCCGCCGCCACGGCCAGCAGCCGGTATCCTCTTTTCTGCTTCATCTTCACACCCTCATCTTTTCCTTCCGTAATAGAGGAACCAGTCACACTTCAGCATACCGTTGTACAGCTTCCGCTTTTTGTCCGCGGGTTTTCCAAAGGTACGCTCAAATTCCGTGTGGGAGGAGAGCACCCCCACCTGCCAGCCGGGGGGCAGCTCCCGCACCGCCCGGCCAAAGGCCCGGTAGAGCTCCTCCGCCCCTCTCTTCTCCAGCAGCCGCTCTCCATAGGGGGGATTGGTCGCCACCCGTCCGGCGGGCTCTGACCGGCGGAATTCCGCCGTGTCGGCCACCTCAAAGCGGACGCAGTCCTCCACGTCGGCCTTTTCCGCGTTTTCGCGGGCAATGGCCACCGCCCTGGGGTCCACATCCCCGCCCCAAATCTCATAGCTGCCGTGGAACTCCTTGTCCATGGCCTCCTCCACCGCCTGGAGCCACAGGCCGCTGTCCAGCCAGCTCCACCGCTGGGCGGAAAAGGAGCGGTTCAGGCCGGGGGCCCGGTTTTTGGCAATCAGGGCGGCCTCAATGGGGATGGTTCCGGAACCGCAGAAGGGATCGCAGAAGGGCTCCCTGCCCCGGTAGCGGGAGAGGAGCACCAGGGCGGCGGCCAGGGTCTCCCGCAGGGGAGCCGCCACGCCCACCGCCCGGTAGCCCCGCTTGTGGAGGCCGGGACCGGTGGTGTCCAGCATCAGGACAACCTGGTCGCGCATGATGGAAAACTGCACCTGGTACAGCGCCCCGGTCTCCGGCAGGGTGGTCAGGCGGTACTTCTCCCCCAGCCGGGCGGCGATGGCCTTTTTCAGCACCGCCTGGCAGGCGGGCACCGCGTGGAGCTGGGAGTTGAGGGAGTGCCCCTTCACCGGAAAGGCCCCGTCCCGGGGGATGACCTCCTCCCAGGGGAGGGCCCTAGCCTTCTCAAACAGGGTGTCAAAGTCCCTGGCTTCATACCGGCCCATCACCAGCAGCACCCGCTCGCCGGTGCGCAGGTTCAGATTGAGCCGGGGAATGTCTCCCAGCCGGGCCAGGCAGCCCACCCGGCCGTTCTCCGCCCGCACCTGGGGCAGCTCCAGCCGCCGCAGCTCCTCCGCGCACAAGCCCTCCAGCCCGAACAGCGTGGGGACCAGCAGTTCCAAATCTCTCATCGTCCGTTCTTTCCTTCCATCCATCCCGCAATCTGGTTAGAGTATACTCTATTTCCCCGCCATTGGCAAATACGGAATGGAATTTTACTTTTCTTTTCCCCATAAATGTGGTAGGATAGCAATACGAAAGGAGGCATGCCCATGCCCATACCAAGCATTCTCTGGCTGGCGGCCCTGATTGCCCTTGTGGTGCTGGAGGCCGCTACTGTGGGGCTGGTGTCCCTGTGGTTCGCCTTGGGCTCCCTGGCCGCCCTGATTACCTCGTTTTTTGTACACAACATCTGGGTACAGTTCGGGGTATTCCTGGTGGTATCCTTTGTCAGCCTGCTGGTCATCCGGCCGCTGGCCCGCCGCTATGTAACCCCCAAGCAGGTGGCCACCAACGCGGACCGGGCGGTAGGCGCCGAGGGAGTGGTCACAGAGACCATCAACAACCTGAAGGCCACCGGGCAGGTCTCTGTCAGGGGAGCTGTGTGGACCGCCCGCACGGAGGACGACCGGGTCATCCCGGCGGGAGCCACCATTGAAGTTCTTCGCATTGAGGGAGTCAAGCTCATTGTAGCGCCTCTCCCCGCCGCGGCCCGCCAGGACTGAGCGGCCGCTGCCGCAAGAAGGAAACGGAGGAATTGAAATGCCTGATATCCCATTCACCCCTATTATTGTCATCATCCTGCTGGTGGTTATCATTCTAATTCTGGCCACCAACCTGAAGATTGTGCAGCAGTCCAAGGCCTACGTGATTGAGCGCATGGGCGCCTTCCATGCCGTTTGGGGCGTGGGTGTCCACTTCAAGATTCCCTTCATTGAGCGGGTGGCCAAGGCGGTCTCCCTGAAGGAGCAGGTGGTGGACTTCGCGCCTCAGCCCGTGATTACCAAGGACAACGTCACCATGCAGATTGACACGGTGCTCTATTTCCAGATTACCGACCCCAAGCTGTACACCTACGGCGTGGAGCATCCCATGAGCGCCATCGAGAATCTCACCGCCACCACCCTGCGGAACATCATCGGCGATCTGGAGCTGGACCAGTCCCTCACCAGCCGGGACATCATCAATTCCAAGATGCGCGCCATTTTGGACGAGGCCACCGACCCCTGGGGGATCAAGGTCAACCGGGTGGAGCTGAAGAACATCATTCCGCCCCGGGAGATTCAGGACGCCATGGAAAAGCAGATGAAGGCCGAGCGGGAGCGCCGGGAGGCCATTCTCCAGGCCGAGGGCCAGAAGCAGAGCCAGATTCTGGTGGCGGAGGGCGAAAAGCAGTCCGTCATTCTCCGGGCCGACGCCGCCAAGCAGGCCGCCATTATGAAGGCCGAGGGCGAGGCGGAGGCCATTCTGAAGGTCCAGCAGGCCACCGCCGAGGCGCTGAAGCTCCTCAACGAGGCCAATCCCAACGAGGCGGTGCTGAAAATCAAGGCCTTGGAGGCCTTTGAGGCCGCCGCCAACGGACAGGCCACCAA
Organism: uncultured Flavonifractor sp.; assembly: GCA_944383135.1. Classification (GTDB taxonomy): domain Bacteria; phylum Bacillota; class Clostridia; order Oscillospirales; family Oscillospiraceae; genus Flavonifractor. Next base: position 5,964 of record CALWOL010000114.1, read on the forward strand.
GCTCATCATCCCCAGCGAGATTCAGGCGCTGGCGGGGCTGTGCGCCTCCGCCAAGGCCGCCTTTGAGACCGGCGGAGCAGGCAAGTCCTGAGCGCTTTCCATTTCTCCAAAAAGGGCCTGTTGCAGCACGCACAGGCTGCACAAAACCCCGTCATTCCGAGAAAAACGGCCGCCCGGTGGGCGGCCGTTTCAACTTGTCGAGAAAGCCTCGCAGAGTTCGCGCCCGCAGGCGCGAAAAAGGTGCCAGTCTGTTTTCAGTCGCAACATGTGCGTGGCTGAAAACACTGCTCAGGCTGCAAGTGTGGGTTTTGCCCGCCGGAGGCGGACAAAACCTGCATGCGGCAGACTGCATCCTACTCGAAAAAGTGGCGTCCGCCACTTTTTCGACAGTCTCTTTTGTGGGAATCCGCCGTTCCCGCCGGGAATACGGATTGCCGCACCAGTGTGCGCACTGGTTCGCAATGACAGATATATGCAACATGTCAGTTTTACAGCAGGCCTGTTTCAGTCGTCTTTGGCAATGGGAGACGGAACTACGGGGGCGTCATGCTCAAAGGCATCGAAGTAATCCTCGTCCTGAAGCTCCGGTTTGGTGTGGCGGATGGCCTCGGTAATGACAGGATAGAGCACAATGGCCAGCAGGCCGCCGGAGAAGCCGTTGTTGTACAGGTTGAAGCCCTCCACCGGGGTACCCGCCCGAAGCACCACTGAGGAGTGGAGGAACCCGGCCGCCACGCCGAAGGGCCAGCCGAAATAGCCGGAGATGGGCGCCAGGGTGGTGCCGAAGAGCAGGGCCAGCTGCACGCCGCTGTCGTTGATGTGCCAATGCATACAGAAGCCGCCCAGCACCACGCCGGCCATAATGGGGATGATGTTGCGGGCATGCTTGCCGAAGGCGGAAAAGCCCATGATGGTGAAAATTCCCCCCAGCGTGGGGCCGTTCAGATCGCCGCCGGTACCCAGAATAAAGGCCATGCCGATCAGGCCGTTTACCCCCACATTGATGAGGGTGGGCGCGGCTCCGAACATCCGCAGAAAATCGCTGGGCGCCCGTCCGGTGGTAAGCAGCAGCCGCCGGTAGCCCGCCCAGGCCGCCCAGACCGGCCGGCCGCTGAAAAAGAGGCCCGCCCCAATGAGGCCCACGCAGAGAATTCCCAGAAAAATGCTCAGCCGGGTGTTGTACCCGGTGGCCCAGTGGTGGGCGATGTTGGGGTCCGCCCCCAGGGAGGTCATTACCGGCACCATAATGGTGGCCAGCAGGCCGCAGGCAAACCCCATGTTGTACAGGTTCATGCCGTTCTGGATTTTGTATGTATAGGCGGACAGGGGCGGCAGCACAAAGCCGATGATGGCCCCGATGAGCAGGGCCCACCAGATGTTGCCCCAGCCGTTGTCCAGGGCCACATAGCTCACCACCGGAGACAGGGCCGTGGCCAGCAGGGAGACCGAGGCATACTTGCCAAAGGGCTCCCGACGCAGCTTGGCGTACAGAAAGGTTCCGCCGATGATGGGCCAGATGTTGGCAATATTCTTTCCAAAGAGGGCGAAGCCCGCCATCAGGCCGATTTCCACCAGGGTGTAGCCGTTGAGGGGGTCCTTGCTCAAGTGGAGGATGCCCAGACTGATGAGGGTCACCAGGGCGGCGTTTGTGAAGGCGGCGCTGATGCCGGCAATCTCCACATAGTCGGTGATGAGGGCGTCCTCCGTCTGGATGATTTTCCATAGGCCGGGAAGAATCTGGGCCGGGTCTCCCAGGATCACGCCGATGGCCACAAGGTAGGCGCAGAAGCAAATGGCTGCGGGATAGATTTTGTGGTAGCGCATATCATGTCCCCTTCCGTCTTTTGTCTCTAACGGTCCGCAAAATAGTCCCTGGTCTGCCGGGCGTTGCGCATAACCTCCTTCTTCAGCGCCTCCAGGGAGTCGAACTTCCGCTCCCCCCGCAGCCGCCGGTAGAACTCCATCCGCACCGTCTGGCCGTACAAATCCCCGGAAAAGTCCAGGATAAAGCCCTCCACTGTCACCTTGTTGCCGTCGTCCACCGTGGGCCGTACCCCGATGTTGGTCACCGCCGGCCGGCTCTCGCCGTTTTCAAACCACACCCGGGTGGCGTACACCCCGTAGGCGGGAATCAGCACCCCGGGCTGGAAACGCAGATTCACCGTGGGAAAGCCCAGGGTGGTGCCCAGCTTCTTGCCGTGGGCCACCGTGTCCGTCAGGGTGTGGGGATGGCCCAGAAATTCGTTGGCCCGCTCCATCTCCCCCTGGGCAATCAGGGTGCGGATGTAGGTGGAGGAGACGGTGATGTGGTCCCGCTCCACTTTTGGAATGATGTCGCAGCCGATGCCCAGTTCGCCGCACAGCTGGGTCAGCCGCTGGGGATTGCCCTCCCCCTTGTAGCCGAAGTGGAAGTCGTGGCCCGCCACCAGATGCACCGCGCCGTTCTCTCCCACCAGGTAGTCGGTGACAAATTCCCGCCAGGGCATGTGCATCATCCGCTCGTCAAAGTGGGCCACAATCACGTCCCGGATGCCGTAGCACCGCCGCATCAGCTCCGCCCGGTCCAGGGGGGAGCTGAGCAGAGGCACCGCCGGGCTCTTCAAAATCAGATTTTCCGGATGGGTATCAAAGGTCACCGCCGCCGGCACCGCCTCCAGCCGGGCGGCCTTTTCCCCCACCCGGCTGAGCAGCGCCCCGTGGCCCAGATGGACCCCGTCAAAAAATCCCAGGGCGATGACCCGTTTTTCCTGCCCCATATTCTTACACCTCGAAAAAACTTTTGATGGTGGTACCCGTCCCCTTCACGCACCGCCCCAGCAGCAGGAACTCCCCGCCGGGGCCATAAAAGCGGTAAATCCCGTCCGGCACGGAGGAAGGGCAGGGAAAGGGGGCGCCGTTTCTGGCCTGGCGGAGGGCACGGCCCTCCAGCTCCACCGCGTCATGGCCGAAAAAGCAGCTGTCCACCGGCAGCAGCAGGCCGGCGGGGTCCTCCGCGGCCTGGAGCTGCTCCAGGGTCACCGCCCTCTCCAGGCCGTAGTCCCCCACACGGGTGCGCCGCAGGGCGGCCATGCACCCACCGCAGCCCAGGGCTGCGCCGATGTCGTGGCACAGGGTGCGCACGTAGGTGCCCTTGGAGCAGGTCACCCGCAGATACCAGAGGTTTTCCCCCTCCGGGAAACCCGCCGGAGCCTTCTCCTGCACCTCCAGGCTGTGGATGGTTACCCTCCGGGGCGTCCGTTCCACCTCCTGTCCCGCCCGGGCCAGCTGATAGAGCTTTTTGCCCTGTATCTTGATGGCGGAATACATGGGGGGAATCTGGGCAATCTCCCCCCGGAAGTGCTCCAGCGCCCCCTCCAGGGCGGCCCGGTCCACATGGACCGGCCGGGTCTCCTCCACCTGGCCGGTGGTGTCCTGGGTGTTGGTAATGACCCCCAGCCGCAAAGCGGCCAGATACTCCTTCTCCCCCTCCACGGCAAACTCCACCGCCCGGGTGGCCCGGCCCGCAAAGACCGGCAGCACGCCGGTGGCCATGGGGTCCAACGTCCCGCCGTGGCCCACCCGCTTTTCCCGCAAAATCCCCCGCAGCTTGGCGCAGATGTCCATGCTGGTCCAGCCGGAGGGTTTATCAATGATGAGTACGCCGTTAGCCATCCGCTTCCACCTGCCGGATGGCGGCCAGGATAGCCGCCTCCGCCCGCTCCAGGGAACCGGGTACCGTGCAGCCGGCGGCGGCGGCGTGGCCGCCGCCCCCCAGCAGGGCGCAGACCTTGGTGGCGTTCAGCCCGCCGCTGGTGCGCAGAGAGATTTTGCACGCTCCGTCCTCCTGCTCCCGCAGGGTGACGGAGGTCTCCACCCCCGCCATCTGCCCCAGAAAGGCGGCGATATCCTCCATATCCTCCTCGGTGGCGCCCGCCTCCTCCAGGAGGGAGAGAGATACGGGGGCCACGGCGATCTTACCGCCTTCATAACGGTGCATCCGCTCCACGATAAGCCGCTCCACCTGAAGCCGGGCCCAGGTTTTGGTGCGGAAATGGCGCTTGTTCAGGGGGAACACATCCAGACCGGTCTCCATCAGGGCGGCCGCCACCCGGTGGGTGTTCCCGGTGGTGTTGCCGTACTGGAAGCAGCCGGTATCGGTGGACACCGCCACATACAGGGGGACGGCGGTCTCCCCATTGATCTGGCCCAGCTCCGCCAGAATGTCGTAGAGGATTTCCCCGCAGGCCGCCCGGGCCGCGTCCAGGCAGGTCTCCTTGGCAAAGAATTCCTGAGAGGGGTGGTGGTCAATGGCCAGGTCGATGCCCCGCTCCAGCCAGGGCCGGCCGGCGTCGGTGAAGAGGCCCCGGGCGGCGATGTCCACGCTCACCACACTCTCCGGCTCGTATCCCTCCGGAGCCAGCAGCCCCTCCAGATAGGGGGTAAACAGGTGGGTCTCCCCGGTGCCCGGACAGATGTGGGCAATTTTGCCCAGACCCCGCAGGCCCCGGCACAGGGCGGCGGCACAGCCGATGGTGTCCCCGTCGGGGCGCTTGTGGGTCAGAATCAGATAACGGTCATGGCCGCGCAGCCAGGCCGCCGCTTCGGTATAGGTCATGGCTTACTCCTCGCTGTCCAAATCAATGTGGGCGTTGGCAGGGTTGGCGGGCTTCACCACAGTCTCGTCCCGCAGCAGGCTGAGAATGTGGGCGCCCTGGCCGATGGAGTCGTCCTCCACAAAGACCAGCTCCGGGGTGTACCGCAGCTGGAGGGCCCGGCCCAGCTCCCGCCGGAGGTAGCCTCCCGCGGATTTCAGGCCCTTCACCACTTCCTTCACATCGCTCTTGTCCAGCACGCTGACGAACACTTTGGCGTAGCGCAGGTCGGAGGTGGTGTCCACCGCCGTGATGGATACCAGTCCGTGGACCCGGGGGTCCTTGACTGTGCGGATGAGGGAAGACAGCTCCCGCTGGATTTCCTCGTTGATACGTCCGATTCGATTACTTGCCATGGTTTTCTCCTATCACGCAATACAGACCCGCCCCCTCCTCAAATGACTTGGGGACGGAACGGGTCTGATTTGATTTTGGGTTGCACGGATGCCTTTGTCTGCTCCATCTCGCTGGCGCAAACGCCGCGCCGCTCCGTTTTGTTGCTCCTCCTCTCCGTCCCGAACCCGCTTCGCTGGGCTTCGGTCCGGGCTGGACCGCAAAGCAGCTTACACCTCTATCTGCTCCATCAGGTAGGCCTCGATGATGTCGCCTGCTCCCAAACGATGCGCCGCATCGTTTGGGAACCCTCAATTTACACCTGCTCGGGCGAAGTGAATTCGCCCTGCGCCAAGGTTTTGCCGCGAGGCAAAACGCTTGTGCGCCGCAAGCGCCGTCCCGCCTGCGGCGGGTCCCAAGGAAGGCGACAACCAGCCTCCTCTATCCCAGAGAAGCAGCTTACACCTCTATCTGCTCCATCAGGTAGGCCTCGATGATGTCGCCTTCCTTGATATCCTGGAACTTCTCGAAAGTAATGCCGCACTCGTAGCCCTGGGCGACCTCCTTCACGCTGTCCTTGAAGCGCTGGAGGGAGGCGATGGCGCCGTCGTAAATGACGACGTTGTCCCGGAGCAGGCGCATCTGGGCGCCCCGCTGCATCTTGCCCTCGGTGACGTAGCAGCCGGCCACCATACCCACGCCGGTGATGCGGAATACATTGCGCACCTCGGCCTGGCCCAAATCCACTTCCTTAAACTTGGGGGCCAGCATACCCTTCATGGCGGTCTCAATCTCGTTGATGCAGTCGTAGATGACCCGGTACATCCGCATATCCACCTTGTTCCGGGCGGCGGTCTCCTTGGCGTTGTTGTCGGGACGGACGTTGAAGCCCACGATGATGGCGTTGGAGGTGGTAGCCAGCATAACGTCGCTCTCGCTGATGGCGCCCACGGCGCAGTGGATGACCCGCACCCGCACCTCGTCGTTGGAAATCTTCTCCAGGCTGGCCTTCACCGCCTCGGCGGAGCCCTGGACGTCGGCCTTGACGATGATGTTCAGGTCCTTCATCTCGCCCTGCTTGATCTGGCTGAACAAATCCTCCAGGCTCACCTTGCCCACCGGGCCGGAGGCGGCCATCTTCTGCTCATGCTTGCGCTGCTCCACCAGCTCCCGGGCCATACGCTCGTCGGCCACGGCGTGGAAGTCGTCGCCGGCGCCGGGCACCTCGCCCATGCCGATGATTTCCACAGGCACGGAGGGACCGGCCTCGGTGACCTTCTCCCCCTTGGCGTTGGCCATGGCCCGGACACGGCCCACGGCGGTGCCGGCGATGATGACATCGCCCTGATGAAGGGTACCGTTCTGCACCAGCAGGGTGGCCACGGGGCCCCGGCCCTTGTCCAGCCGGGCCTCGATGACGGCGCCGTGGGCGGAGCGGTTGGGGTTGGCCTTCAGCTCCTGCATCTCGGCGGTGAGGTTGACCATCTCCAGCAGGTTGTCGATCCCTTCGCCGGTCTTGGCGGAAATGGGGCAGATGATGGTCTCGCCGCCCCACTCCTCGGGCACCAGCTCGTACTTGGTGAGCTGCTCCTTGATGCGCTCGGGATTGGCCTCCGGCTTATCCATCTTGTTGATGGCCACGATAATGGGAATGTTGGCCGCCTTGGCGTGGTTGATGGACTCAATGGTCTGGGGCATGATGCCGTCGTCGGCGGCCACCACCAGGATGGC
>CALWOL010000115.1 GCA_944383135.1 uncultured Flavonifractor sp.
CAGGTGGGCAAGGGGTTAGATAAGCTGGAGACCAAAATGGGTGGAAGTAAAGTGGAGTAACTATGGATGAAAGACCGTGGTACTGTGTCAGGCAGAGAGCTGGGCCGCTGGTCAAGGAATGTAGAGCAATTAGGCCACGCTTTTCGCAGTATGATTCGCAGGCAGACCGAAAAGAAAAAAATGAGATTATCCGTTCACCGCATTCTGCGGTGTGCCGGAGCCAAGCAGATCGCTTAGAGCTTCGGCTGGCACTGTTTGGGTTTGAAGGCAGCCACCATACGTTGACATTTGACAATATACATCTGCCTCCCAACTTCCACGCTGTCAGAACATTTCTCAGGGCATTTATGGCACGGGCCATAAGGTGGCATGGTGGGACGCCGTTTGATTGGATCTACTGCATAGAGGGCCTTCATGGTGACCATCGCTATCACATTCACCTTATCCTCAGGGACAGTGACTTCCCTCCAGCCCTGGTGCGCTATCTGTGGAAAGGAGGGGACGTGTGGGATGAACCCGTTCTGATGCCGACCGGCGGATATCGCCGACTCGCAGAATATTTTAACAAGGAACGGACAGATGGTATTTTCATTCCAATAGGTCGCCACCCATGGAGTTGTTCTCGATCTTTGTCCCACCAACTGCCTCCACCGGAGAGATGGAGAGACAGTAGCGGGGTGGTTGAGATACCGGATAACATCTTTTGGGCCCGACGAGGACATAATGAAAATTCATTTGGGGCGTATAATTATGCTAGCTATATTGTGAGATGAATTAAACTTTCTTTTTTTAATATGTCGCACACGCGCGTGCGCGCAGGCGCGCGCGTCAATCTTGAAACCTAGTGGAAAAATAGACATGTTTAGAAGAACCGGGGGGAAATCACTTGCGAAGAGTGCGGGAATCTGATAGAATAATCACAAAGGACGGATGGGTTTTCTGCCCTAAATGTAACGCAATGAAACTTTTGCGATTGCCGCCGGATGGCAAAGTAAAAGCCTATGTCTACTGTCGGCATTGCAAGAAAGAACGCTATCTGAATATCGACTTGAGCCTGAGCCAATGAGCCTGAGCCACATGGTCCGCAAGATGCGGCCCGTGTCGGTTCAGGCTTTTTTATTTGCCCATGGAGGTGATAGCCCGTGGCCTTAAAGCCGCTCCGGCCATGCCGGCATCCAGGATGCCCGGAACTTACCCGGGATGGGTATTGTCCCAGGCACAAGCCCAAGCGGGCCGCCCGCCGGGTCTCAGCGGCGTGGCACGGCTGGTACAGCCTGCCTGTCTGGACCGACGAGCTGCGGCCCGGCCAGCTGCTGGCCGAGCCCTGGTGCCGGGAGTGCGCCAAGCGTGGCAGACGCACCCGGGCCACCGTGGTGGACCACGTTACGCCCCACCGGGGGGACTGGCAGCGGTTTACCGACAAGGCCAATCTGCAATCCCTGTGCAAGTCCTGCCATGACCGCAAGACCGCCAGAGAGCAGGCGGAAACATGGCGAAAACCAGCGGCAAAGTGATGTGGTCCGACGGCGTCTGGCTACGTCCGCGCCCGGGCGTGGACAGGCGCATCCGGGCGCGTGCGCGCGCCGGCGCACCCAGGGGCAAGCCATAGGCTTGCCGGCCCTCCCCCCGCCCAAAGAAAGTTTCGGGCGGGGGTGTGCAAGACCGCGCGGCCCCTCACGTGTGAGAAAATTTCCCCAATCGCGTTTTGGAGGGGGCGGGGAAGGAGAAGTGAATCATGCCGAAGCCGGCTAAGACGCTGGACAATATGACAAAGCACCTGACCAAAACGGAGCAGAGCGTCAGAGCGGCGGCCGAGTCCGCTGTCATGCCAACGCGAGACAAGGTCAGGCTAAAGCCTCCGGCGTATATCCGCAGCGATAAGCGGGCCGCGAAGTATTGGCACATGATTCTCGGCCGCATGGAGGGCATCAGCCTGCTGGATGACCTGGACACGGAAATCCTCGCGGTATACTGCTCCATGCTGTCCCGGCGGGACGCCGCCCAGGCGCTGCTGGAATCCATGCTGATGCAGGCCGAAGAGGAGAAGGCAGACGAAGAGATACGCATGGCCATCCTGGGCATGATGGTTAAGCTGCAAGGGCAGGAGCGTGCCATCCTGCAGTATGCAGAGAAGCTGGGATTCACCCCCTCCGGCCGGGTGCATCTTGCCCGGAAACGAGCGGAAAAGGCTGCCGGCCAAGTCGGAGATGAGGACGACTTGTTTGGAGACTGAGAGGTGACCCCTAATGAGGACAACGACGAAAATGGAGATGCGCCGGGTAGCGGAGCTTATCCCCTATGCCCGGAACGCCCGGGAGCACAGTGAGGAGCAGGTCCGGCAGCTGCGCGCCAGTCTGCGGGAGTTCGGTTTTGTTGCACCGCTGCTGATTGACAGCCAGGGCAATATCCTGGCCGGTCACGGCCGCCTGATGGCGGCGAAGGCAGAGGGCATGGAGGAGGTACCCTGCGTGCTGGTGGAGCATTTGAGCGACACCCAGCGGCGGGCCTACATCCTGGCCGACAATCGCCTGGCCGAGCAGGCAAGCTGGAACGCCGAGCTGGTCAGCCTGGAGCTGCAGGAGCTGAAGGAGGCGGGGTTTGAACTTATCCTGACAGGATTTGATGAATCGGACATCCTGCTGGAAGAGCCTGAGGAAATCCGGGAGGATGACTACGAGCCGGAGCTGCCCTCCCAGCCCCGGAGCAAGCGGGGAGAGATTTACCAGCTGGGGGAGCATCGCCTGATGTGCGGTGACGCCACCGACGCCGCCGATGTGGCGGCGCTGATGGACGGCGCTGCCGCGCAGCTGCTGCTGACGGACCCGCCGTATAACGTCGACTACACCGGCGGTACGGGCGAACACCTGAAGATTGAAAACGACGCCCAGGCAGAGGATGCGTATAGCGCGTTTCTCCGCCAGGCCTTTGAAAATGCCAAGTCCGTGCTGGAGCCGGGAGCAGCATATTACATCTGGCATGCGGACGGTGCCCCCGGATGGGCCGTTAGAGATGCCTGCCGAAGCGTGGGTCTGCGGGTCCGCCAATGCCTGATTTGGGTGAAGCAGAGCGCCACCCTGTCACGGCAGGATTACCATTGGCAGCATGAGCCATGCCTCCATGGGGAAACCGAGCTGGAAGCACTGGCATGCGGCGAAACCTGGGACGAGCACGAGGCCTGCCTGTATGGCTGGAAGGACGGGCGGGCGCACCTTTGGTGCAGTGACCGAAGGCAGACCACCGTGCTGGAGTTTGACCGCCCCGCCAGGAGTGAGGAGCACCCCACTATGAAACCGGTCCGGCTGTTTGGCTACCAGGTGGCCAATTCCACCCTGCGGGAAGCGGCCGTGCTGGATTTGTTCGCCGGCAGCGGCACCACAGTCATCGCCTGCGAGCAGCTGGGCCGGGTGGCCTATCTGATGGAGACCGATGCCCGCTACGTGGATGTCATCATCCGGCGATGGGAGAGCTTTACCGGACGGAAGGCGGTGCTGCTGCATGGCCCGTAAGCGCCAGCCGGTGGTCGTTCTCCGCGCCAATGGAAGCCGGCACTACTCCAAGGCGCAGCTTGAGGAGCGGGAGGCCAGAGAGCTAAAGGCGCCCCAGGTGGCCACGCTGGAGCCGCCCGCTTATCTGAGCCAGTCACTGGCCGCCAAGTTCCGCCAGCTGGCGCCGGTTTTGATTCGCCTGGGTGTGCTGACTTCTCTGGATGGGGACGGCCTTGCCCGGTACCTTATCGCGGAGCAGAACTATCTGAGAGCCACCAACCGCCTGACCGCCGCCATGAATACCGGCAACACGGCGGAAACGGATAAGTGGTCCGCCATCCAGGACCGCTTCTTCCGGCAGTGCCGGGCGGCCGGCACTGATTTGGGCCTGACGGTTACGGGACGCTGCAGCCTGGAGCTGCCGCCGGGCTGTGGAGGGGAGGAGGACCCCGGAGAGGAGGGGGACCTCTTTGGCGACGACGGTTAAGACAGTGCGCCGGCAGAGCGGACTCCACCACCCGGTAAGCGTCTACGCCAAGCAGGTGACCCAGGGACGCCTCCGGGACCAGTGCTGCAAGTATGAGATTCTGGCTTGCCAGCGGCACCTGGACGACTTGAAACGCCAGGGGACAAAGAACTTCCCGTATGTTTTCGATACCACCCGGGCCGACCGGATTATCCGGTGGTTCGGCCAGTGCGTCCAGGTGCGTGGTGTGGACGCCGGCAGGCCCATCACCCTGGAGCCATGGCAGGTGTTTGACTTGGGCTGTACCTACGGATGGGTCCACAAGGACACGGGAGCCCGGCGGTTCAGCCACACCTACAACAAGCGTTCCCGGGGCACCTACAAGTCCAGCGAGAAGTCCTGCCAGGGTCTGTACCACATGTGCGGCGACGCCATCTATCCGCCCTATCATCCGGAGCTGGCCCGCTTTGAGCAGGAGCCGGAGGTGGAGTGCGCCGCCGTGGATAGGGGTCAGGCCATGCGGGTGCTGGGGGACGCCAAGAAGATCGCCCTCAACAGCCCCAACATCGCCAAGCGGCTGCTGGTACCCCGATCCAACCCCATTGTCCACCGCACCCGGGGCGGATTTATGCGGGCTCTGTCCAAGGACACCAAGAACAAGGACAGCGGAGCCCCCACCTACTTTGTGGTGGACGAGTATCACGCCCACCCGACATCGGAAATCTACGACCTGGGCACCAACTCCTTCGGCAAGAGGGCCCAGTCTCTGCTGGATGTGATTACAACCGCCGGCGACGATGCCGGCAGCAAGCCCTGCTATGAGGAGGAGCTATACGCCAAGCGGGTGCTGGAGGACCCGAAGGTCATCGACGAGAGCTACTTTGTCATGGTCCGAGAGCTGGACGAGGGGGACAATCCCCACGACGAGAACACCTGGGTCAAGCCAAATCCCTGCCTGCGGTATCCCAGCCAGTACAGTGAGATCCTGCTCAAGCAGATACGGGACGAGCACAACGCCGCCTACGCCTCCAACGATCCTGACAAGATCCGCAAGTTTCTCACCCGCCGGATGTGTCTGTGGCAGGTGGGCAGCGTCAACCACTACCTGGACGAGAACTGCATGGCCAAGGCCCGGGCGGCCATGGTGCCACGGGAACAGTTTGCCGCCCTTACGGATGGCCTCCATTGTCACTGCGGCTTCGACCTGGGCAAACGGATTGACCTGTCCGGCTCGGCGGCGGTGTTTGATTTGCCGGATGGGCGGGTGGCCATCAAAATGAACGGCTTCATGCCGGAGAACGGGGCGGACCGCCATGAAAAGACCGATAGGGTACCATACAAGGCCTGGGCCCAGGGCGGATACTGCACCCTGACCCCCGGCGATGTCACCGACAACAGCTACGTGTACAACTGGATCTGTGCCGGCGAGCGGGACCACGGCTGGCAGGTGGATGAGGTGGACTATGACGGCCACAACGCCACGGATTTGGCCATCCGCATGAATGAGGACCGGAATCGGGACGACTGGTGTGTGGAGGTGGCCCAGACCTGCGCCGGGCAGAACCTGGCGGTAAAAACCTTCCGGGAGCTGCTGCTCCAGGACCGGGTGGTCATGGAGGAGAACCCCCTGGCCCTCTGGTGTCTCCAGAACGCCATCGAGGTGCAGAACAACTATGGGGATTTGAAGCTCTCCAAGCGGCACAAGGATGACACCGAGCGCATTGACCCGGTGGCGGCGGCCATGAACGCCCTGGCCAGAGTGCTGGTGAAAAAGACGCCGGGCAGCGGTATCAACGACCACGTACTTTCGGAAGATTGGGGGATTTGATGTGAGAAAACGACTGAGCCAGGTGGGCAGAGTCCTGGGCCTCTATCTGGACGATCTGCTGCTCCTGGCCGGCGGAGGGTGCTTTGTGCGGGCGGCCCTGGACCTGGGCGGCCGGCCGGCGGCTTTGGCAACAGCAGGCGTCTGCCTCACCGCCTACGCTGTGGTGGTGGCCAGGTCCAGAGGAGGTGGCCGCCGATGATTTTAAACCAGGCGATGACGCCCAGAGCCTCCGTGGAGGAGACGTCCCTTCCCTGGGAACAGCTCAGCCACTGGTTCCAGAAGGTTTTCTCCGGCGCGGAGGCCATAGAAGCCAGCCGGGCCAACGCCGAGCACCTCTCCCCGGTGGCGGCGGCCCACCGCATCCTAACCAATTCTTTCGGTCTGATTCCTTTTGGCCTGTATCGGAAAGATGGGGACGCCCGGGTTGCGGTGGATGACCCTGCTCTCAACACGGTCCTCAAGGTGCGAGCCAACGATTATATGTCCCCATTCATGCTGCGGAAGATCGTCATGTCCAACGCATTTTGGTGGGGCTTCGGCGCGGTGTGGAATCGGAAGGACGGCGCCGGGCATGTGATTGCCCGAATCCCGCTGCCCACGGAGTGCTGCACTATCCGAAAGGACGCGGACACCGGAACCTATTGGTATGATTACAGTCTGGAAGGGCTTCACAAGACCTTTGCCAATTCAGAACTGTCCTTCCTGTACTTCGAGACCTACGACGGCATCCGGGGGCGGGGCATGCTGGATCTGGCCCGGGAGGCCATCTCCGTAGACGCCATGGCCCAGCGATACAACAAGAAGTTCTACCAGAACGGCGCCCGCCTCTCCGGCATCGTGGAGGTGGACACTGACGCCAGTTCGGAAACAAGGCAGCGGGTGAAACAGGAGTTCCGCACCTTTGCCTCCGACGACGCCTTCGCCGTAGCGGTGCTGGACCACAGCATGAAGTACACGCCTCTGGGCCTCAGTCAGAGTGATGCCCAGTTCATTGAAAGCCGTGGCTTCACCGTGGAGGAGATCAGCCGGTTTTCCGGCATTCCCAAGCACATGCTCCAGACCGGCAAGGAGAGCTACAACAGCAACGCCCAGCAGCGGCTCAACTACGTCACTGATACCCTGCTGCCCTATGTGGTCCAATGGGAGAGCGAGGACAGCTATAAGCTGCCGGGCCACGCCCAGCGGAAAGAAGGGATATACGTCCACGGCAATGTGGAGGCCCTGCTCCGGGCGGACCCTGCCACCCGGGCTGACTTCTATGTGAAGCTGATTGAGCACTCCGTTCTGTGCCCGGATGACGCCCGGGCCAAGGAAGAGCTGAATCCCATCCCGGGTGGCTGGGGAAAGCAGTTCCTGGTGACCAAAAATCTGGGCTCCCTGGAGTCCGTATTGAAAGGAGAGAACGGAAATGGCTGATATCGCGCTGCGGGGAGAGCTGTGGGACAACGACTCCGCCGATGTGCTGCGCTGGTGGGGCTGGCGTGACATTACAGCCCCCATGGACATTGCCTCCGCGCTGGAGGCGGCGGGCGGGGAGGACGTGACCCTGCTCATCAATTCCCCCGGCGGGGACATGGCGGTGGGGCTGGAGATCCGCTCCATGCTCCGGCGCTATCAGGGCAACACCACAGCCCTGTTCCAGGGCTATGGGGCCAGCGCCGCCACCCTGGCGGCCACCGGCTGCCGGACCATCCAGAGCGAGCCGGGAGCCCTGCTCTGCTACCACAATCCCAGCGGCGGGGCAGAGGGGGATTACCGGGACATGCGCCGGGCGGCGAAGGCTCTCCGCAACGCCAGAGACTGCATCCTGGAGGTCTACACCGCCCGGAACGGCACGAAGACCCGGGAGGAGCTGATGGCCCTCATGGATAAGGACATCTGGATCAGCCCCACCCAGGCCATGGAGTACGGCCTCATTGACGAAATTGTGGGGCTCCCCATGGAGACGGAGGACCCGGCGGCTTTTGTGGCGGCGGTGTCCGGACGCATCCGGCTGACGGCGGCCATGCGGGAGCAGTATCAGGCCCATGTTGCGGGCCTGCGGGCGGAAGAGGCCCGGAAGGAACAGGGCAGACGCACTCTGGCGCGGCTCAGGGTGCTTGCTGAATTTTGACGATTGAAAGGAGAACAGTATGGACTTCATGGAGAAAATCACCGAGCTCCGGGCTGAAAAGGCCCAGCTGCTCACCCAGGCCCAGGGCCTGGTGGCCGACGGAAAGATCGCGGAGGCCAGTGCCATTTCGGACCGGATGGAGGATATCAATACGCAGATCGCCAGTCTGGAGAAGCTGGCCAAGGCCAGCCGGGAGGCGGCGGAGCCGATCTATGACGGCGCCCTCCACGGAGGCAAGCCCGCCGACAGCGGCAAGGAGGAGGACAAACCCTTTGCCTCGGTGGGGGAGCAGCTGCGGGCCATCTACAACTTCCGGAAGAACCATGTGGAGGACAAGCGGCTCCAGCGGGTGAACAACGCCGTGCTGGGCTCCAACGAAGGCAGCGGCGCCGATGGCGGCTTTGCCCTCCAGACCGACTTTGCCGGCATGATCATGGAGAGTGCAGTCCAGCAGAGCCCCCTGCTCAACCGCCTGGACCGCTATACCTGCTCCAACTCCGCCAACGCCATGCGGTGGGTGAGCGCCGATGAGACCGACGTATCCAAGTCGGTGTTCGGCGGGGTGCAGATGTACTGGGCCAGCGAGGGGGCCGTCGTGGCCGCCAGCAAGCCACAGTTCCGGGAGATGAAGATGGACCTGGAGAAAATGATGGGCTTCCTCTACTGTACCGACGAGATGCTGGAGGACGCCGCCTTCCTCTCCGGCTTTGCCAGCTCCGCCTTCACCCTGGCCGGGGACCGGCTGCTCACCGAGGGCGTCATCTGCGGCGACGGCGTGGGCAAGCCCCTGGGCCTGATCCATTCCAAGGCACTGGTCACTGTGGACAAGGAAAGCAGCCAGGCGGCGGGTACCTTCCTGGGGGCCAATGCCATCAAAATGCAGGCTCGGGCCATGCCCCGGAACCGGGAGCGGCTGGTGTGGCTGATGCACCCCGACGCGGAGGAGCAGCTGCCCACCCTGTCCATCCAGAGCGGCGAGGCGGCCAAGTTCCTGTGGAATCCCGAGGGCGGCCTGGGCAACTTCGACACCCAGCGGGTGCTCAATAAGCCGGTACTCTTTGAGGACAGCTGTTCCGCCCTGGGTACCGCCGGCGACATCCTGCTGGTGGACCCCTATATGTACATTCTGCTGACCAAGGGTACCGTCAAGCAGGACTGGTCCATCCATGTGGAGTTTCTCACCGACCAGAACTGCTTCCGGGTGGTGTACCGCTGCAATGGCGCCCCCAAGGTGAGCAAGCCCCTGACCATCAAGAACAGTACCAAGACCCGCAGCCCATTTGTGGCGCTGGCGGACCGCAAGTAAGGAGAGTTTGAGATGAATCGGATTAACGAAGCACTGGTATTCCAGACCGCCTTTGCGCCCCAAAGCGTGGCGGCCTCCACGGAGAAAACCTCTGACTACATCGACGTTTCCGGGGCGGAGGAGATCGTGTTCCTGGTCTCTGTGGCCCCTCTGGGCGCCAATAAGAGTCTGACGGTGACCCTTCTGGCCTCCGATGACAGCAGCGGCAGCGAGGCGGAGGAGGTGGAGACGGCTACTTTCACCGACCCGGTGGGTACCGCCGCCCAGACGGCGGTGGTGAGCTATCGGCCCAGCGCCCTCAATGGCCGCTACGCTGCGGTGAAGTTCCAGCACGACGGCGCCGCAGCGGTGGTATGCGGTGTGGTTGCCGCCGCCAACACCATGTATCTGCCCGCCGCTAACGGCTGGACCCTGGCGGTATGATATGCCTATGACAAAGGAACGGCGGAATGGGCTGCTGGCTTATTGCCGCATAGAGGAGCCAACCACGGAGGAGATGCTCACCCTGGAGACCCTGTATGACGCCGCCGTGGGTTACCTGGAGAACGCCGGGGTGGCGGAGCCCCCGGAGGGGACCCCCCGGCGGGCCCAGTATGATTTGGCGGTCAACTTCATGGTGCTGCGGGACTTTGACCTGCGGGACGCCGAGGTGACGGGGACCATCCAGGACAACCCCGCCTTCCGGCGGCTCATTACCCAGCTCAAGCTGACCGAGCCGGGAGAGGAGGGGTGACCCATGGCCTACATCGGCGCGGGCCGGCTGGACCAGCCCCTGGAGGTGCTGGAGCTGCGGAAGACGTCCTCCGGCGTGTGGGAGTGGGTCACGCTCCGCCGGGCCTGGGCTCAGGTGGAGCAGACCGCCAAGACCAACCTGTTTTCCAAGGTGGGGGTGGGCGCCAGGGATGCCGCCATCGTCATCCGGCGGCAGGCACTCACCCTCCACAACGCCCTGCGCTGGCGGGGGCAGCACCTGTTTCTCACCGCCATCACCCAGCGGGACAGAAACCACCTGGACGTGGGAGCGGCGCTGGTGGGGCCGGTGGCCTGCACCGCCCGGAGCTACACCACCCGGGTGGGGACCGGGAACCGGCCGGAGAAGGAGGAACAGCCCCCGGTCACGTTCCCCGGCATCCTGACGGAGAAATACGTCCGCTATGAGCAGGAGGATACCTACGCCAAGGCCCGGAGGGGCCTGGTGCTGGTGACACCCAAGGTAATAGAGCTGTCTGAGGGCGCGCTGGTCACGGTGACCGAAGGGCCTGCAAAGGCGGTGTATAATGTGCAGGCGCGTCACGTCCTGGATACGTACAAGAACGAGTATGAGATGGACTTCAGCCGGGATGTGTAGGGAAAGGTGATGGTATGCGAGGTATTGAGATGAGCGGCTTGGACCGGGTTCTGGACCGCTGGGACGAGCTGCTGCGGGATTTTCCCGCCATGAAGCGGCAGCTGCTGGAGGATTTGGGGAAGCAGCTGCTCTCCGGTGTCCGGGGTGAGATCCGGGGCACCGGAACCGTCCAGAGCTGGCAGGAACGGTACCTCGGCTCGAAAAATGGGTATGTGGCGGTGCGGCCCAAGGCAGACACCTACAAAGTGACAGCCCACGGCAAGCGGTATGCCGTGGGCTATGTGACAAACGCCATCGAAGGCGGCCACAGGCACCGCACACCCAGCCAGCAGCCCAGAGACGGCTATCATTACCGGGCCAGAATCAACACCCCGGCGGTGCCCGGACGGCACTTCTACGCCGCCGTGCGGGGGCGGATGGAGCAGATGGGGCAATCCGAGGTGCAGGCCCTGGCCGCCCGGGTTGCCCGGCGACTGGAGGGCGGCACATGATCACAAGCACGGCGGTCTGTGACGCCATCGCGGGCGTGGTGGCCGGGCTGTGGCCGGAGCGGATGATTTACCGGGACTTCTGCCCGGTGGACCACAAGCGGCCCAGCAGCTACCTGTATGTGACCCAGTCCGGCCATGTGCCCGCCAACCTATTCCTGGTGGAGTGGACCATGGAGGCATCCCTGGAGCTGTTCTGCGCCACGGATGAGTATGACATCAGCTCCACCGAGGCGCTGCGGGCGGACCAGGAGGCGGTGCTGCTGGCCTTCGGCGCCCCATCGCTCCGGGTGGGAAAGGGCTGGGTGACCTTGACGGCGAAGGGGGACGGCATGGAGGCGGGCTCCGCCTTTGTGACCTTCTCCGCCTCCTGGTTTGAGGTGCCGCCGGGCGCGGACGACCCGGAAAAGGCCGCACCGCTGATGGAGCAGTTCCAGGTCAACGGAAAGAATTTGAAATTGAGGTGATTTGATTGGCAACGACAAACGGACTTCCCACCCTAAAGATTGCTTTCGAGAAGGCGGCACAGGCGGTGGTGAGCCGCAGCAAAAAGGGAATCGTGGCGGTGATGGTGCGGGATGAAAAGAGCAACGGCGTATATTCCATGAATTCCACACTTTTTATCCCGGCGGAACTGGGAGAGGCCAACAAGACCCACATCCGCACCGCCTTTGAGGGCAGTGACCGGGGAGAGCCCAGCCAGGTGGTGCTGGTGGTCATCGCCCCCGGCACCGAAGATACCGACGCCCTGGAGGCCGGGCTGAAGCTGCTGGAGTCTTACAGCATCGACTACCTGGCGGGGCCGCCCGATGTGACGGCGGACGAGCTGGATGTACTCAATGACTGGGTTTTGGCCCAGCGGGAGATGGGCCGTACCGTTAAGCTGGTGCGCCCATTCCAGACCGCTGGAAGCGACAATATGGGCATCATTGAGCTGGACGAGACCGGCCTGGCCGATAAAAATGGTCCGGTCACCGCCGCCTCCTACTGCGCACGGCTGGCGGGCATCTTTGCCGGTATCCCCATGAGCATGTCGGCCACCAACGTGGCCATGCAGGAGCTGACGGCGGTGACCCCCCGTACTCTGCTGGAGCAACAGACCGCCATCAACAACGGCAAGCTGATCTTCGTCCACGACGGCCTCCAGGCCAAGATTGCCCGGGCGGTCAACTCCCTGGTCACCATCCCCCAGAAGGGCAAGAAGGACTGGAGCAAAATCAAAATTGTGGAGGGTATGGATCTCATCAACTACTATCTCAGAAACACCATCGAGCAGAGTTATAAAGGGCGGTATGCAAATATCTACGATAACAAGCAGCTGTTGGTGTGTGCCATTCAAGACTTTTTCTACTACCTGGAAAGCGCCGGGGTGCTCAACCTGGGGGAGAGCTTTGCCGAGGTGGACTACGACCGCCAGCTGGAGTGGCTCAACTCCCAGGGGGTGAGCACCACCAATATGAGCCGCCAGGAGGTGCTGGAATACCAGACAGAATCCTGGGTATTCCTCCACTGTGGCGGCCGCTTAGTGGACGCACAGGAAGATTTTGAGGTCCGGTTCAGCAATTTGTAAAAGGAGGCGAAATGAATGGCAAAATCCGGTATGACAGCGCGGAAGATTCCCAACGGCACCTACGGCTCTGTATGGGTTGATGACGAACGGCTGTCTGAATGCTACGGCTGCCAGGGCAAGATGACCATCAGCAGCGATACCATCAACCTGTGCGGCCAGTTTATGGAGGCCCAGAAGCCTGTGAGCGGAAAGGGAACCGGCTCCCTGATGCTCTACAAGGCGGATTCCGGCATGATCCAGCGGATGGAGGGGGCCCAGGATGGGGATGTCCCGGAATGCACCATTGTGTCCAAGCTGGCGGACCCGGCCAGCGCCGGGGCGGAGCGTATCGCCTATTACGGTGTGCAGTTCACCGACGTCACGCTGGCGGACTGGCAGGCAGCCACCAGCGGCAAGGTGACGGTGCCCTTTACCTTCACCCGGTATCAGCTGCTGGACGCCATTCCGGTGGAATAAGGAGGAACATCAATGGATACGGAAAAAAGCGCTGTGCGGGATTTGCTGGATATCCAGGTGAGGGAACCGGAGACGCAGCAGGTCATGGTCACCCGACTGGGACTGATGATAACCCTCCGGGAGCTGCCCTATAACAAGCTGGTGCAGCTGAGGGGCATCGAGGACGCCGACATCAACTACCTGCTGGCCTCGGTGGTGGAGCCCAATTTTAAGCAAAAATCCTGGTATCAGGGCCGCATGGGCAAGCCCACTCCGGTGGATGCCATCAAGGATTTTTTCCGGGGCGGTGAGATCCGTGCCCTCGTCCGGCGGTGCGACCTGCTCAACGGATACGGCCCGGGCGCCGTGGTCTCCATGGATCAGGAGGACCTGCAGGACGCCGCCATCGGGGCGGCCATGGAGGACCTGGAAAAAAACTGACCCACGACACAGATCTGGCGGCGGCTCAGCTGCTGCTGGTCCGCCACGGCATTTTCCCCGGCGACTACTTCCGCCGCAGTCCCGGGGAGCGGGCCGTGATCTGTGCCATGCTGCTGGACCATAACAGGCGGAGAGAGGAGGGAGAGTAAGTGGGGATTGACGCCAGTATTGCCATGAGCGTCCAGGACAATTTATCTGCGGCGATTGTGTCAATGAAAAACAGTATGACAGCGTTCCGTACTGATGTGAAAGAGCTTGAAAAGGAACTTTACTTCCTCAATAATTCAAAAGCCAACATTCGGGTTGATATGAATGCCGCAATGATCCAGGTGAAAAATGCGAAAAAGGCATTTCAAGAGCTAGGAGACGAGGCAACTGAAGCGGAGAGGAAGGCTGCGGAAGCTGACTGGAAACAGGCAGTGCAAAACCTTGAAAATATCCGCCAGCAGTATGACCTGGTAGGCCGGCAGGTGCGGCAAACCACCAGAGATATGGAATCTGCATCTGGCGCACTCAGCCGGGCGGAAAACCGGGCCGGCGGCGCCGGCGGGACGGGCATGCTCTCCGCCCTGGGCAAGGCCGGGCTGTACGACATGCTGGGCGAGGCGGCGGGACAGTGGGCCAATACCCTGGTCAGCTCCGGCCTGGGCAGCGATATGGGCTCCCTGTTTTCCAGCGCCCTCAGCGGCGCCGGCAGCGGAGCAGCCATCGGGACCATGATTGCGCCCGGCATCGGCACCGCTGTGGGCGCGGCCGCCGGTGCCGGGATCGGGCTACTCACCGGCGCAAGCCAGGTATATGGGCAGCAGGATGAGGCCTTCAAGGCCTATTATCAGGAGCTGTACGAAGCCGGCAAGACTTCCGGGAGCGAGAGCTTGACCAGCGGCTCCGCCACCGCCGCCCAGCGGCAGCTGGACGCCATTGCTTTCAACCGGCTGCTGGGGGAGGGTGTGGGAGATACCTACCTGACGGATCTGCGCTCTATGGCGGCAGACACCCCTATGGAGTACGCCGGCCTGACCAGCATGAGCCGTGCCCTGGCTACTGGGTTTAAGGATGCGCCTGACCGCATTTTGGAGCTGATGGAAGCCATCGGCGACACCGGCAGCGCTGTGGGCGTCACGGCCTCCGATATGACCGCCATGGCCCAGGCCATGAGCCGGATGCAGTCCTCCGGGAAAGCCACCCTGGAGTACCTGAATATCTTCCAGGACCGGGGCGTGGATGTAATCGGGATGCTGAGCGAGGCCATGGGGAAGACCCAGAGCGAGATCTACGACATGATCTCCAAGGGGGAGATCGGCGGACAGACCGCTGTGGATATCATCCAGGAGGGGATGAGCACTCAGTATGGCGGGGCCATGGAGACCATGGCCCGGACCTTTTCCGGCCTGACCTCCACCCTGTCTGATACCATGACAGAGATCGACGCCGCCCGGGGCGAGGGGTACAACGAGACCCGCACCGGCGGCCTCCAGGCGGAGGTTGATGCCTACGGCGGGGAACTGGGGGAGGCGGTATCCGCCCTGAACCGGATTGCCGGTCAAAATGAGGCGTATCTGGATAACCTGTCGGAGCAGTACACCCGGGAGGCCCTCAGCGCCGTGCTGCTGGGCCAGGAGACCACCTTGTTCTCCCCGGAGCAGCAGGCAGCCCTGGAGGGAATGCGGGACGAATTCGTCCAGGCCAGCGCCGACTACGAGGCGGGCAGCCAGGAGGCCGGCCTCAAAATGGACAACCTCCGGCGAGATGCCGAGGCATTGGCTGCGATAGCTTATGAGAGCAGCGACGTCTATCAGATGGTCCATGATGCGGAATTGGATCTGATTGACGCCATCCGGGAGAATACTGCGGCGTATAGCGGTTGGCGGAACGACTACGAGCTCAGCCAGGCATTGAGCAAGGGACGGGCATCCGCACTCCTTGATACCACCGGCACAACTGCCTCCGCCCGCAGCAACTACCATGACCTGGGCAATGACAGGGAGGAGGCAGCCACGGTTGTCCGCAGCAACTACCATGATTTGGGCACTCGCGGCAGCTCCCACGCCTACGGTCTGGAGCGGGTGCCCTATGACGGCTATGCCGCCGTACTCCACGAAGGAGAGCGGGTGCTCACCGCCCGGGAGGCCCGGGAGGTGGACCGGGATGAGGGATTTGACGAGGCTCGTGCCGGCGGCCTCCCGGTGGAGATTGAAGTCTACGGCGGGGCGCTGGGGGAGGCGGTATCCGCCCTGAGCCGGATTGCGGGACAGGAGGGAATCCATTCTGCCCGCAGCAGCTCCCACGCCTACGGCCTGGAGCGGGTGCCCTATGACGGCTACGCCGCCGTGCTCCACCAGGGGGAGCGGGTGCTCACCGCCCGGGAGGCCCGGGAGGCGGACCGGAACCGGACGCCCATCCAGATCACCATCACCGGCAACCAGTTTGGCGCCGGGGTGACGGCGGAGGAGATTGCCCAGCGGCTGGCGGACGCCCTGGAGCGCAAGCTGGCGGCGGGGAGGGTGCGCACATGAGACGGATGATGTCCTTCCTGGAGGAGGCGGCGGGGAAGGAGCTGGTGCTGCCGGTGACCCCGGCCTCCTACACCTGGGAGCATGCCAACCGGGTGGAGACCATCCAGCTGGATTCACTGGGGGAAATCAACCTCCCCGGCGGCGCCCTCATGGGCAGCTGCACCCTGTCCGACGTACTGCTCCCCGCCCGGCTCTATTCCTTCTGCAACCCGGGCGCGGTGGCCAACCCATACATCTACCTGGAGCAGCTGGAGCGGTGGAGCGACGCCGGGACGGCGGTGCGCTGGCTGGTGTCCGGCACGCCCACCAATGCCCAGGTGCTGCTGGAGAGCATCTCCTACGGAGAGCGGGACGGCACCAATGACCTCTACGCCACCATCATCCTGCGCCAGTACCGCAAGCCGGAGACCCCGGTGCTGGCGGTGTCCGGCGGCGGGGCGGATACCGCCAGAAGCACCGCCACCGGGGCTGCCGCAGCCCGCACCTACACCATTGTCAAGGGGGATACCCTGTGGGGGATCGCCCGAAAATTTTACGGCAGCGGCAGCTATTGCACCCGCCTGGCGGCGGCCAACAGCGCCGTCATCCAAAACCCCAATCTCATCTATCCGGGGCAGACCATCACCATCCCGCCGGCGGATGAGCTGCCGGCGGCCATGACGGCCAGCGCCAGCGTGGCGGCGGCCAACCGGACCGCGACAACCTATGACGCGGACGCCGCCCGTTGGATGATGCAGCTGGCCAAGGAACAGGCTGCTATGAGGTGAGGCCATGGAGTATGAACTGATTCTGACCGCCCCGGGGGGCGGCAGCAGCCGGGATATGACCCAGCTGGTGCAGCAGGTCAGCTCCAGCGGCAGCGTGGACCAGACGGCCCGGGAGCTGACCTGTTCCCTGGCGGTACCCAGGGACGGCAGCGTGGAGCCCCCCGCCCTGGAGGAGGGAGCGGTGCTGACCCTGCGCCTGGACGGGGAGAGCCGGTTCACCGGGCCGCTGCTCACCGCCACCACCACCTCCCAGGATTCGCTGGTGGAGCTGTCCGCCCTGGATCGGGGGCGGTACCTGGTGGGCAACGAGGGGTGGTACAAGTTCACCGGCGCCGCTCCGGAGGAGGCGGTGGCCGCCATGGCCCGGGACTACGGCATCCCGGTGGCCAAGCTGGCGGCCACCGGGGTCCCGGTGAGCCGGAAGTTTGCCGGGGTGACGCTGGACAAAATTATCCGTACCCTGTACGCCAAGGCGGGGGAGCGGACCGGGAAGCGTTACCTCAGCCGCTTCACCGGAGACGGGCGGCTGGAGGTGGTGGAGCGCCCCACCTCCGCCTCCCTCACCATCGCCTCCACCATGGGGGTGACCAATACCTGGGACATCACGAATCTCCAAAATGCGGTGGCCATCCGCAGCGACACCGGCGCTCTGGTGCGCCGGGTGGAGGACAGTGCTTCCACAGCCCTCAACGGCCGCCTGGAGCACGTGATTGTCCAGCGGGACGGGGAGGACGCCCAGGGCGAGGCCAGCGCCTGGCTGGCCGCCCACGGCCTCCAGCAGCGGCTTACCGTGGAGACCCTGGGAGACCCCCGGCTCATCGCCGGGGAGGCGGTGATTTTGCGGGATACCGGCAGTGGGGTGTCTGGCCTCTTTTGGATTGACGCCGACACCCACACCTGGAAAAACAGGCAGTATTTCTGCAAGCTCACCCTGAATTTCCGCAATCTGCTGGACGACACCAGCGCGGGGAGTGAAATCTGATGCGCACCTTTGAGGAAAACATGGGCCGGATTGCCCAGAGCATGGGGACGGCTGCGGAGCAGGTGAGCCGCCCCTCCGCCTTTTTTGCGGGTACCGTGCAGGAGGCCGGACGGGGAAAGCTGCGCATCAGCTGCGGCGGTCTCCAGCTGGAGCCGGAGGATTTGTATCTGGCGGTGGGGCTGGACTACCACTGGACCTATGACACCGGGGCCAGCAATCTGCTCCGGAAGGGGGACCGGGTGGTGCTGCTGAGCCAGGACGGCCAGGACTTTTATCTGTTGGCGAGGATGGTGAGAGCATGAGCCTGTTTCCTCTGTTTTCCCTGCCCGCCTCCGGCGCGGCGGAGCGGCTGCCCCTGTACACCGACGTGGCCATGGACTATGACGCCGGAACCCCCCGGTGGGAGAGCGGCAACCCCGTGCTGGTCACCGGCCTGGAGGCGGTGAAGAGCTGGGCCTGGCGGGCGGTGGCCACCGCCCGGTACCGGTGGCCCATCTTCGACTGGTCCTACGGCTGCGAGCTGGAGGACCTGGTGGGCCACCCCTATCAGCAGGACACCAAGCGCAGCGAGGCCGCCCGCTACATCCAGGATGCCCTGCTGGTGTGCCCGTACATCAAGTCGGTCAACGTGACCGGCACGACGTTCAGCGGCTCCGTATTCCACATGACGGTGGCGTTTTCCACCGTTTACGGGAGGGAGGAATTCTATGTTTGAGGACCGCACACAGGAGCAAATCAAGACCGAGATGCTGGCTGACATCAACCCGGCCACCGGCCTGTCCTCCATGGCGGGCGGGTTTGCCGACGCCGTGGTGGGCGCCGCCGCCCGGCAGCTCAGCGAGCTCTACCAGGCCCTCCCCGCCGTGGTGTCCATGCTCTTTGTGGATGAGACCAGCGGAGGCTATCTGGACCTGGTGGGGCAGACATACTTCAACATCACCCGCCGCTCCGGAACAAAGGCCCGGTGCTCTGTCAACTTTACCGGCGCTCCGGGAACGGTGGTGCCGAAGGGAACGGTATTTCTTACAGCCAGCGGGCTGCAGTTTTCCCTCTTGTCCCAGGCGACGCTTGGGCAGAGCGGTACGGCGGAGGGCCAGCTGGAGGCGGCGGAGGTGGGGGAGGCCTACAACATCGGCCCGGGCGCTCTGACCGGCATGTGGGTCAACCTGCCCGGGCTGGAGAGCTATGTCAACCAGCAGGCCTCCGGCGGTACCGGCGACGAGACGGACAGTCAGCTCTATGCCCGTATTGACGAGGTCCGGAAGCGTCCCCCAACCAGCGGGAACGGGTTTGATTACCGCCGGTGGGCCATGGAGGTGGACGGCGTGGGGGCGGCAAAAATCGTGGAGCTGGCTTATGGCCCGGGAACGGTGGAGGTCATGGTGGTGGACAGTACCTATGCCCCGGCCCCCAACCACATCATCAATGCCGTGGCGTACCAGATTTTTGTCAGCAGGCCGGTTGGAGCCAAGCCTACCGTCTGTGCCCCTGCGGCGCTGGAGGTGACTGTGGCTGCCGACGTGACAATTAACCAGGCCGTCACCACCATCAATCAGGTGAAAGAGACATTTTCTGCGGCGCTGGAGGCTTACCTCCACAGCCAGATTGAGGCGAAATACAGCGCAATCTACTACGAACCGGAGAATGATGTGCCTTACACCCTGATATACAGCCGGATACGGACGATGCTGCTCAGCATCCAGGGTGTAGTGGATTTTGCAAGCCTTACCGTCAACGGCGGCACGGAGAACCTGACCATCCAGGCCAGCCAGGTGCCGGTGCTGGGGGAGGTGAGCGTCACATGACGCCCCTGGAGCAGCTGCTGCCCGCCCTCTACCGTACCACGCCCCAGGACGCGGAGCTCCAGCGGGTGCTGCTGGACGCGGTGGCCCAGGCGGAGCAGGCCAAGGATGCTGTGCTGGCCCAGCTCTTCCCCTCCAGCGCCTCCGGCTGGGGACTGGAGCTGTGGGAGCGGGCCTACGGCATCACAACCGATAAAACCAAGCCCGCCCAACAGCGCCTTGAGCGGATTTTGGCCAAAATCAAAGGTACCGGTACCACCACCGTCGAGATGATTCGGGGCATGGCAGAGGCCTATTGGCCGGAGTGCCTGGTGGAGGAGGTGTACGACAAATACCTCCTCCGGATTGTCATTGTGATGAGGGACCAGGTGGGGTATATCCCGGATTTGTCAGATTTCTGGGCCGCCATCAACGAGCTCAAGCCCGCGCACCTGGCGGCGGAGCTGGCATGGATGTCCCAGCACACGGTAGTCATCCAAACCGCCGGGGGATATGTCCTGTACGCTGTCCGCCGGTGTGGCACCTATCCCCAGGCGGCCACCCGGGGCGGAGCGGCCCGGGAGCTGGTGGTGGTGGAGACGGGGGACGGGCGGGCGGTCTATACCGCCCCGGCCACCGGGGAGGCCGTCACCGGCACCTGGCCCCAGGCGGCCACCCAGGGAGGACAGGCCGGAGCGGTGGTGATCGTGGAGGGAATGGACGGGCAGGCAGTCTATGCCGCCCCGGCTACCGGGGAGGCCGTCACCGGCACTCATCCCCAGACCGCCACAAGTGGCGGAGTGGGGGAAGGTGGCCTCACCTTTAACGAGACAGCCGGATCAGCCGGGGTATATGCCAGGCCCTGCGGGAGTCCGCCGGGCGCGTTATAAAGGAGGGATATCATGCTCACAGACACCGCCCTGGAGAAGTTCAGGGTCTTTGTCAAACGCAACATCTACCGGGCCAGATACCGGGTTGGCTCCACCTGGCGGGAGGCAGCCATCAATGAGGTGGAGATCCAGTCAAGCGGCACCGTCCGGGCCTGGGTGGCCATCAACACAGGCGGGGCCGCCACCGTCAACCGGGTGGAGCTGCTGGACCCCAACGGGGCCACCTGGGCGTACCAAAATGTCTCTATCTCGGTCACCGCCCAGCAGAGCGGCATCCTGTACTGGTTTGACTTTACCATCAAAGAGGAGGCGGTCTGATGTACGAGCGGACATACTGGCTGGATCATGTGAGGGTGCCGGACAACACCTATAACATCAAGTCCAATGGAGACGGGACCTCCACCATCACCCCCGCCGGGGAGGTGATGCAGCAGGGTACGTCCCAGGACCAGACTAATTTTAACAACCTGGAGTGCGGTGTGGCGGACGCTGACCGGGCCATCCGTGTCCTGGTGGACGGCTACCTGGCCCTGCGGCAGACGCAGGAGCTGCACGGGGAGGAGATTACCGGGGAGACCCATACCGTCACCCTGACCAACTCCAAAGCATACCCGTTTAACTCCACGGTCAGCGCCCCGGTTTCGGTGCCGCTGACCACCAACCGGAGGAATCTCTATTACTCCATCGAGGCCGAGGCCACCAGCGTGGAGGGTGGCCTGGCGGGGGACATCCACATCACGGACAAGCAGCTCAATGGGTTTAAGGTTAGCTTTGATGGCAGCGCGAAAAAAGTCGTGCTGACCCTGCGCATCAAGGGAGGAATGGCATAATGGACAGCATCGTAAAAGTTGTGGAGATCAATGAGGGCCAGAAGATTTCCTGGGCGCAGAGCACTACCAAGCTCACATTTGGCGACGACGAGTTGATGGTCAACTGCAAGGCCTACCAGCGGGACTGGCCGGTGCACCTGGACATCTGCCTGGACGACAATGGGAACCTGGTCATCGGCACCGGTACCGGCCGGTACTATGTGGCCCAGGTGGACATTCCTGCCCGGAAGTACGCCGAGCCGGAGCCCGTGGAGGCGGTGGCCCTGGCGGAGGGTGACGCCGGTACGGACGCCCAGCAGCCCGCCGAGGCCGAGCCCGTCCCGCTGGATATGGCAGATGTCACCCTGACCCTGTGGGCCATGGATGGCCTGAGAAACTAATTGGAGGTGTGATACAATGGCGAATTTTGACACCAGCGGCCTGGCTCTGGCCGCCGTCTGTCCCGGCAACAAAATGATCCTGGACGACAAGGGGATGCCTGGCTTTTACGTTCAGGTGGCCTCCCAGAAGCTCTCTGACCTCCTCACCGGAGGAGACGACACGGTACATCCCACGTTCCGGGTCAGCGGCGTGGAGAAGCCCTATATTTATATCGGCAAGTATCAGGGTGTGGAGGAAAACGGCAGGATATATAGCCTGCCCGGCGTTGATCCAAAGGGCAGTATCACCCACGACCAGTATGTTGACCGCTGCCGGGGCAAGGGTGTGGGCCACCACTGCATCACCGCCGCCGAGTGGGCCTTTTTGGCCCTTTGGTGCCGCAAAAACGGCACCATGCCAAGGGGTAATAATAACTTTGGCAAGGATGTTAGCGAGACGTCATATGGGGCTATCCCGGCCAACTACGGAGTGGATGGCAAGATCAATCGGACACTTACCGGTACCGGCCCCCTGTCCTGGCGGCATAACGGTGCTTTAGATGGTATTGCCGACCTAAACGGCAATATCTGCGAGTGGACACCCGGAATCCGCCTGGTGAAAGGCGAACTCCAGGTGATCCCCTGGAACAACGCCGCAGACCCGGACGTTGATCTGAGCGCGGACTCCGCTCAGTGGAAGGCCGTCAAGGCCAGCGCCACAAGCTGGGAGGACCTGTTTATCACACCCAACGGCCAGGGGACGACAACCGGCAGCGTGAAGCTGGATTATGTGTCCAGCCATTGGCAGTGGGACACCACCATCACCTCTCAGGAGGCCAGTAACCGCAACGCTCTATTTTACCTCACTACGGCCGCAACTGGTATCGGAGCGACCGCAAAACTCTACCTCCAGGCCATGGCCCTCCTCCCGGAGGATAACCAGGAGGGTGATACCTATGGCGCTGACAGTTTTTATTCTAATAATGGCGTCGAGGAGCTGCTCGCGCTTCGAGGCGGCTTGTGGAACCACGGTACTGGTGCAGGCGTGTTTGAGGTGGATTTCCGTTCCAACCGGTCTGATGTAAGTTCCTACTATGGCGGCCGTCCCGCTTATGTTGAGCTGGCAGCGGAATAAGAGGTGATGCCGGTGACCATTGATTTTTGGGCGTTCTGTGCGGCGCTCCTCGCCGCCATGGGAATTCCGTCGGCCGGCATGGGGCTGATCGTTTGGGGCTTTAAGCGGCGCATTGATGAAAGGGACAAGGCCCAGGAGGAACGAAACAAGGCCCAGCAGAGGCTCATGGTCCTGCTGGTCCAGTCCACCAGGGCCTCTATCGCCCTGGGTGAAGCAACAGCCCACGCCATGCAGCGGGGCCATACCAACGGCGACATGGAGGCCGCGCTGGAGTACGCCGCCTCTGTGAAGCATGACCAGAAGGCTTTCCTGGAAGAACAGGGTATTCATAATTTGTTTGACGAATAGGAGGAGGCAAAATATATGGAACTTGCGACGATCATCACGGCAATCGGGATTCTGGTTGCGCTGACCAACATCATTGTGGAGGTGGCAAAGCGGGCCGCCCGGAATAAGATCCCCACCAATCTCCTGGTCCTGGCCGTGGCCATTGTGCTTACGCTGGCGGCTGGGATCGCCTACTGCCAGGTCTACGCGGTGGCAATCACGTGGTACGTCATCGCGGCCCTTGTGGTGGCCGGGTTCATGGTGGCATATGCGGCTATGTTTGGATTTGATAAGCTCAAGGAAGTTATGAATTGGGGTGGCGGCAATGACGGAGCTGGAACTGAGAAATAAAGTCGTCGGCGTCATGCGGGGCTGGCTGGGATACAGCGAGGCAAACGGCAAGTTTAAGACCATCATTGACCTCTACAACACCCAGCGGCCCCTGCCCAGGGGCTACGCCGTCCAGTATGACGACGAGTGGTGTGCTGCCACTGTCACGGCTGCCGGCATCGCGGCCGGCCTCCAGGACATCATCCTGGGGGAGTGCAGCTGCTCCAAAATGATTGAGCGCTACCAGGACGTCGGCCACTGGGAGGAAAATGACGCCTACCGGCCGGAGCCGGGGGATATCATCATGTACCATTGGGAGGACGGCTCCAACTACGCCGCCACCGACTGCACCGCGCCCCCCAACCACGTGGGCGTTGTGGAGCAGGTGACGGGCAGCACTATCACCGTCATCGAGGGCAATAAGGGGGAGGCCGTGGCCCGGCGCACTGTGACCGTAAACGGACGTTACATCCGGGGTTACTGCCTCCCGGATTATGCCGGGAAAGCGGACAAGGAGGTTGACATGCTTACCTACAAGACGATTGAGGACGTGCCGGAGAGCTACCGGCCATCCGTGCAGCTGCTCCTGGACCGAGGCGCGCTCCGGGGCTACGGAGGCGGCGTGTTGAATATCAGTGAGGATTTGTGCCGCATGGCCGTCATCCTGGACCGCCTGGGGCTGCTGGCGGTGTAAGAGTAATATAAAAGGCGCTATATCTTCCTCCTTGCAGGAATCGTAAATCTTTTTGGTGTGTATGCAGACGGCTTCCCGGATACAAGCGGTATCCTGCACCGGACCGGGCATAACCTTCTCAGGCATTGCAATACCTCCTAGCAGATATTGGAAGGAGAACCCTTCCAGCCCATTCTATGTGACGTCTGCCGGTTGGTGCCCGAAGCAGGTCAAAAAGAGGGACGGCGCATGCCGTCCCTCAGCTTGTTTCCGTGGCCTTCCCGGGAGGAAAAACAGTTAAAACAACTGCTTTACCTCGTTTGCCATGCGTTGAAGCGCTTCCAGAGTGGCGGGCTGCTGCTTGCGGGCACGGATTTGGGCCTGGATATAACCGGGCAGCTGGGAAAAATAGGCCTCCATGGCCGGGTCTTCTGTCAGATTGGCATATCTGTCGCTGTAAGTGGGCTCCATGTGCATCACCTCCGGCCATAGCATGCCCGGAGACCGTGTTCCTATATTCCGCGTAGATCGGGCACTTCTGGCATCATGGCCGTTCAGAGGACGAAAAGGTACACCTCCAGAGATAATACCGGCAAAGATACAGACAGACCGCTCTTCCGGCCTGCCTGTAAGGATGGTCCGGCGCTTGCCGGGAGGTGTCTGTGAAATATGGAATCTGGAGGAGTGATGGGATGATAACCTTTTCAAACTGGCACATTGAAGCGAAGGGACCCTTTGCCAGGCAGTACGACAACCTGACCTGGGAGCTGCGCATCGAGGGCAGTATCCCGGAGGGATGGGACTGGGACCTGATGGTAAAAGCAAAGGACAATTTTAACATTATTGCCCTTTCTCAGGAGGCTGGAGCCCTGTCCGTGTTGCTGAGCAAGGAAATGCTGGCCCTGTCGGGGTACTATACCATGCAGCTCAGGGCTTCCCAGGGTGAGCTTGTCCGCCACACCAATATGGTCCGGGTGTTTGTCCCAGAGAGTATGTCAGGCGACGCCCAGTGGCCGGAGGTGCCGTCGGAATTTTACCAGCTTGAGGCCTCAATCAAGGCACTCAGTGAACACCCGCCCACGGTTGAGGAGGACAGCGCGTTCTGGTTTCTGTGGGACTCCTCAGCCAACCAGTACGTAGAGTCTGATGTGCCGCTGCCCAAGGGCCCCCAAGGTCCCAAGGGCGATACGGGCGAGACCGGCCCTCAGGGCCCCAAGGGCGATCCCGGCGAGACCGGTCCCCAGGGCCCCACGGGCGATCCCGGCGACACCGGTCCCCAGGGCCCCAAGGGCGACACCGGCGAGACCGGCCCCCAGGGTCCCAAGGGCGCCACCGGCGAGACCGGTCCCCAGGGCCCCAAGGGCGATCCCGGCGAGACCGGACCCCAGGGCCCCAAGGGCGCCCCCGGCGAGACCGGTCCCCAGGGCC
>CALWOL010000116.1 GCA_944383135.1 uncultured Flavonifractor sp.
CCACCCAGTAGTCGCACTCGCCCTTCACCACGGTGGCAATCTGCTCGTTGGGATGGGTGTGGGGGCCGATGGGCATGCCGTTGTACATCTTGCCGATGCACATATGCATGTTGGCGGCCTCCATGGCAAAGCACTTCATGTAGCACATCACCTTGCCGTCCACATCCTTGCGGTGGTTGGGCATCCAGGGCAAGTCGTTGTAATTGCCGTACATAATCTTGGCCATAATGGTTCTCCTTTCTCATTTGACGCTGGCTGTTGTTTTGGACCGATGAACGGTTCTCTGGCCGGATATAATGCAAAATTGATGCCAGCTTTGCCAGCACCTCTTTTTCCGCGCCCCAGGCCGCTTTGGGGACAGGTCTGCGGGTTCCCTCCCCCCCGGCAAAGTCAACATTGCATTAAAAGCACGCATTACAATGCAAAAACAACTTAATAAATCGGGGCTTTCCCTTGGCGCTGATAGAAGAGGACTTGGCATCCCTTTTGCACATTTCTTATTTCATCAAGGGACGTCCCCAGCGGGGATGCCGGCAATTTCAATTCAGGAAAAGGCAGGTGCGTTTTGTGATGAGTCAGACCATCAAGCAGGAAGTGCTGGGTACCACGAAGCAGGGCCAGGAGGTGCTGCTCTTCCGAATTCCCAACAACACCAACGACTATATTGAGGTAACCAACTACGGCTGCGCCATCTGCGGAATTTACGTCCACAACAATCAGGGCAAGCTGGAAAACACGGTGTGGGGCGGAACGTCCCTGGCGGAGTATGAGGCGTGCAATCCCGGTACCATTTTCGCCGGGCCGCTGGGCCGGGCCCTGGCCCATAAGGTGTGGGACGTGGCGGACGTGGGGGACAACTACGTGTTCCTGGCCAGCCAGTGTGACGCCGGGGAGAGCGGCTGCTCCAGCGCGGTGAAGGTGGGGGCCCGCATCATGTGGGTCAACCTGAACCGGCTGGTGATTGATCTGTTCCTCACCCCCGAGCAGGGCACCCAGCTCACCTTCGGCACCCAGCTGCTGGTGGACGCGGACAAGCACGCGCCCCTCCAGGTGCGCTCCTTCTGCCCCCAGGTGTCCGTGGCCGGCGCGGCCCCCATTCCCACCGAGGAAAGCCCCTATGCCGCCATGGTCTTTTCCGACGCCGCCGGTATGAAGGACACCTTCCTCAGCGCCTCCGAGGAGATCAAGCCCATGGCCGAGCTGGCCGTTCCCGGGGAGGGCCTGTTCCTTTCCGCCTACACCACGCTCTCCGCTCTCCGGCTGGAGACCTGCGATCAGCCCAAGGCCGTCCGCCTGGTGCAGGAGACGGACCAGCCGGTGCCCCTGGGCGGCGGCGTGTCCTTCACCGCCCGGGCCATCTACGGGGTGGATTACCTGCGTCCCCAGCCCGCCAGCGAGGAGGAAGAGGTGGACATCAACCCCATGTCCGTCTTTTTCGCCGGGGAATGAGCCCGCTCCGGAGAGACAAAATGGAAGCGTTTGAGCGACTTTTTTCCCCCCTCACCGTGGGGAATATGACGGTAAAGAACCGGATTTTCATGGCGCCCATTTCCACCCACATGGCGGATACCCAAGGGCGGCTCACCCAGGACGAGCTGAAATACTATGAGGCCCGGGCAAAGGGCGGCGTGGGCTACATCACCGTGGCCAGCGTGCTCATTGAGAAGCTCAGCCGCTACGGCACCTACCGCAATCTGGGTCTGTTCGAGGACTGGCAGGTGGAGGAGCTGCGCAAGCTCACCGGGCTTCTCCACGCCTATGGGACCAAGGCGGGCGCCCAGCTGCTCCACCCCGCCGTGGCCGCCCCCGCCAGCTACAATGAGGGCCGTCAGCCCGTGGCCGCCTCCCCGGTGATAACCCGTCCCTATTCCGAGCTGCCCCGGCCCCTTACCGTACCGGAAATTCAGGACTACGTCCTCCGCTTCGCTCAGGCGGCCCGCCGGGCCCAGCTGGCGGGCTTTGACGCGGTGGAGCTCCACTGCTGCCACCGCCACGGCCTGCTGGGTCTGTTCCTCTCCCCCCTTCACAACAAGCGGGTGGACGAATACGGCGGTGGGCTGGACGGCCGGAGCCGGTTTGCCCTGGAGGTCATCCGGGCGGTGCGGGCACAGGTGGGGCCTGAGTTCCCCATCATCGTCCGCATGTCGGCCTGTGACGAGGAGCCGGGCGGGCAGTCCCTGACCGAGGGTATGGAGCTGGCCCGCCGGTTTGAGGCGGCGGGAGCCTCCATGCTCCACCTGTCCGACGGCTGCTTTGACAGTCCCTGGAACACCACCGCCCCCTTTGGCCGGGCCCAGGGCTTCAATATGGACTACGCGGCCAAGCTCCGCCGGGCCGTCCACATCCCCCTGGGTGTGGTGGGCCGCGTCAACGAGCCGTGGGTGGGGGAGCTGCTGCTGGAGCAGGAGGCCTGCGACGCGGTATATGTGGGCCGCGCGCTCCTCTGCGACCCCGACTTTCCCAACAAGGCCCGGCAGGACCCCGCCGCCATCCGGCCCTGCATCGGCTGTCTGCGGTGTCTGGCTGCGGTCAACGCGGACCAGCGGTTCTGCTGCACCGTCAATCCGGAGGCCGGGCGGGAGGCTTTGGCCGATGCCGCCCGCCCCCCGAAGGAGAAAAAACGGATTCTGGTGGCGGGGGGCGGTCCCGGCGGCCTGACCGCCGCCCTCTACGCGGCGGAGCGGGGCCACACCGTCACCCTGGCCGAGGCGGAGGACCACCTGGGCGGCCAAATGTATCTGGCCGCCTTCCCCCCCTGCAAGCAGGAGGTGGCAAAGGCCACCGCCTATCTCATCCGCCGGGCCCGGGCGGCGGGGGTGGACATCCGGCTGAACTGTCCCGTCACGGCGGAGCTGGTCCGGGCGGAGGGCTATGACTTGGTCATCGCCGCCACCGGCAGCCGCAGCCTGGTCCCCAGCTTCCTCCGGGGCGCCCGGGAGCTGGTCACCGCCTGGGACGTGCTGGCGGGAAAGGCCATTCCCGGCCAGAACACAGTCATCGTGGGGGGCGGCTCGGTGGGCTGCGAGACGGCGGACTTCCTCCTGCCGCCCCACCGGGATTTGAAGGCCAACAGCCGGCAGGTCACCGTACTGGAAATGGACACCGTCCTGGACCGGGAGGACAGGACCTCCGCCCGCTCCCTGCTGATGGGCCGGCTGCTGGAAAAGGGCTGCGTACTGCTCACCGGCGCCAAGGTGACCGGGGTGACGGCAGATGCCCTCACCTACGAAAAGGACGGGGAGAGGCACACGCTTTCCCATGTTGACACCGTCGTGGCCGCCGCCGGGCTGGCGCCTGAGACCGCGCTGGCGGAGGCGCTGACCCAGGCCGGCGTTCCCGTGCTGTCCCTGGGGCAGACGGTCAATATCCAGGCGGCCACCGCCCAGGCCTACGAGCTGGTGCTGGAGCACCTGTAACCGGCGCAAAATACCCCAGATGTAATGATGCTCCCTCCATGATTGACCGTGCTTTGTTTCACTGTCAATTACGGAGGGAGCATTTCTATGCCGAAAAAGGCAGCTGAAGCCCCGCTCCAAAACAGGATTGAAGAACCCGCCGGAAATAATTATAATCAAATCAGATGGGCGCGCCGGGGACCCTGCCCCATGGCCGCCGCAAAAAAGGCCGGATGCATTGCCGCGCCGCGTTCGGAGGAGAACATGATGGAATCAAAGGACTCTTCTAACAAGCGATTTTATCTCAAATGGCCCTGGAATTTGCTCGTTTACATCATTCTTGTGGTAGTTTTTCGCATTTTCTCCATTCCGCTCATTCTTCTCATCATGTGGTGGAACAAAAAGCAGCAGCCGGACGGGCCGGCGGAGGGCTACTGCCTTCAGCGCACCCGGGGACGGCTCACCGGGCTGATTTGGGCGGCCCTCTTCCTGGCGGGGGGCGGGCTGGCCATCTGGTTCTTCCTGACGGCTCAGTCCATGCCCTACGAGGCGGAGCGGCTCAAAGAAGAGATGAGCTTCGGCTACTACCTGATCCCCGTGGTGGGAGCAGCGGCCATACTGGTCGGCCTGTTCCTGGCCTACCGGAGCTTGTGGGACGCCCTGTACCCGGAGAAAAGCGCCCTGGCCCAATCCATCCGCGACCAGCTCCCCTACCCGGATGAGGCGCCCCCGGTGAAGGAACTCTTCGCCATGGTGGATCAGGACTT
>CALWOL010000117.1 GCA_944383135.1 uncultured Flavonifractor sp.
GCCGCGCCGCGCACCGTCGCTTTGTTCTCTATGATGTAAAGCGCCAGCCGGCAGGCGCGCTCCTCGATGTTCCCTTTCACACAGCAACACTCCCCGCAATGTTTCTCACGGGGCATGTATATGCGCCGGTTCCCCGGGAGATTCCCCTTTCCCCCGGGGAAAAAGTGGCGTATAATAAGGGGCAAAGGGGGAAGGGCCGTGCTGGATTTTCGAATGGACACCTTTCTGGAGGTATGCCGGTGCCGGAATTATACCCGGGCGGCGGAAAACCTGAATATCACCCAGCCGGCGGTGACGCAGCACATCCAGTACTTGCAGAACCACTACGGAGCGCGGCTGTTCGTCTACCGCAACAAGCAGCTCACCCTCACCCGGGAGGGGGAGCTGCTGCGCAACGCCGCCCTCACCATGCGCCACGACGAGGAGAAGCTGAAGCGGGACATGGGGGATTTGAAGGCGGGCCGGCGCTCCATCCGCTTCGGGGCCACCCTCACCATCGGGGAGTACCTGCTGCCGGAGCGGGTGGCCGCCTACATGAAGCGCAATCCCGCCACCGATCTCCACATGGTGGTGGAGGACACCAAGAGCCTGCTGCGGCGGCTCAACGAGGGGGAGCTGGATTTCGCCGTGGTGGAGGGCTACTTCCGCAAAAGCGAGTATGACTTCATTCTCTGGTCCCATGAGCCCTACATCTGCGTCCGTGGCCCCGGCTATCCCCTTCCCGACGGCCCCCTCCACCTGGGGGATTTGTTCTCCCGGGAGCTGATCCTTCGCAACGACGGCTCGGGCACCCGGGACGTGCTGGTGAAGGCCCTGGAGGGGACCAACCATCACCTGTGCGACTTCCACCACATCATCGAAATCAGCGACCTGTTCGTCATCAAGGAGCTGGTGAAGCGGGGGTGCGGCATTACCTTCCTCTACCGCAAGGCGGTGGAGCGGGAGCTGGCCGATCAGTCCATCCTCCAGGTGGAGCTGGCCGATTTTCAGATCTCCCATGAGTTTACCTTCCTGTGGCGGAAAAACAGCGTGTTTGAGCCGGAATTCCGACAGGTTTTCCACGAATTGTCCGGTCAATAATTGTATTTTGGAAAAAAAGAAACCTATTTGGTCCGTTTCCTGTCTCACAGGGCAGGAAACGGTCTTTTTTGCCGCTTTCATCACAAAAGATTATGGAAGTATAAAAAAATAAAAGTTTTCTTTTGGGTGAGCACAATGTTATTTTATTAACAGAATCTAATTTATTTTAAGGAGGTACGGAGCATGGGTTTCTCCCTTACCGCCGCTCAGGCGGACGCCGTGCTGAGCGCATTGAAGCAGGACTACCGGGTATTTGCCCCCAAGCGCTTCCCCAAGGCGGGCCGCTATTCCGACACCGACG
Source organism: uncultured Flavonifractor sp. (assembly GCA_944383135.1). GTDB lineage: Bacteria > Bacillota > Clostridia > Oscillospirales > Oscillospiraceae > Flavonifractor. The sequence goes on from CALWOL010000117.1 coordinate 1,382, forward strand.
TGGTGAAGTACGCGGAGGTGGACCGCTTCGCCGACATTGTGTGGGAGGTCAAATCGGACTATCCCGCCAAGGAGGTTATCACCCCCATTCAGCAGGCCATTTTCTACTTCACCGAGGACGAGTACCGGGCCAGCAAGGCCAAGGCCAAGCCCATCCTCCTCCTGGCCCGGCCCTGTGACATCAACGCCCAGCACATTCAGGCCAAAATTTACGCCGGCAACGGCGGGTACGAGGACCTGTACTACAAGCGGGTGCGGGATTTGGTGAAATTTGCCCTGATGGAGTGCAACGGCGGGGACGACACCTGCTTCTGCGTGTCCATGGGCACCAACAAGACCGACGACTACGCCCTGGCCCTGAAGTTCTCCCCCGACGGGGTGCAGGTCCAGGTCACCGACGATTCCTTTGCCCGCTACTTTGCGGGCCTGCCCCAGGCCGACTACGCCCCCGCCTTTGTGGAGGAGAACGAGCTGAAGGTCACCGTGCCCGACCTGGACGACAAGGCGGTGCGCCTGGCCCTGAAGCGTCATCCCATGTGGAAGGAGTACAACAGCCGCTGCGTGTCCTGCGGGGCCTGCACCGTGGCCTGCTCCACCTGCACCTGCTTCACCACCCGGGACGTGATCTACGGCGACAACCCGGAGGTGGGGGAGCGCCGGCGGGTCACCGCCTCCTGCCAGATTGCCGGCTTTGACCAGATGGCGGGGCAGAAGGAGTTCCGCTCTACCGCCGGTGAGCGGATGCGGTACAAGGTGCTCCACAAGTTCCACGACTACAAGGCCCGCTTCGGCGAGGGGCATATGTGCGTGGGCTGCGGCCGGTGCACCCACCGCTGCCCGGAGCTCATCTCCATCTCCGCCACCGTCAGCAAGGTCAACGCCGCCGTGGAGGAAATCAAGGCCTCCATGGCCAACCAGTAAGGGAGGGCAGCAGCTATGACAAATCCCGTGCAGCCTCAGGCCTGTACCATCCTGAGCGTAAAGAAAGAGAGCGTCCACGAGTGGACCTTCCGGGTGGCCACCGACGCCAAGCCCGCCCACGGCCAGTTTATGCAGCTGTCCATCCCCATGATTGGGGAGGCCCCCATCTCGGTCTCCGCCCAGGGGGAGGGCTGGCTGGAGTTCACCATCCGCTCCGTGGGCAAGGTCACCAACGTGATCTTCCAGAAGCAGGCGGGGGACACCCTCTTCCTCCGGGGCCCCTACGGCAAGGGCTGGCCGGTGGAGCAGTTCAAGGGCAAGCACCTGGTGGTCATCACCGGCGGCACCGGCCTGGCCCCCGTCCGCTCCCTGCTGAACATGCTGGCGGAGCAGCCGGACTATGTAAAATCCGTCCACCTCATCTCCGGCTTCAAGAATGAGGAGGGCATCGTGTTCCACAGCGAGCTGGAGGGGTGGAAGGGCAAGTTCTCCACCATCTACGCCCTGGACAACGACGCCAAGGAGGGCTGGCGCACCGGCCTGGTCACCACCTTTGTGAAGGAGATCCCCTTTGATTCCTTCGGCGGCAATTATGCCGTGGTGGTGGTGGGTCCCCCGCCCATGATGAAGTTCACCGGCCTGGAGCTGATGAACAACAGGGTGGACGCAGAAAAGGTGTGGATGAGCTTCGAGCGCAAGATGTCCTGCGCCGTGGGCAAGTGCGGCCACTGCCGCATTGACGAGGTGTACGTCTGCCTGGACGGCCCCGTATTCCCCTACACCGTGGCCCGGGATCTGGTGGACTGAGAGAGGAGTGGGTGAAGGATGAATCACGATATCAACGTCAAGAAGATGCGCCTGAACTGCTTCCGGCAGTCCAAGGTGCCCGGTGAGTTCATGCTCCAGATGCGGGTCCCCGGCGGCATGGTGGACGCCAAGTACCTCTCCTACGTGGAGCACATCGCCCACACCTGGGGGGACGGCAACTTCCACTTCGGCACCCGCCAGACCTTCGACATCACCGGCATCAAGTATGAGAATATTCCCGCGGTGAACGAATACCTGGAAACGTACATCAAAGAGGTGGACGCCCAGCTGTGCGGGGTGGACATGGACAAGGTGGCCCATGAGCCCCAGCCCTGGGACCCCAAGGCGGGCTACCCCACCATCGGCGCCCGGAACATCACCGCCTGCGTGGGCAACTACCACTGCATCTGCGGCAACTGCAACACCTTTGAGCTGGCCCGGAAGATTGAGCCCATCATCTTCCCCAGCCACTACCATATCAAAATCAATATCGCCGGCTGCCCCAACGACTGCAACAAGGCCCACCTGTGCGACTTCGGCATCATCGGCGTGGCCCGCATGACCTACCACCCCGAGCGCTGCATCGGCTGCGGCGCCTGCGTCCGGGCCT
>CALWOL010000118.1 GCA_944383135.1 uncultured Flavonifractor sp.
GTTGGCCAGGTCGGTGAGCAGGGCCATGCGGGCAAACATGCCGTACCGGGCCTGGTCAAAATACACCGCCCGGGGATCGTCGTCCACGTCAATGGAAATCTCATCCACCCGGGGCAGGGGGTGCATCACCAGCAAATCCTTCCGGGCCCGATCCAGCTTCCGGCGGTTCAGCACGTACACGCCCTTGCACCGCTCGTACTCCAGGGGGTCCACAAAGCGCTCCCGCTGGATGCGGGTCATATACAGCACGTCCAGCTGGGGCATGACGGTCTCCAGACCGGTGACCTCCACAAACCACAGCCCCCGCTCCTTCATAAAGGCCCGCATGTACTCGGGCACCGCCAGCTCCCGGGGCGCGATGAGGTAAAACTTCGCCTTGTCGAACTTGGCCAGGGCCTTGATGAGGGAATGGACGGTGCGGCCGTTCTTCAGGTCGCCGCACAGGCCCACCGAAAGGCCGTCCACCCCGCCCCGCAGCCGGGTGATGGTGGTCAAATCGGCGATGGTCTGGGTGGGGTGCATGTGGCCGCCGTCACCGGCGTTGATCACCGGCACATCAGAGTAGAGGGAGGCCGCCTTGGCCGCGCCCTCCTTGGGATTGCGCATCACCACCACGTCGGCATAGCCGGAGACCATCTTGATGGTGTCCTTCAGGGTCTCTCCCTTGGCGGTGGAGGTGGACTTGGGATCGGCAAAGCCAAACACCGTGCCTCCCACCCGCAGCATGGCGGTCTGGAACGAGAAGTTGGTGCGGGTGGACGGCTCATAAAACAGGCTGGCCATCACCCGGCCCCGGCAGGCTTCCATAAAATCGGCGGGGTGGTCCATAATATCGCTGCACCGCCGGTACAGGGATTCCCACTCCGCCCTCGTCAGGTCTCCAAAGTCAATGAGATGCCGCATGACGCTTCATTACCCCTTTTGAATTTTTTCTATCGTATCATATTTTGCCCGCCCCCTTCAAGGGCAGAATAGACAAATTTCCACCTTTTTTCTCCCCCTGCCTTAGCGGAGCGCCTCTGCTAAAAACTGCCGGGCATGATTTGCCCTCCACCGCCCATGCTATGGCGGAGGAGGGGTGAAGGTATGGTCTGGTTTTGGTATTTTCTGTTATACAGCTTTCTGGGATTTCTGGTGGAGGTGGCCTACGTACGCCTTCGGGGGGAGGCCAAGCGGGACCGGAAATGCCGGCTGCTGCTGCCCATCTGTCCGGTGTACGGACTGGGCGCGGTGGCCGTGCTGCTGCTGCCGGAGGGGGTGCGGCACCAGCCGCTGCTCCTCCTCCCCGCCGCCGCCCTGGTGTGCTCCGGAGTGGAGTACGCCGCCGGGCTGTTTTACGAAAAGGTCTTTCAGGTAGCCTTCTGGGATTACTCCCACCTGCCTCTGAATCTGGACGGGCGGGTCTGCCTCCCCTTCAGCCTGTGCTGGGGTCTGCTGGCGGCGGTGGTGCTGGGGCTCATCCACCCCTGGCTTGCCCCGCTGGTCTCCCGCGTCCCGCCCTGGCTCTTTCCCCCTGTCTTTCTCCTGTGGGCGGCGGACACCGCGCTCACCGCCCTGGTGCTGCGGCGGACGGGCCGCACCGACGCGCTGCGGTGGTACCTCCGCCCCGCCCGCCGGCAGGAGAATCCCTGAGGCGGACGGGAGGCGGAGCGGTTCACACCCGGCGCAGCTCGTTCAGCGTCTCCTCCAGCTTTTTGGGGGGGAGATAGGCCTGGGCAACCGACAGCACCTGTTCCAGGGTAATGGTGCGTGCCGCACCCACCAGGGGGTGCTTCATCACCATGGGAAAGCGCCGCTGCAGCACCGCCCGGGCCTTTGGGGCGTCCAGCAGCTCCCCCAGGGTAATCTTGTTGTGTCTCAAATCCATTGTGCTCACCTCCACCCTATCCTATGCCGCCCGGGCTGAGATTTGACTTGTCAGTCCGGGGCACAGCGGCTATAATGGAGGGTACGGTTCCATTTTGTAAAAAAAGGAGTGTGACGCCCCAATGATTCAAGCTTATCAGGACAAGTCGCCTGTTCTCGCCCCCACCGCCCGGGCCGCGGAAAGCGCCGTTCTTCTGGGAGATGTGTCTCTGGCGGAGGATTCCAGCGTCTGGTTCGGCGCCGTGCTGCGGGGAGACGGCTCTTTCATCCAGGTGGGAGAGGGCTCCAATGTTCAGGACAACGCGGTCCTCCACTGTGACGCCGGCTTTCCGGTGGTCATCGGCCGGGAGGTAACCGTGGGCCACAGCGCCATTATCCACGGCTGCACCGTGGAGGACCGCTGTCTCATCGGAATGGGCGCCATCCTGCTCAACGGCTGCGTCATCGGGGCGGGCAGTCTGGTGGCCGCCGGAGCGCTGGTCACCCAGAATATGGTGGTGCCCCCGGGCAGCATGGTGATGGGTTCTCCCGCCAAGGTCACCCGGCCCCTTCGGCCGGAGGAGGCAGAGGATATCCTGAACTCCGCCCAGGAATACCGCCACCTGTCCGCCCAGGAGCTGCCGCCGGCGGCCAAACCAGAATAGGAGGCTCCTGTGAAGCAAGTGTCTGAACGGCCGGACCACCGGAAAAAATTTCGGGAGCAGGTACGGGAAAGTCCCCGGCTGGCCGCCGTCTACTTCATTCTGCGGCTGCTGGTGGTGCTGATGCTGGTGGCCCAAATTCTCCACGGGAATTTTGAAAACGCCTTCCTGTGCGTGCTCACCCTGTTTCTTTTTACCCTCCCCAGCTTTCTGGAGCGGGCCATCCGCATCGACATCCCCAATACCCTGGAGGTCATCATCCTCCTGTTTATCTTCGCCGCTGAGATTCTGGGGGAAATCCGGGCCTACTATATCACTTTCCCCTATTGGGATACCATGCTCCATACCCTCAACGGCTTTTTGTGCGCCGCCATCGGCTTTTCCCTGCTGGACATTCTCAACCGGAATGAGCGGCTCACCTTCACCCTCTCCCCCATCTATCTGTCCCTGATGGCCTTCTGCTTTTCCATGACCATCGGAGTGCTGTGGGAGTTCTTTGAGTGCACCATGGACCAGCTCTTTCTGCTGGATATGCAGAAGGATACCGTCGTCCACTCCATCGGCTCGGTGATGCTGGACCCGGCAGGAGGCAACCACCCCGTCGCCATCCACGGCATCACCGACGTCATCGTGGTCACCGCCGACGGCACCCAGCAGTCCCTGGGGCTGGGCGGCTATCTGGACATCGGCCTTCTGGACACCATGAAGGATTTGTTCGTCAACTTCATCGGCGCGGTGGTCTTTTCCGCCATCGGCTACTTTTATGTGAAAAACCGGGGCAAGGGAAAATTTGCCCGGCGGTTTATCCCCAAGGCGCTGCCGGAGGAGCCGGGAAAAAAGGCGGAATAATCTTTCTCCTTCCGGGCCATACTAATGGCGTACCACGGAAACAAGGAGGAATGATTCCATGAACCAGACACCCAACAACAGCATCAAGTGCTCCGTGAACAGCTGCGCCCACCACTGCAAGGGTCAGAACTGCTGCTCCCTGAACGAGATTAAGGTGGGCTGCTGCGAGCCCAACGCCACCAACTGCGCCTCCACCGAGTGCGCCTCCTTCCAGCTGGGCCAGCACTGAGCGCCAGAGCAAAAAATCAGGACCTGCAACGATTGCAGGTCCTGATTTTTTCTGTTTCTTATTCCTTGGTCTCAGCCTCCGCCTTGGGGGCGGCGGCAGCCTCGGCCTTGGGAGCCTCCGCCGCGGGAGCGGCGGGCTTGGCGGCGGCAGGAGCCGCCTTGGGGGCCGCGGGCTTCACCTCGGGCACCTTGCCATCCACGGTGATCAGCTTGCGGGGGCACTTCTGGGCGCAGATGCCGCAGCCGATGCACTTCTCGTAGTCGATGACCGCCAGGTTGTTGACCATGGTGATGGCTTCCTTGGGGCAGCTCTTGGCGCACAGGGAGCAGCCGATACAGCCGTTGTCGCACACCTTCCGGGCGTCCACACCCTTGTCGTGGGAGGAGCAGGGGATGGTGACGTGGCGGCGGGTCTTGTAGGGCTCCAGGGCGATGATGTGCCGGGGGCACACGTCCACACACTTGCCGCAGGCCTTGCACTTCTCCTCGTCCACCTTGGCCACGCCGTCAATGACGTGGATGGCGTCGAAGGGACAGGCCTTTTCGCAGGAGCCCAGGCCCAGACAGCCGTAGGAGCAGCCCAGGTCGCCCCCGCCGGGGAGCTTGGAGGCGGCCACGCAGTCGTGGAGGCCTACATAGTGGTACTTCTTGTAGTTCTGGCCGCAGCCGGTGCAGTGGACCTGAGCCAGCTGCTTCACCGTGGCGCCGGCGGCCACGCCCATGATTTCACCAATCTGGGCGGCCACCGCCTCGCCGCCGGCGGCGCAGGCGTTGACAGGGGCGGTACCCTTCACCACGGCGGCGGCATAGCCGGAGCAGCCGGGGAAGCCGCAGCCGCCGCAGTTGGCGCCGGGCAGGCAGCCCAGGATGGCCTCCTCCCGGGGGTCCACCTCAACGGCAAACACCTTGGCGGCAATGGCCAGCACCAGGCCGAAGATGGCGCCCAGCACAGCCAGGACCACCACAGCAAAAATAACAGTATTCATACTCTTCCGCCTCCCTTAACCAAAGACCTTCAGGCCGGAGAAGCCCATGAAGGCCAGAGCCACCAGGCCGGCGGACATCAGGGCGATGGGGAAGCCCTCAAAGGCCTTGGGGCACTCGGAGAACTCCA
>CALWOL010000119.1 GCA_944383135.1 uncultured Flavonifractor sp.
GCCGGTAATTTCGTCCAGATAGCGGCATTTCAAGAGCATATCGCTGGATTTTTGGGCGTCGCTGGTGGACAGGCCCGCCACATTGCGCATTTTTGTATAGAGGAACAAATTTTTGTAGCCGTGCGCCACGTCCACAAAGAGCCGATCCACACCCAACTGTTCAAAGGTCACCACGTCGTCCTTGCGGCGGGTGGAGTTGAGCTTTTCCAGTCGGGCCTCCAGGGATTTTTTTGTCCGCTCCAGCTGCTTGATGGTGATGCGCTCTGCGGCGTTTGCCCGCAGCTCCTGGATGTCCTCCTCAATCTCCGCGATCTGGTCGTGAAGCAGCCGCTCCCGCCGCGCCCAGGAGACCGGCAGGCGCTCAAACTGGGAGTGGCCCATAATCACCGCGTCATAGTCCCCGGTGGCAATTTTGGCGCAGAACTTCTTGCGGTTCTTGGCCTCAAAGTCCTTTTGGGTAGACACCAGGATATTGGCGGAGGGGTAGAGGCGGAGGAACTCAGCGGCCCACTGCTCCACCAGATGGTTGGGGACGGCAAACAGAGACTTGCGGCACAGGCCCAGGCGCTTGCTCTCCATGGCAGCGGCCACCATCTCGAAGGTCTTGCCCGCCCCCACCTCATGGGCCAGGAGGGTATTGCCGCCATAGAGGATATGGGCTACGGCATTGAGCTGATGCTCCCGCAGCTTGATCTCCGGGTTCATGCCGCCGAATACGATATGCTTCCCGTCGTACTCCCGGGGCCGGATGGAGTTAAACAGGTCGTTGTACCTGCGCACCAGGGTGTGGCGGCGCTCGGGGTCCTGCCAGAGCCAGTCCCGAAAGGCGTCCTTGATAGCCTGCTGCTTCTGTTGTGCCAGGGTGGTCTCCTTCTGGTTGAGCACCCGGCGCTCTGTGCCATCCGGCTCCTGGATGGTGTCGTAGATGCGCACGTCCCGCAGGTTCAGCGTGTTCTCCAGGATGTAGTAGGCGTTGGCCCGGCCGGTGCCGAAGGTGTCGTAGGCCGCCACATTGTCTGAGGAGATTGCCCCCTTGTGGGTGATGGTCCACTCGGCGGTGTAGGTGGAGAAGTGGACCTGTATCCGGTCCCTGATATAGTTGGGGGTACGGAAGGTCTCGTACATGAACTGCTGGATATACCTGGCGTCGATCCAGGTGGCTCCCAGGCGCACCTCGATCTCGGAGGCGTCCAGGTCCTTGGGGAGCGCCTGCTCCAGGGCCTCCACATTGTCATGATACAGCGGGTCTGCCTCCGCCGCCTGTCTGGCCCGGGCCAGCTTTTGACGCACGTTGCCGGAGAGATATTCATCTGCCGCCACATAGACGGCCCTGCCGTCCTCCGAATCTGGCAGGCGGAAGATGACACCCCGCAGGTCGGCGGCCAGCTCCGTCTCGGTCTTGCCGGTGAGCTGGGCCATGTAGTCCATATCCACCCGCGCTCTCTCGGAGATGGAGACGGCCAGGGCCTCGGAGGCGGTGTCCACATGGGTGACAGCCCGGTGGGGCTGGATGGTCCGCTTGGTGAACATATCGGCCTTTTCCCGAACATTGCCGTCATCATCCAGCACCTCCAGGGAACAGAGCAGATAGTAGGCGCTGTCCTCCGAAAAGGCCAGCTCATTTCCCCTGCTGTTGATGGGCCCATATTTTGCGGTGAAGGTGTCGTAGAGGTCATTGAGGTGCTGCTGTTCCCCCCGGATAGCAAGGGGGTCCGCATCCTCCATCTGAAGGTCAATCAGGCGGCGCACACAGTCCCGCAGCTCTACCATACCCACGACACGGGCCATGGCGGTGGCGTTAAGCTCGGGCTTTACCATGACGCTGTTCTCCCGGAAGTAGACCTGGTTATCTACCACGGTATAGGAGTAGTTTTTTACATTGGGGTCCGCCGGGATGGAGGTGCCGATGGCGTCGCCCGGCGCAGGCTGCTCGGCCTCCTGGTATCTGCCGTGGATGTGACGCACCGCCTCCCGGAGCTGATCCTCCAGCACCGCCCCCTCGATAGGGGCCACCGTGTAGTCCTGCCTGGCGTACTGGGTGCTCTCGGCGGTGGGCTGTCCCAGCACCATCTCCGGGTGGCTCATAAAATATCCGTTGACCGTGAAGCCCTCCGGCGTCTCTTGGACGGGGACCCAATCTGGCACAAGGTCCATCAAATGGTCCCGCTTTTGCAGAAAGAGGATGTCGGAGACTACTCCTGTCCCGGCGTTGGCCTGAAACGCATTGTTGGGCAGGCGGACAGCCCCCAGCAGCTCCGCCCGCTGGGCCAGATACCGGCGCACGGTCTCATCTTTGCTGTCCATGGTGTAACGGCTGGTGATAAAGGCCACAATCCCGCCCGGCCGCACCTGGTCCAGGGCCTTGGCGAAGAAGTAATTGTGGATGCTGAAGCCCAGCTTGTTGTATCGTTCATCGTTGACCTGGTACTGGCCGAAGGGGACGTTGCCTATTGCCAGGTCGTAGAAGTCCCGCCGGTCGGTGGTCTCGAAACCGGCCACTGTGATGTCGGCCCTGGGATAGAGCTGCTTTGCAATGCGCCCGGAGATACTGTCCAGCTCCACGCCATACAGCTTGCTTCCGGCCATGCCCTCCGGCAGCATACCGAAGAAGTTGCCCACACCGCAGGACGGCTCCAGAATGTTGCCGGTCTCAAATCCCATACGGCCCACAGTTTCATAGATGGCACGGATCACCGTGGGGCTGGTGTAGTGGGCGTTGAGGGTGGAGGCCCGGGCGGCGGCGTATTCTGTGTCCGTCAGCAGGCCCTTGAGCGCCTGATACTCCCGGGCCCAATTCTCTTTTTCAGCGTCAAAGGCATCCGGCAGGCCGCCCCAGCCCACATAGCGGGACAAGACCTCCTGCTCCGCCTCTGTGGCCCCGCGCCCCTCGGCCTCAATCTGCTTTAAGGTGCGGATGGCCTCCAAGTTGCGCCGGAATTCCTCCTTGGGGCCGCCATCTCCCAGATGGTCGTCCGTAATGCGGAAGTTCCCGGCGACGGGCTGGGGCGGTTCCGGCTCCCCGGTGTGGATGGCCTGGAGCACCACATGATAGGGGAGATGATGCTCCTCCGCCGGGTAGACCGCCACCGGCTCAGGGATAAACTCCGCCTCCGCCTGATAGGCGTTGGTCCCCTCCAGATGTACCGGCCCCCGCTGTGCGGGCGTGTGGGTAAAGCCGTCCAGCTCTTGCTGGTACAGCGCCCGGAGGACAGAAGACAGCTCCGGCCACGGGGCGGACAGGGAGGCCAGCAGCATGTCATCTGCTCCAATGATAGTTACATCTAGGCCGGTGGCCGTGGCCCGGTAATCCGCCGTGTTCCCGGTGGCCAGGGTCATGGTCTCCACCGTTCCGGCAAACCGCTCCGCCAGCCGCCGGGCGATCCTGGTGCTGCCCTCGCCGTCTCTCAGCCATTGGGCGGCATAGTCCTTGTCCTGGCTGCTCATCAGGCTGGAGGTCAGCACTTCCCGCAGGTCCTGGTCAAAGGAATCCAGGTCTGCGGGAAGAAAATCCGTGATGGAACCGTTGCGCTGGTCCTGTCTCAGCAGCCGCTCAAAGCTGTCCCGCATCTCCAGCCGGTAGATGGGGTAGGGCAGGGTGGGGTCCAGGAGCTGGACACGCTCCCGTTCCAGGGAAGTGATGGTGTACTCCCTGCCCTCCAGATAGACGAAATCCCCCACGCCGTAGGCGGCGGTCAGAGGGTCACGGGGCTGTCGGTCGAGGGCCTCGCGCTCTGGCACAAGCTGCTTTTCCGGGGTGCTCTCTGGACTGCCCTCGTGTTCCCGTGGTGCCGCCAGTGCCGTGTAGGTGTCCTCCAGCACCGCCCTGTGAAGGTCGTTGTGGAACTCGGCCAGGTCATAGTAGAGGCGGAGAAGGGCTGTGTCCTCCATGGTGGATACGGCCCGCTTGATGGCCTCCGCCCCCTCCAGCATGGCGTTCTCCCGGTCCGAGCTCCGGCAGGCGTTTTGATAGGCTTTGTCCGCCAACACCTTCTCCCGCACCACAGGGAGATACTGCTCATAAATCTCCCGGACGGTGGGTACTGGTGCTTCCTTCACTTCTGGCACGTCCGCACTGGCGACACGCTCCGCGTCGGCCATGACCTGCTGAAGGAAGGGGTCGCTGTCCAGCTTCTCCGGGTCTGCCACCTGTCCGTTGACAATGCCCCGCCGGGCCAGGGCCTCCCGGATGGCGATGGGGTCAATATCGTCCAGGTTGTCCTGCTCGGCCTGGGTATAGAAGCGGTCCTCCCGGATAAGCCGGGCGATCCGGCGCTGGACCTTGGGCCAGGGCACAGCGGCAGAGCCACCCTCCACCGCCACGGGAAAGGCGGGCAGGTCATCCCCGTACTCCTGCCGCAGCCAGGCGGCGGTGCCCTTCTCCCGCCCGTGCTCCTCCATGTAGCGGACAACCGTGTGCTTGCTCTGGATGCTGCCGTTCCACCTCTGGAGGGCGGCATCTATGTCTGCCGGGGTAGCTGTCCTGGACACCTGGGGCCGCTCCGGCATTGCCGGGGCGGCCTCCGGGGGTGGCGGCTCAGCGGCGGCCTCCGGCGGGGCCTGTTCCCGGGCAATCTCCAGCTCCACCAGCCGGCAGACCTCCGGCCAGGTCAGCCGGCGCTCGGCAGCAGGGGTGTTGGCGCTGCCCTCCCACACATGGAGCTGCTCCGACAACCCCTGGAAGCCAATGGGGGTGCCATCCTGGGCAACATACTGGCGCGGAGTCTCACCGAAGCGCAGGCGCAGGTAGCTGACCCGCAGAGTCTCCTCCGGGTGGTCCGAAAAGAACCTGGTCAGGGCCTCCCAGGAGGTCCCCTCGTCCTCATAGCGCAGAATTTGGGGGAGATATGCCTGGCGGAAGGGGGGCACAAGCTCCGCTGTCCTCGGGGCAGCAAAAGGGCCGGGCGCGTCCACGCCCGACCCTTCTGTCTCAATCCATTCCCGCTGCTCCCGCTCTGAGGGGAACAGGCTGAATTGGCCTGCCTGTTCCCCTAATGGAATACCAGCTCGTTCCGGATCATTTCCTCTGCCTGCGCCTTGCAGGTGTTCATCAGCCCCACCCACTGCATGGGGTCGGCCGCCTTCAGCGCCTCCGTCGCCCCCGCCGTCTCCGCCAGCCGGGGCATAAGCTCCCTCAGCCGCCGATGGGCGGTCTCGTCGGTCTCCCGCAGATGGGGGTACAGGCCCTCCTCCAGCAGCAGCTTCTGGAACAGAATCGGCCGGTGATTCTCCAGATAGTCCTTGCGCATCCGCCCGTACTTGCCCAGGGGCACGGTCTCCGGCTGCTGGGTCAGGGTCAGGTCGGGGATCAGATAGTCCCCGTTCCGGGTGTAGGTCAGCTCGTTGGTCATGGCTCTTGCTCCTTTCCGCGATGTGCTCGCGCTCATAGTGCTTGATGGTACGTTCTATACTCCGCAGGACCTGCTCACCGGTCTGGCTGACCGCCGTGCCAAGGGCGGCTGTGGCGGCGGGGGTATTCCAGTCAAAGACGCTCCTAAAGTCCTCGTGCGTCAGATACCGCTCCGGCTCCAGCCCGCACCGGGACAGGAGGGTGTAGGCGATACTCACGCCGGCGGCGCTGCGGAACGCCGCCCCGATGTTGAACGCATCATACTCCTCCAAAAAGGAACCGTCAATGATGGCAAGGATCTCCCTCTGGTGCTCCGCCCAGTAGTCTGCCGCCAGCTGCTCCGACAGCTCCTCCAGCTGGTC
>CALWOL010000120.1 GCA_944383135.1 uncultured Flavonifractor sp.
TTACACCTCGTCAGGGAGAAATTGATCTCCTGGTATCCTATGCGCTAATGCTATATTGTACCACATATCTCCGCCATACTCAACTATCATTCCCGTTTTTTGCCCCAGCGGCGGGAAAGAGGGGCCGGACCCGCACAGGTCCGGCCCCTCTTGTTTTCCGCTTACAGCCAGCCGGTGTCCCGGCTGTCCAGCAGCTCCAGGGCGGCGCACAGCAGCTGGGCCACCTCCCCCCGGGTAAGCCCTCGCTCCAGTCCGTCCCCGGTCTCCAGCACGCCGCAGGTGGACAGGTTGGCCGCCGACTGGGCGGCCCAGGCGGGAGTGTCCGCGCCCCCAAAGGTCTGGGCGTCCACATCCGTGACCTGAAGCGCCCGGTCCAGCAGCACCGCCGCCTCGGCGGCGGTCACCGTGTCCGTCCCCCGGAACACCGCCTGCCCGTCCTCGTCCCTGCTGCCCTGGATGAGGCCGCTTTTCAGGGCGGAGGACACGTAGGGCTTGGCCCAGGTCTGGATGGCGTCATCGTCGGCAAAGCCGGTGCGCTCCACCCCCTCCAGCGCCTCCAGGCCCACGGCGTCCATGGTCATGGTCACAAACTGGCTGCGGGTGACCGGCTCCTCCGGCTGGAAGAAATAGGCCCCATCCATACACGCCCCCACAAAAATGCCCTCCTCCGCCAGGCGGACCGCCGCCTTGTGGGCGGGGTGCCCGCTCAAGTCGGCATAGGTCACCTTGGTATCCGGCTTTTCAATCCGCACCTTCACCGTGGCCGGGTCGGAGGAATTGCCCACCGCGTCCACCGCCACATAGGTGAAGCTGTCCTTCCCCGTCTTGTTCTCATAGGGGGTGTAGACAAAGCTGCCGTCCTCCCCCACCGTCACCGCGCCTCGGGCGGGCTTCTTCACCACGTGGTAGGTGAGCAGGTCTCCCTCCCCGTCCACCGCGCTGAACCGCTCGGAGATTGCCACATTTTGATAGGTGGTCAGCTCCAAATCCCGGGCTACCGGCGCGCTGTTGGCCTCCGCCAGCAGAAAGAGCTCCGCCGTGGCCTCCGCCCCGCTGGTACCGTTGGCAAACACCGGCAGAAAGCGGAAGCTGGCGGCGGAGGGATTGGCGGTATCTCTGGCGGTATAGCTCAAGCCCTCCACCGCCTCCATGGAGATAACGTCTCCCACCCGCAGCAGCTGTCCTCCCAGGGTGAGGGTGCCCGCCTGGCTGTCCGGCAGGGCGGAAAGCACAATGGCGTCCAACTCCCCGCCATCGGTGAGAAAGTCGCTTCTGGTAAAGGTGAGGCTCTGCCCCACCATGGCGTTTTTCATCAGGTCACAGGCCACGGGGACTGTCTCTTCCTCCTCCGCGAAGAAAAAGGCAGAGGCAGGCAGCGCGGCGGAAAACAGCAGGGCCAGCGCCGCCGCCGCGGTCAGGATGCGGTACTTCAATGAGATGACCTCCTTGTTTGGTAATCGTCCATAGTCTCTGCCAAACCGCCCAGAATATGCGTTCCCTGCCAGGGAAAGATTTCTCTTGACAAATGGGGAAAAATCGTGTATTATCCTTCTTGTTGTAAAGCTATGAAACTTTACTTCCTTTACAGAACCACCGGAGGCCCGGAAGGAGGCGGCAGGATGAAAAATCAGGCATACCGCATGGCGCTGCTGTACGATTTCTACGGCGACATGCTCACCGACCGGCAGAAGGAGTTCTACGACCTCTACTACAACGAGGATTTGTCCCTGGCGGAAATCGCGGAGAACTACGGCATCACCCGGCAGGGTGTGCGGGACGTCATCGTCCGGGCGGAAGCGGTGCTCACCGAGCTGGAGGACAAAACCGGCATCATCAAGCGCTTCCACAAGATGCAGGGGCAGTTTGCCCAGATGCAGGCGGCGGTGGACGCCATCAGCCAGCGCAACGATTCCAACTGGCAGGACGAGGAGCTGGAGCTCCAGTGCGGCCGCCTGCGGGATTTGCTGGCCCAGCTGAAACAGGAGTGACCCCATGGCATTTGAAGGATTGACCGAAAAGCTCTCCGCGGCCTTCAAGAAGCTGCGGGGCAAGGGCCGTCTCACCGAGGCCGACGTGAAGGAGGCCATGAAGGAGATCCGCATGGCCCTGCTGGAGGCCGACGTCAACTTCAAGGTGGTCAAGCAGTTTGTCGCCTCCGTCACTGAGCGGGCCGTGGGCTCCGACGTGCTGGAGAGCCTGACCCCCGCCCAGATGATTGTCAAGATTGTCAACGAGGAGCTCACGGCCCTGATGGGCGGGGAGAACACCAAGCTGACCATCTCTTCCAAGCCCCCCACGGTGGTGATGCTGTGCGGCCTCAACGGCGCCGGCAAGACCACCAACGGCGCCAAGCTGGCGGGGCTGTTCAAGCGGCAGGGCAAGCGGCCCCTGCTGGTGGCCTGCGACACCTTCCGTCCCGCCGCCATCACCCAGCTGGAGGTGGTGGGCGCCCAGGTGGACGTACCGGTATTCCAGATGGGGCAGATTGACCCCATCGATATCGCCAGGGCGGGTATTGAGCACGCCAGGAAGCACGGCAACGACATCGTCTTTATCGACACCGCCGGCCGGCTCCACGTGGACGAGGAGCTGATGGAGCAGCTTTGTCAGATGAAAGAGGCCATTCAGCCCACGGAGATTCTGCTCATTGTGGACGCCATGATCGGCCAGGACGCGGTGAATGCCGCCAAGGCCTTTGACGAGGCGCTGGACATCACCGGCGTGATGCTCACCAAGCTGGACGGCGACGCCCGGGGCGGCGCGGCCCTCTCCATCAAGGCAGTCACCGGCAAGCCCATTAAGTTTGTGGGCCAGGGGGAAAAGCTGGACCAGGTGGATCTGTTCTACCCGGACCGGATGGCCTCCCGCATTCTGGGCATGGGGGACGTGCTCTCCCTCATTGAGAAGGCCCAGCAGACCTTTGACGCCCAGAAGGCCGCCGAGCTGCAGCAGAAGCTGCGGAAAAACAAGTTTACCCTGTCCGACTTCTATGACCAGCTGGTGCAGCTCAAGGGGATGGGTTCGCTCAGCGACATTGCCGGGATGCTCCCCGGCGTCAGCGGCAAGGCCCTGGAGGGGGCCATGGTGGACGAGTCCGCCCTAACCCGCACCGAGGCCATCATCCTGTCCATGACCCCCGCCGAGCGGGAGGACCCCTCCCTGCTGAACAACAGCCGGAAAAAGCGCATTGCCGCCGGCTCCGGCACCCAGGTGGTGGACATCAACCGGCTGCTGAAGCAGTTCGAGCTGATGCAGCAGATGAGCAAGCAGTTCTCCGGCAAGAATATGAAGAAGCTGGGCCGGATGGGCAAAATGGGGGGCTTTGGCAAGCTGCCCGGCCTGCCCTTTTAACCTGTGGTAAGCGCGGCGTGCCGCGTTTCCAGAATAGATGTTTGAAACTTACATGGAGGTGAAGATACAATGGTTAAGATTCGACTGCGCCGCATGGGCGCCAAGAAGTCTCCCTTCTACCGCATCGTGGTGGCGGATTCCCGCTATCCCCGGGACGGCCGCTTCATCGAGGAGATTGGCACCTACAACCCCCTGACCCAGCCCGCCGAGATCAAGGTGGACGCCGAGCGCGCCCAGGCCTGGATTAAGACCGGCGCTCAGCCCACTGAGACCGTGAAGGCTCTGCTGAAAAAAGCTGGCGCCATCTAACTGGAGGTCTGGCTGGCATGAAGGAACTGCTCACCTACATCGCCCGCAGCCTGGTGGACCACCCCGATTCCGTGGTGGTTACCGAGCACGCCGGCGAGAGTGAGACCGTCCTGGAGCTTCGGGTAGCCCCCGAGGACATGGGCAAGGTGATTGGCCGTCAGGGCCGCATCGCCAAGGAGATTCGCACGCTGATGCGCTCCGTGGCCCAGCGCCAGGGCACCAAGGTCTCCGTCGAGATCGTCGACTGAAAAGCGGCGGGGCTGACCCCGCCGCTTTTTTCATCCTAAAAATCGGCCGCCATCCATAGCGGCCGCTTTCTCCAGGAGGTCACTTTTATGAAGAATCAGTTTTTGGAGGCCGGGCAGATTGTCAACACCCACGGCATCCAGGGCGAGGTGAAAATCGTCCCCTGGTGCGACACTCCGGAGTTCCTCTGTCAGTTCGACACCCTCTATATCGACGGCCGGCCGGTAAGGGTACGCGCCGCCCGGCCCCACAAGGGCAACGTGCTGGCCGCCCTGGATGGGGTAACCGACGTCAACGGCGCCATGGCGCTGAAGGGGAAAACGGTGTATATTGACCGCACCGGGGTGGTGCTGCCGGAGGGGCGGCACTTCCTGGCCGACCTGATGGGGCTGGAGGTCATTGACGCCGCCACCGGGGAAACGCTGGGCGTGGTGGCCGACGTGCTCACTCCGCCCGCCCACGAGGTCTATGTGGTCAAGGGAGAGCACGAGTATTTGATTCCCGCCGTGGACGAGTTTTTGGCGGAGACCAATGTGGAGGGCGGTTATCTCAAGGTCCGGCTCATCGAGGGGATGCGCACCGATGTATAGCATTGATATTATGACCCTCTTCGACCTGACGGTGGGAGACATGATGAATGAGTCCATCCTGGGCCGGGCCCAGGAGCGGGACATCATCCGCATTGAGGCCCACCAGATTCGGGACTACACCCTCAGCAAGCAGAAGCAGGTGGACGACTACCCCTACGGGGGCGGCCGGGGAGCGGTGATGCAGGCCGACCCCCTTTACCAGTGCTGGAAGCACATCACCGACACCTATGGGCCGGGACACACCATCTACCTCTCCCCCGCCGGCCAGACCTTCACCGAGGCCCATGCCCGCCGCCTGCGGGACGACTATGACCACCTGATTCTGGTGTGCGGCCACTATGAGGGCATTGACGAGCGGTTTATCGAGGAGTGCGTGGACGAGGAGATTTCCATCGGTGACTTCGTCCTTACCGGCGGGGAGCTGGCCGCCATGGTAGTGGCCGACGCGGTGGCCCGGCTGGTGCCCGGGGTGCTGTCCGACCCGGAATGCTTTGAAAATGAGAGCCACTGGAACGGCCTTCTGGAGTACCCCCAGTACTCCCGGCCGGAGGAGTGGCACGGCCGGAAGGTCCCCCCCATTCTCCGCTCCGGGGACCACAAAAACATTGCCCGGTGGCGGCGGAAGCAGTCCATTCTCCGCACCCGGCAGCGGCGGCCCGATTTGTATGAAAAGCTGGACTTATCCTCCAAGGAGGACCAAAAGCTGCTGCGGGAGCTGGAGGAAGAGGAAGGCTGAGTTGTTCCACACATTGAAACGGAGGCGTTTGTTATGGCTCATTGGTCCACCGATTCTGTGTTCTACCATATCTATCCCCTGGGATTCTGCGGCGCGCCGGAGTACAATGACTTCGGGGCCCCGGTGCAGCGGCTGGAGCAGCTGCGGGCGTGGATTCCCCACCTGAAGGAGCTGGGCGTCAATGCCCTCTATCTGGGTCCCGTGTTCCAGTCCGTCAAGCACGGCTACGATACCGCCGACTATTTCCAGATCGACTGCCGGCTGGGGGACAACGACTCCTTCGCCAAGCTGTGCGATGAGCTCCACGAGAACGGCATCCGGGTGGTGCTGGACGGGGTGTTCAACCACGTGGGCCGGGAATTCTGGGCCTTCCGGGACGTCCAGGAAAAGGGACAGGCCTCCCCCTACTGCGGCTGGTTCCACAACCTGAACTTCGGCGGCCCCTCCCCCATGGGGGACCCCTTCTGGTACGACGCCTGGCAGGGCCACTATGAGCTGGTGAAGCTCAACCTGCGCAACCCCCAGGTGGTGGACCATCTGCTGGAGGCGGTGACCATGTGGATGGACACCTTCCACATTGACGGGCTGCGGCTGGACGCCGCCGACTGCGTGGATTTTGACTTCTTCCGCACCCTCAAGGGCTTTGTGAAGGACAGAAATCCGGAGTTCTGGCTGATGGGGGAGATTATCCACGGGGACTACGCCCGGTGGGCCAACCCGGAGATGCTGGACAGCGTCACCAACTACGAGTGCTGGAAGGGCCTGTGGTCCTCCCACAACGACAAGAATTACTTTGAGATTGCCCACTCCCTCCACCGGCAGTTCGGCCCCGGCGGCATCTACCGGAACCTGTGCCTGTACAACTTTGCCGACAACCACGACGTGGACCGGGTGGCCTCCAAGCTGAAGGATGCCGCCCATCTGCCCAACCTGTACACCCTGCTGTACACCATGCCCGGCATCCCCTCCCTCTACTACGGCAGCGAGTGGGGCCTGAAGGGGGAGCGCACCAAGACCTCCGACGTGGTCCTCCGCCCCCACCTGGAGCTGGAGGAGATGGAGCGGCTGGACCAGAGCCTGTGCGCCCACCTCGGCAGGCTGGCCGCCATCCGGGCCGCCTTCCCCGCCCTGCGGGAGGGCGGGTACGAGAACGTGCTCATCAAAAACCAGCAGCTGGTGTTCCGCCGGGCCACCGACAGCCAGCGGGTGTACGTGGTGTTCAACCTGGAGCCGGAGGAGGTCCACGTGGAGTTTAAGCACAACGAGCCGGTGCTCCAGGACGTGCTGAACCAAAACGCCATCTTCAACAACGACGGCGGCCGGACCTGGCTGCCGGTGCCTCCCTGCTCCGCCCGGATTCTGGTGGGCGCCCCGGACAAATTTGCCTGGCCCGTCTGAGTGTTCCAGAGAAATCCAATTTGTTTACATCTTCTCCCTTTACTTTTCCCGGCAATGATGATACAATGGCCCAAAGAGCGGATGTAATCTTTTATATGATATTTGAGGATTTCTGTTATGAGTTTTAAAATTATTGTCGACAGCTGCTGTGATTTGACCTCCGCCCAGCTGCGGGACGGTCCGTTTCTCAGCGTGCCCCTGACCATTCATGTGGGGAACCAGTCCATTGTGGACGACGCCTGCTTCGACCGGGGCGCCCTGCTCCTGGCCATGAAGGAGTGTCCCACCGCTCCCCACACCTCCTGCCCCTCCCCCGCCCAGTATCTGGACGCCTTTGCCTGCGGGGCGGAGGACCTCTATGTGGTCACCCTGTCCGCCCTGCTGTCAGGCTCCCACAACGCCGCCGCCCAGGCCCGGAGTTTGTGGCTGGAGGAGCATCCCAACTCCAACGTCCACATCTTCAACTCCTGCTCCGCCTCCGCCGGGGAGGTGCTGGTGGCCCTGAAAATCCAGGAGCTGGCCCAGTCCGGCATGGATTTCACCACCGTGGTGGCCCAGGTATCCCGGTATATTGAGGAGATGGATACCCTCTTTGTGCTGGAGAACCTGGACAACCTGCGGAAAAACGGACGGCTTACCCGGATGCAGTCCCTGGTGACCAGTACCCTGCGCATCAAGCTGCTGCTGGGCTCCACCCCGGAGGGGGAGATCTGCAAAAAGGGCCAGGCCATGTCGGTAAAGCAGGCCCTGGGCAAGATGGCCGCCATGATGGCCGCCGACCCCTGCCACGCCGGCAAGCGGCTGGCCATTGTCCACTGCAACTGCCTGGAGCGGGCCTATCACCTGCGGGAGCTGGCCCTGAAGCAGTGCCAATTCTCCGAAATCCTCATCAGCGAGACCGGCGGCATCTCCACGGTGTACGCCAACGACGGCGGCGTGGTGGCCGCCTACTGAGCCCGTTGTTCCGCCGCCCGGAGGGGACCTCCCTCCGGGCGGTTGTTTTTTCCGGGCGTTTGTGGTATCATGGCAAAAATATTTGGCAAGGGGGATGCCCTATGAACTATACGATCCGTCCCACCCGGCCGGAGGACGCCGAAGGAACCGCCGCCCTGCGGCGGATGCCGGGTGTGTTTGAAAACACCCTGGGCCTGCCCTCCTACCGGGACGCCGACAGCACCGCCTTCCTCCAGGGCCTGGGCCCCGATGACCACCACTTTGTGGCGGTGCTGGAGGACGGCACCGTCATCGGTGCCGCGGGCCTTCATGTCTTTCCCAATCCCCGGATGCGCCACGTGGGCACCGTTGGGCTTTTCGTCCACACCGACTACCAGAACATGGGGGTGGGCACCGCCCTCATGCGCACCCTGCTGGACCTGGCGGACAACTGGCTCATGCTGGTCCGGGTAGAGCTGGAGGTGTTTGCCGACAACCAGCGGGCCATCCACCTGTATGAAAAGCTGGGCTTTGAGGTGGAGGGCCGCCTGCGGATGACCACGGTGCGCAGCGGCCAATATGCCGACGACCTCAAGATGGCCCGGCTGCGCATGCCCTGACGGCCCGGGAGGCGCTTATGACAGACTACACCATCCGTCCCGCCCGGCTGGAGGATATGGAGAGCGTCAACTGCCTGCGGCGGACGCCGGGAGTCTTTGAGACCACCCTGGCCCTCCCCTCAGAGCGGGTGCGGCACAATGTGGAAAAATTCCAGGCCCTGGGCCCCAACGACCACAGTTTTGCGGCGGTGCTGGCCGACGGCACCGTCATCGGCACCGCCCAGCTCAAGGTGAGCCCCAACCCCCGGACCGCCCACGTGGGCACCGTGGGGCTCTCCGTCCGCACCGACTATCAGGACATGGGAGTGGGCACCGCCCTCATGCGCACTCTGCTGGAGCTGGCGGACAACTGGCTCATGCTGGTGCGCCTGGAGCTGCTGGTGGACGCCGGCAACGCCCGGGCCATCCACCTGTATGAGAAACTGGGCTTTGAAACCGAGGCCCGCCTGCGGAAGAGCAGCATCCGGGACGGGCGGTATATTGACGACTGCCTTATGGCCCGGCTGAGGAGGAGTTCCCATGGATTTGTGCAGTGAAAAGGATATCCGCGCCCTGCTGGGCCGCCACGGCTTCCGGTTCTCCAAGAGCATGGGGCAGAACTTTCTCATCCAGGGCTGGGTGCCCCGGGATATCGCGGAGGCCTCCGGGGCGGACACGGGCTGCGGCGTGCTGGAAATCGGCCCCGGCATCGGCCCGCTGACGGTCCAGCTGGCCCAGCGGGCAGGCAAGGTGGCCGCCGTGGAGCTGGACCGGGACCTGCTCCCCATCCTGGCGGAGACCCTGGCTCCCTACGACAATGTCACCGTTATCCCCGGGGACGTGATGAAGCTGGATCTGGCCGCCCTGGCGGCGGAACAGTTTCCCGGCCTCACCCCTCTGGTCTGCGCCAACCTGCCCTACAACATCACCACCCCGGTGATTACCGCTCTCCTGGATGCGGGGTGCTTCGCCGCCGTCACGGTGATGATTCAGCGGGAGGTGGCCCTGCGCATCTGCGCCGCCCCCGGCTCAGCGGATTACGGCGCCTTCTCAGTGTTCTGCCAGTACCACACGGTACCGGAGTTCCTCTTTGAGGTGCCGCCGGAGTGCTTCCTCCCCGCTCCCAAGGTGACCTCCGCCGTCATCCGCCTGGTACCCCGGCGGGAGGCGTCCCAGACTCTGGTGGACGAGGCCTTCTTCTTCCGGGTGGTAAAGGCCGCCTTCGCCCAGCGGCGGAAAACCCTGCTCAACGGCCTGACCTCCGCCTTCGGGGACCGGCTGAGCAAGGAGCAGCTGCGGCAGGCCATCGCCGCCGCCGGACTGCCTGAGGGCATCCGGGGAGAGCGGCTGGGCATTCCGGAATTTGCCGCCCTGGCCCTGGCCATCCGGCAGGCGGTTTGAAATTTTCATAAAATAAAATTGCAAAATCTGTCTAGTTAGAGAATTGACTTTACGCCCGTTTTTGTGTATGATTATGGTCACAGCATCAAGTACTTCCGGGACTTTGCAGCTCTGCCGAAGCTCCGGATAGAATCATACGGAAAAGAGGTTCTGCATTATGGCAAACTTGGATTTGAATCAATACGGCATCACCGGCGTCACCGAAATCCTGCGCAATCCCTCCTACGAGGTTCTGTTCCAGGAGGAAACCCGTCCCGGCCTGGAGGGGTTTGAGAAGGGGCAGCTCACCGATTTGGGCGCTGTCAACGTGATGACCGGCATCTATACCGGCCGCTCCCCCAAGGACAAATTCATTGTCATGGACGACACCTCCCGGGACACCGTGTGGTGGACCTCCGACACCTTCAAAAACGACAACAAGCCCGCCTCTCAGCAGGCCTGGGACGCCTGCAAGCAGCTGGCCATTCAGGAGCTGTCCGGCAAGAAGCTGTATGTGATGGACGTGTTCTGCGGCACCAACATCGACACCCGCATGGCCATCCGCTTCATCATGGAGGTGGCCTGGCAGGCCCACTTTGTCAAGAACATGTTCATCCAGCCCACTGAGGAGGAGCTGGAGAACTTCCAGCCCGATTTCATCTCCTACAACGCCTCCAAGGCCAAGGTGGAGAATTACAAGGAGCTGGGCCTGAACTCCGAGACCGCCGCCATCTTCAACCTCACCTCCCGGGAGCAGGTCATTCTGAACACCTGGTACGGCGGCGAGATGAAGAAGGGCAT
>CALWOL010000121.1 GCA_944383135.1 uncultured Flavonifractor sp.
TTTGCTATCGTTTGTGCAGTTGGCAGACCGCACTCCTATTATAGCAAAGGGAGTTTTTTTATCTTTTTCATCGCCTTAGGCTTTTTTGAACCACTCGCCTAGCGAGTGGTTTTCTTTATACAAAAAACTCCCGCCGCTTATGCGGCGGGAGGAGAGCGGCTGATTTTAGGTTTCCTCTGTGGCGCGGTAGGCCATAATCACATATTCCCAGTGCTCGGCGTTGTCCGGCGTATGTACTCCGTGGCTGTCCAGGTAGCGGGCCACCACCTCCGCCAGCTCCTGCCGCTCCTGGGCGGAGAGATGGAGGGCACCGAAGCGGAGCAGGAACTGTTCTGCCAGCTCCCCTTCCTCGTGCTGGTGGGTGGTATTCACCAGGCCGCGGAAAACTCCATCCACCAGGTTGGCGGCCATGGCCTCCCGCTCCCCCTGGAAAGTGTCCTTCCGGCCCAGGTGGAGGCGGATATCCACGTCGTCCAGAGAGTAGACCACAATGGGCTCGCCGTTTTTTCCACGCCTGCTCTCCATCAGGACCACACCCAAATCCACCAGCTTTTTCAGATGTCCCTGGGCGGCGATGGGGGAGAGGTTCATCCGCCGGGCCACGGCGTTGGCGGTGAGAGGACGGCCCACCAGACGCAGCAGATGTACCATATCCTGCCGGGTGGGATTCAGAAGAACCCGAAATTGGCTTCGTTGTTCCAAATCAATGATTCTGGACATGTATGATGCCCCTTTCTCGTTGTCATACTCATCATAACATTGGAATACCGGGTATGACAAGAGAAATTATACAATTTTTAGTGTCTATTCTTCTCTTTTTTAGAAGATTTTCTAAATGGGCAGCCGCCGGCTCCTGGTGTCCAGCGCGTCCCGCAGGCCGTCCCCGATGCCCGCCAGGCAAAACACCGTCAGAATGATGCACAGGGCGGGGGGGAGCCAGGCCCAGGGCCGGGCGGTGAGGACCGTGAGGTCGGCGGCGGCCTGGATGAGGCTGCCCCAGGATGCCTGGGGGGTGCGGATACCAACCCCCAGAAAGCTGAGGCTGGATTCGGACAGGATGGCCCGGCCCGCCCGCAGGGGGATGGAGCACCATACGGGGGAGATGACGTTGGGCAGCACGTTGCGCCGCAGAATCAGGGAGCGGCTGGCTCCCAGGGCCCGCACCGCCACAATGTACTCCTGATCCCGCACCGTGAGGGTGTTGCCGTATACCAGCCGGGCAATGCCGGTCCAGCCCAGCAGGCCCAGTACCAGCACAATGTTTCCGGCGGAGGGGCCCGTCAGGACCACCAGACAGAGCACCAGCACAATGCTGGGGAAGGACTGCACCACGTCGGCCAGCCGCATGAGCCAGAATTCCCAGGCGCCCCGGCGGTAGCCCGCCAGCAGACCCAGGGGGACGCCGATGGCCGCGCTGATGGCGGCGGCGGAGAGGCCGATGAGCAGGGAGACCTGGCCGCCGCACAGCAGCCGGGCCAGCAAATCCCGGCCCACGTCGTCGGTGCCCAGCCAGTGGGTCCGGGAGGGAGGGGCCCAGAAGCCCGCCGCCATATCGCTGACATTGGGCTCCAGCCCCAGCAGGGGAGGCAGGAGAAACACCAGAACCAGTTCCAGACAGAGCACCGACAGGCAGAGCATGGCCCGCCGGTCGGTGCGGAACCGGGCCCAGGGGCTCCGGGGCAGATACGCATGCGTTTCCATGGCCCTACCCCTTTCCGTACCGCACTCTGGGGTCGGCCAGGCCGTACACCAGATCCAGCAGCAGGTTGGTGAGGAGCACCGCCAGGGCGATCACCACGGTCACCCCCATCACCACCGGGTAATCCCGCTGGGAGATGCCGGAGAAGAGCAGGCTGCCCATGCCCGGCCAGCCGAAAATCTGCTCCACCACCACTGAGCCACCCAGAATGTGGGGGATATGGCTGAGAATGGTGGTCAATACCGGCACCAGGGAGCCCCGGAAGGCGTGGCGCACCATCACCCCACCCTCCGTCAGGCCCTTGGCCCGGGCAGTGACAATGTAGTCCTGCCCCAGGGCCTCCAGACAGGCGGCTCGGGTCTGCTTTACCAGTTCTCCCAGGCTGCTGATGCACACCACCCCGGCGGGGAGCACCAGATGGCGGAGCAGGTCGGTCAGGGAAGTGAAGGTGCCGAAGGTGTACATGCCGTGGGTGGGCAGCCAGCCCAGGGTGACGGAAAAGAGGTCGATGCCCGCCAGGCAGAGGAAAAAGCCGGGCACGCCGTAGCTGATAAGGCTGAGGGCGGAGGCCAGCCGGTCCCAGGGAGAGCGGGGCTTCCAGGCGGCCAGGACGCCCAGGGGGAGGGCGATGGCCACGGCCAGCGCCACTCCGCTGCCGGTGAGCAGCAGGGACGGTCCCACCCGCTGGGCGATGAGACGGCTCACCGGCCGGTCATAGAAATAGGACTCTCCCAGGTCCCCCCGGAGCAGGTCCCCCAGCCACCCGGCGTACCGGAGAGGCAGGGGACGGTCCAGCCCCAGGGCGGCCTCCAGCGCGGCCTTGTCCGCGCCGGCGGCGGAGCCCTCGCCCATCAAATCGGTGATGGAGCCGGGGGCCAGATTGACCATGAGAAAAACCAAAAGGGTGATTCCGAAAAAAACGGGGACAGCCGTGATGAGACGGCGACGGATATAGCGGCCCATAAGCGATGCTTCCTCCTGCACTTCCGGCCTTTCGGCACGGGCCGCTGGGCGGCGGCCCTACGGAGGTTCTTCTGTCTGAATGGAAATTGTTCGGTCAGTCTGCCCGGAGCGTCCAGTCCCACACATTCTCGTTGGAGAAGCTGGAGGAGGGGTAGTCGATGTTGTCCACCGTGGGAGACTGGGCGTGAAGGGTGCGGCCAAACCACAGCGGGATAAAGGGACGCTCGCTGGCCAGCAGGGCCTGGAGCTCGTCCACCAGCGCCTGCCGCGTCCCGATGTCGGCGGCGGCCTTGATTTGGGAGATGAGCGTGGCGTAGGGGGTCAGATCGGACACGTGGAAAATATTGTTGCCGGCGCTGAAGCGGCTTTCGGTGAACCAGAGGGGCAGGGCGCCGGGGGTGTGGCTGGCGATGGCCATATCGTATTGCCCCTCGGCCATGCCGGAGAACAGGGTGGCGGAGTCCACCGTGGCGATGGTGACGTTGATGCCCGCCTCTCCCAGCTGCTGCTGCATCAAGGCGGCCAGCCCGGAGCGGTTGGAGGTGCAGGCCAGGGTATAGGTGCGCCCGTCGTAGCCCCCCTCCGCCAGAAGAGCCTCCGCCTCCGCCACATCCCGGCTCCAGGTGAGGGAGCTGGTATAGGTGGTTCCGGGGGTCAGATCGGTGGCGGTGGGTTCCCCCAGCCCCTGGGCGGTGTGGAGGCACAGGGCCTGCTTGTCCAGGGCCAGGTCAATGGCCCGGCGGAGGGCGGAGGAGGGAATGGTCTCGTTGTTGAGCATCAGCTCGTAGAAGCTGTTGGGCACGGTGCCCTCCAGCACCTCGATGCCGCCCTCTCTGGCGGTCTGGGCGGATTCCGCCGACAGGTTGCCGCCGAAGGCGTAATAATCCAAATCCCCCGCCATCAGGGAGGGGAGGAGGTTGGACTTGTCCATCACCGTAATCACCAGCAAATCAAAGCCGGGCCGCCCCAGCTGGTAGTCGGGGTTGGCCTGGAGAGTCAGCTGGCTGCCGGGGAGCTCCTCCACAAACTTGCAGGGGCCGGAGCCGATGGGTGCCTCCCACAGCGCCAAATCCATGACCTCTGCCGGGTCCGTATCCTCCAGCAGATGGGTGGGCAGCACGTAGAATTCCCGGTTGCGGTCCAGCAGGAAATCCTCCGGCGTGGTGGGGGTCTTAAAGGTGAGGCGCAGGGTGTAGGCATCCACTGCCTCCGCCCCCAGGGCTTCGCCGGGAATGGCGGCGCCGCTTTCATCGGTGCCGGCCAGCACGTTGAACACCGAACGGCCCAGGGCGGGACAGTCTGGATTGGTCATCAGGGCGATGGTATCCGCCCAGTGCGCCGCCGTCACCGGGGTGCCGTCGTGGAAGGCGGCGTTTTCATCCAAATGAAAGACCACTGACATGCCGCTGTCGCCGCTCTCCCAGGAGACGGCGCCCCGGGGGTCCAGGGAGCCGTCGGCGTGGACATAGGCCAGCCGGTCGTAGATTTTGTCGCACACAATGCGGGTGTAGTTGCTCCCGGACGGGCTGTTGTAAGGCATCAGGGTATCCCAGGCATTGGACAGGCCATAGCGCACCACGGCGGTGGTGTCCTGGCTGGGCCCGCAGGCGGCCAGAGGGAGGGCCAGAGCCAGGGCAAGCAGCAGTACAATCAGTTTTTTCAACAGCTTCCTCCTCATTCCACCGTGACCGATTTGGCCAGGTTCCGGGGCTTGTCGATGTCGCAGCCCCGCTGGAGGGCCACATAGTAAGCCAGCAGCTGCATGGGTACCACCTCCAGGGAGGGCAGCAGCAGGGGATGGGTGTCGGGAACGGCGATGACGTGGTCGGCGGTTTTGGCCATTTCGGCGGCCCGGCTGCGGGTGGTGAGGCCCAGCACATCGGCGCCCCGGCTCTTTACCTCCACCACGTTGCTCATGGTCTTTTCAAACAGGGCGCCGTATCCCGCCAGGGCCACCACCAGGGTGCCCGGCTCAATGAGGGAGATGGTGCCGTGCTTCAGCTCCCCGGCGGCGTAAGCCTCGGAGTGGATATAGGAAATCTCCTTCAGCTTCAGGGAGCCCTCCAGACCCACGGTATAGTCCAGGTTGCGGCCGATGAAAAACATGGAGGGGTGGTTGAAGTAGAGGGAGGCGAAGTACTGGATGTCCGCCCGGTCCTTCAGAATTTCCTCCAGCTTGTCCGGCAGCTGCTGGAGCTGGGCGAGGATGGCCTGATACTCCTCCGCCGGGAGGGTGCCCAGCAAATCGGCACAGTACAGGCCGATGAGGTAGATGACCGCCAGCTGGGTGGAGTAGGCCTTGGTGGTGGCCACGGCAATCTCCGGCCCCGCCCAGGTATAGAGCACGCTGTCGCTCTCCCGGGCGATGGTGGAGCCCACCACGTTGACAATGCTCACCACCCTGGCCCCCAGCCGTCTGGCCTCCCGCATGGCGGCCAGGGTGTCGATGGTTTCGCCGGACTGGCTGATGACCAGGGCCAGGGTTTTCGGGGTGACGATGGGGTCACAGTACCGGAATTCCGAGGCCAGGGTGACCTCCACCGGCTTGCGCAGCAGCTTTTCCAGAATGTATTTGGCGTTCATCCCCACGTGGTAGGAGGAGCCGCAGGCGATGACATACAGCTTGTCCATCTCCTCCAGCTCCCGGGCGGTGAGGGCAAAGCCCTCCAGCACCACCCGGCCGTCCTGGATGCGGGGGGAGATGGTTTTGCGGATGGCCTCCGGCTGCTCCATAATCTCCTTGGCCATGAAGTGCTCATAGCCGCCCTTCTCCGCGGCGGAGATCTCCCAGTCCACGTGGTGGTGTTCCTTCTCCACCGGCCGGAGATAGGAGTCATAGACCCACAGGTGATCGGCGGTGAGCTCGGCAATCTCCCCGTCGTCCAGGTAGCACACCTCCCGGGTGTGCTTGATGAGGGCGGTGACGTCGCTAGCCAGGTAGTGGGCGCCCTGGCCGAAGCCCAGGATGAGGGGGGAGTCCTTCCGCACGGCGATGAGGCGGTCCGGACAGTCGGCGCACAGGATGCCCAGAGCGTAGGCCCCCTGAATGCGGGAGAGGGTTTTCACCACAGCCTCCAGCAGATCGCCGTTGTAATAGTACTCCAGCAGCTGGGCCACCACCTCCGTGTCGGTCTGGGAGACAAAGCGAACCCCCTCCGACTGGAGGAACTCCCGCAGAGCCACGTAGTTTTCGATGATGCCGTTGTGGACCACGGCAAAATGGCCGTCCTGACTGACCTGAGGATGGGAATTCACGTCAGAGGGCTCTCCGTGGGTGGCCCAGCGGGTATGGCCCAGACCCAGGGTGCCGCGGACGGTGCCGCCGTTTTCCGTCAGGCCGCAGAGCACCTGGAGACGGCCCTTTGCCTTTTCCACCTGCAATCCCCGCGCCCCGTCATATACCGCGATGCCGGCGGAGTCATAGCCCCGGTACTCCAGACGGGAGAGGCCGTCCAACAGGATGGGGGCGGCCTCCTCACGGCCAACGAATCCTACAATGCCACACATATTTGTTCCTCCCGGAAGTTTGACTTCAAGCAATAATACCACAGTATAGCACGAAAGTGGGAATTGCACAATGGAGGAACGCTTGAAATATCCCTCAATCCCGCCGCCGCTCCTCCCGCAGCAGCCCCCGCTCCACCAGAATGGTGTCCGCGCCGAAGCGGCGTACGGCGGACCAGGGGAAAAGGGTATCCTCCCACCGGCCCAGCAGGCCGAAGAGCCGCAGCCGGCCGGGCACGATGAGCTGTGTCACCTGCCCCGTCTCCAGATCCACCTCCACATCTCCCACATAGCCGTACCGGCAGCCATCGGCCACGTCGATGATTTCCTTGTACCGCAGCTCGGAAACCCGGCATCTCATCAGGCAGCACCTCCGCAGTTTATTCCATTATCTGATATATGCGGGCAAGCGGGCGGGCAGACGCGGAAGCGTGCTTTCCAAAAAGAGTTCCATATGATAGGATGGGTACAAAGTTTCTCCCCCGCGGCTGTCAGATTTGAGGACGGAAGCGGTGTATATGGGTAGAGAGGGGGAAAACCGATGGAGGATCTCCAGATCGTCCAGATGTACTGGAACAGGGATGAGCAGGCGCTGGCCGCCACCGCGGACAAATATGGCAGATACTGCACCTCCATTGCGAAAAACATACTGGGCAGCATGGAGGACGCGGAGGAATGCGTCAACGATACCTATATGCGCGCATGGAACGCCATGCCGCCCCACCGGCCGAGACGCTTGGCCACGTTCCTTGGGAAAATTACCAGGCACCTGGCCTTGAACCGGTACAAGTACATGACCGCCGGTAAGCGGGGGGGCGGTGAGACGCCGGTTGTGCTGGATGAAATTGCAGAATTGGTATCGGGTACGGACAGCGTGGAGCAGGCGGTTGACCGCAAGGAACTTGTGGCGGCCATAGACGCGTTTTTAGGCGGACTTCCCGCCGCGCAAAGGGACCTGTTTGTCTGCCGGTACTGGTATTTTGACAGCATACCGGCTATCGCCTCCCGGCTTGGCAGAACGGAGAACCATGTGTCCGTATCCCTGGGCCGCCTTCGCTCCAAGCTTCACAAATACTTGACAGAACGGGGGTTTGAGCTGTGAAGAAGGAAGAATTCTGCGCGCTTCTCGGCTCCATCAACGAGCGCTATGTGGAGGACGCCAGAGCGGACCGCAAGGTAAAAAGGCACGGCCGAATGAGGTGGAGCGCTGCCGCAGCTTGTTTGTGCTTAGCCGTTGCGGGCAGCTTCCTCATCTATTTGTACAAGCCTGCGGATTTCAATTCCATGGTGCGGAAGGCGGCTGCGGATACAGCGGCAGTTATGGCCACCGTCCCCGTTGACGGCCGGACGGCATGTTATCAGCAGGTGAACCTCTCCGGAAGCAGATTGAAGCGCTACGTGGGAGAGGAATACCTGAAAACAGACGCGGCGGTCTGGTATCTCCCCGATGGCACGGACAATTTGAAGTATCTCATCCGGAAAGACGGGGACAATCTCCTCACCCTTTGGGTATTTACATCCTTTGCGGTGGAAGCAGGGGAGAGCTATACATATGGGGATGTGCTTTCCGTCATCTATGGAGCTGACAGCGCGGCCGACATCGTGAGCATAACAACAAGCCCTTTCCGGGCGAACAATACTCCGGAGGGCAAAGCAATCCAGCGGGAGGTGGGCACGCATACCTATACGGACCGCGAAGAGATTGCCGCATTTTACGCTATCGTCAAAGAGGTCGTTTGCTATGGGGCCCACGGAGAAAATCCCGCGGACAGCACGCGCTTTTCTTACAGCTTCTCCACCGAAAGCGGCGACAAGCTGACCTCTGGGGCGAGCACGTATGGAACAAGGTGCCTTTCCCTTGCATTGAAGGATGGAACCGTTTTGGACAGTTGGAAATACAGCGCGTTGAGCGGCAGCTTCTTTGAATATGGAGGCATCTTTACGCAGCCTCTCGAAGCGTGGAAGGTTGATGTGCTGAACAATATGTTTGGGATTAGCTGAATGTTGAAACCTGCCTGGAAGGCGGAAGGGCAGCCGGGGAATCGGCTGCCCTTTTCGATGCCGGGAAAATTCAGAAACAAGCGGCAACTATCCATGGGGGTTGGGAGTCTTAACATACAGGAGGAGGGTCTCCCTTCCCCGGGAAGGCAAAGGAGGTGGTATGCCGCATCACCGGAAGGGGACAGTATCTGAGAGACAGGGAAGGCTGGTTTGGGAAAAATCCTGCCAAATAGATACAGAATGTGAGGAAACGCAATATGAGACGTACGATTTGCATGACGATGGCCCTGCTGCTGCTGGTCACGGCGCTGACCGCCTGTGGGCGTACCGGGAAACAGACGGCGGCCAAAGACACACCCGCCGCCGGCACGGAGCAGACGGAGGGAAAGACCGTCAAGGGAATCATCAATAAAATTGACAACTGTCTGGTGCTGCTGACGGAAAAAGAGGAGTACCAGATTATGGATTTCGGAGAGGGCGTGACGATGGATGGCTTTGCCGAGGGAGACAAGGTGGAGGTGACCTACACCGGAACACTGGGCTCGGAGAGCTCCACGCCGGTTATCGTTGCCATTGAAAAGATGGAGTAAGAAACAGGCGGCCGCCGGATGCATCCGGCGGCCGCCTGTTTGCCGCGGCGGTTTCGCGGAAACTGGACTATTGAGGCGCGGCAAGCGGAGCCTGCCGCGTCAGCTTGTCTTTGACCTCCTCCCGGGGAAGGGGGGCATAAAACCAGAAGCCCTGGATGACATCGCAGTGCATGGTCTGAAGGGCCCGTGCCTGCGCCTCGGTCTCCACACCTTCCGCCAGAATGGTGAGTCCCATTTCGTGTCCCACCTGAATCATGGCCCGGAGGATGGAGCGGCCGGTTTGATTCAGGACATTGTCCACCAGCCGCTTATCCAGCTTTACGCCGTCCACCGGGTATTCCTGCAAATCGGCGAAGGAGGTAAAACCCTCCCCAAAGTCGTCCAGGGCGATGCGCACGCCGTATTCCTTCAGCGCCAGCATATTGGCGCGGATAGCGGAGAAGCCTTTGTCCGAGACGCTTTCCGTCAGTTCGAAAATCAGCAGCTCCCTGGGGAAGGAATAGCCATCCAGAATGTTCCGGCATCGGGCCACAAAGTCCGGGGCGGCAAAGGTCTGGCGGGAGAAATTGCAGGAGAGGAAAAAGTTCCGGATGCCCAGCTCCACCAGCTCCTGTAAAAAGGCGCAGGAATTGCGCAGACACTGATAGTCCAGCTGATAGGCCAGTCCTTCCCGTTCCAGCACGGGGACAAAGAGCTTGGGAGAGAGCAGGCCCAGCTCCGGGTGGAGCCAGCGGGAGAGAGCTTCTCCGCCCACAATCCGGTGGGTATGGGCATCCACGTAGAGCTGAATGTAAAGGTGAAACTCCTGGTGCTCCAGCGCGTGGGCCACCGTGGTCCGCAGCTTCTGCTCCAGCTGCATCTGCCGGAGGGATTCCATGGTAAAGAGTGAGCAGTCCTTCCGCTGGTCCCAGGCGGCGCGGGCCTCGATCTCGGCGTAAAAGAGCATCTCCTCCAGGCTGCGGATCCCCAGCTGCAGGGGATAGATACCGGCGGTCACGTGAATCTCCGGCCCGCTCTGGTGCTGAGAGCAGGTGTACAGCTCCTGCAGCACCGTGACAAGCCAGGGAGACAGCTGTGCGGTGTTCCCCGCGCATTTAAGCAGGACAAAGCCGGTGTCGGAGACCCGGGCCAGGGCGTCGGTTTTGGCGGCGCGCTCCGTCAGGACCTGGGCGCAGCGGCGCAGGACCTGGCTCAAATCCTGTCCCACAGGCAGCTGGAGCAGGGAGCCGGCCTCCACATGAAAATAAATCAGGCTGTAAAGGGAGCGGTTTTTTTCGTTTACCAGTCTGGAATAGGCGCGCTGGAGATGATCCAGGTTGCCCACACCGGTGACCTGGTCCAGCTCCAGGGCCTTTCTGGCCGCCTTGAGCCGCTTGCGGTAGTGCCGGATCAGCAGCAGAACGAGGACGAGCAGAAGAGCCAGCCCCACGCCCAGACCGATGGTGACCCTGGGCAGAACGTCTGAATTGGGGGCGGAGGAGGCGGAGACCTCCATCAAAAGCCCGGTGACGGTCTGCTGGGGCAGGGCGGCACAAAAGAGCTCCAGCTGGGAGACCAGCGCCTCCGGCGCCGCCTGGGTGGCGCAGAGACAATACTCCACCGTCTCTCCCTGATGGTCGGCCTGGAACAGGGAAATCACACGGCTGCCGGCGGGAAGCTCCTGCCGGGTGCAGCCGGAGAGCAGGTCCACCTGGAGATTCTCCGCCAGGTGTGCCCGCTGATCGGCGGGACCGGGGGAGTAGTAGATGAGTTCCAGGCCGCTCTGGGCGGAAAACCGGGCCAGCAGCTGGGGAATTACCCCCTGGTAGCTCCCGCTGGCCTGGTCATAGTATTCCAACGGGTAGGCATCCGGGTTTCCCGCCACGTAGATGACGGGCCGGTCCTGCCCATAAAGCGCCTCCGCCATTATGCCACCGGCTCCTGATTCCGGTGGAACAGGGACATATTTCCGTCGGGCGCCGCCTCGCGCAGTTTTTCCAGATGGGGCTCCATCTCAAGGGCGGAAGCGTCCATCTCCTGGAGCATGGTGCGGAAGAGCTGCCGCAGCTGGCTCAGACGGCCATCATACTGCTCCAACTCCCGCTTCCGTGTCTCCACGGCCTCTTCCAGATGCTTGCAGGCGGCCTGCTCCTGCTCCTGGGTCTGAGCCCGCAGCGTCTCGGCATAGCGCTGCGCGTCCAGCAGGGTGTTGGAAATCAGCAGATGCTCGTCCCTCAAAGCATCATGCTGCCTGTGCAGTTCGGCCAGCTCCTGCTCCAACTGGCGGATGCGCAGCTGGGCCTGCTCCAGTGCCGTATGATTCTCCTGGTCCTTTTCCAGCAGCTTGGCGGAGAACTCCTCTTCCAGCGCGGTAATGTATTGGTAGACGCTGAATTTTTTGTATCCCCAAAGGCCGGTTTTCAACGCTTCTGTTTTCATGGTAGCACCTCAAATCATTCAAAATTGATTTTTTTGCGCTGGATTTTACCCCAGGCATTCCGTTTGCTCTTGTAGCCCAGCAGGGCGGTGGCCCGAACCCAGGCCAGGATGAAGCGGAGGCAGGAGACCTCCAGCGCGCACAGGCCAACGGCCTTCAGGATATCGGTAAGGCCCAGCTTCAAATCCACGGTGTGGACCCGGGCAAAAAACGCGGTAAGGGACAGGATGGCGGAATAAATGACGTAGATGAGGAAAAACAGCACCATAAAAGGCACGTTAATCAAATCCACGGCAAAGGCCAGAATCACGGTGGCCAGGCCGAAAAGCTCGATATAGGGAGAGAAAAGCTCGTAGATGAGGAAGTACAAATAGGAGACGAAGCCCACCAGGCCGTATTTGGGATTGGCCAGAATCTGCCGGTGTCGCATCAGGGAGTCAAACAGACCGATATGCCAGCGTCGACGCTGCTTGCGCAGGTCGGACAGGGTTTCCGGCGCCTGGGTCCAGCAAATGGCGTCCGTGGCGTAGCGGATGCGGTAGGGAATGCCGTGCTCCCGGCAGAACACGTGGAGCTTGACCACCAGCTCCATATCCTCTCCCATGGTGGAAGGGTCATAGCCGCCGGCGTCGATGACCGTGCTTTTTTTGAACAGGCCGAAGGCACCGGAGATAATGATGCTGCCGTTAAACCGGTCAAAGAGAATCCGGGCGGCCAGGAAGGAGCGGTCGTACTCCAGCACCTGCATGCAGGGCAGAAGCTTGGAGGGCATGTGATAGGAAACCACCCGGCCGTTTTGGATCTCCACTCCGTTGCAGGGGCGCACGGCGCCGCCCACCGCCACCACATTGCCGTCCTCGATGACCGGCCGGACGACCTTTTCCAGCGAGTCGTACTGGAGCACCGAGTCGGCGTCCATGCAGACGAAATAGGGATATCTGGCGGCGTTGATGCCCATGTTCAGGGCATCGGCCTTTCCTCCGTTTTCCTTGCAGATGAGAGTGATGGGAACCTTGTAGTCCTGTGTCTCAAAGATGGCCTGGTCAGGATGGCAGGGGATAACCCGGTGGATGGGCCGGGCAATCTGCCGCATCTGGAAGGCGTCAATCAGGGCGCGGGCGGTGGTGTCGGTGGAGCCGTCATCCACGATGATAATTTCGTAGAGCTTATACTCCAGATTCAGCAGGGAACGGACGGTGGAGACGATGGTTATTTCCTCATTGTAGGCGGGAACCAGAATGCTGACCGGCACATAATATTCCTGAAGCAGCTCGTTTTTCAGCAGGTTGCGGCGCTTAAGCTGGTACAGGGCGGAGGAGCCCACCGCCACGGACAGGAAGAGAAAGCTGGCGTAGCCAATCATATACAGGAGGAAAAAGACGCCCACACAGTTGAGAAAAAACTTGATTGCGTCCATCATGGTCCATTATACACCTGCCTTCTGCTTTCGGTGGGATTCCAGCTGGTAGGTCAGAATTTCCCGGGCATACCGGTCGGCTCCGTCCACGATATCCATCAAATCCATATAATCCATATGCTGGGCCTCCAGACTTGACGCCGCGGCACAGCGCACGTACCAGTTGGGACTGTGGAGAGCCTGCTTCAGGGCCTCCACCACCTGGGGGCCGCGGTAGCGGGCCAGGGCGGAGACCGCCACGGTGGCGTATTCCCAGAGTGCGGGATTGCCGTCCAGCGTGAAGCCCAGCAGGGCATCCAGAGCCGGCGGATAGGGATAACGTCCAAAGTAGCGGATGGCGGCCAGACGTACCTCCTTGTCCCGATTGGGGTCGGTCATCAGAGCAAACATTTCCTGGACATAGTCCCCGGTGTGAAAGCGGATATAATTGAGCAGTGCCAGCTGGATGTGGGGGGTAAAAACATCAAACCGGGTCCAGAGCAGGGTGATGAGCTGCTCATGGTCTCCCGTATAGGAGAGCAGGGTTTCGGTGAGAATCTTTTCGTGGAAAAAGACGGCGCCCCGGTCCAGAATCTCCAGGGCACTCAGGATGTGCTGGGCGCTGCCGAAGGCACACAGGGCCTGGAGGGCGTTGACGCGGCAGTACAGGTTTTCCTTTTCCAGGTAAACCAGCAGCACGTCCTGGAGGGACTGAATGGGCAGGTGCTTTTTTGCCATGTACCGGGTCAGGAAATAGGAAAAATAGGCCGCCTGAATGGTTTCCCGCCGCTGATAGACCAGGGCCAGATACAGGATGCTGGGCTGGAGCTGTTCGAGGTAGCGCT
Organism: uncultured Flavonifractor sp.; assembly: GCA_944383135.1. Lineage (GTDB taxonomy): Bacteria > Bacillota > Clostridia > Oscillospirales > Oscillospiraceae > Flavonifractor. The sequence goes on from CALWOL010000121.1 coordinate 13,415, forward strand.
GTACGCTGGAATCCTCCTGCCGGGAGAGGAGGGTGCGGAGCACATAGTCAAAGGCGGCAAGATTTTTAACCCGGCGGAGCCGGCGCTGCAAGACAAGCAGGTGCCTGCGCTCCAGGGGCTTGCCCTCGTCCAGCCGCTGCAGCTGGGTTTCTACCGCCGCGGCCATCCGCCGTGTCCGCCGCTCCATGCGGGGTTGGCTGCCCCGGAGCAGCAGAGCGTAGACCACGTTAAAGACAATCATGCTTACGCAGACGGCGCCGTAGATGTAAATCATGGTCTCAATGCCCATGGTAGATGTCCTCTCCTGTGCAATCTTCAGCCGTTCAGGGATGACCAGTAGTCCTGAAGAATGTAGTAAGATTCCTTCAGCCGCTCATGGTAGGTGACATTTTTCCCCCAGCCCGCCAGGGCGAAGGGGGACAGGGGAATCCGGTACTCTGTTTCCCCTTCCACGGCCGCCCCCACATACAGCGTGTCAATAGAAATAGATTCCACCCCGTAATGTTGATAGTAGTCGTCGTGAATCATCATTTCCGATGGGTTGGAAAAATTGAGCAGCTGCCAGGGAATACGGATTTCCGCACCGCTGCCGGTAAAGCAGAAGTCGGCCAGAGAGTTGAAATCCCCATCCTCCGGATTGGCGTTGCCGTAGGTGAGCAGCCCCGTCTCATAGGTCTCCGCTGTGGCCTCCCAGTTTCCGGTGAGCAGGGGAGTGGCGGTCTGGAGCATCAGATGGATGGGCTTGAATACCGGGGTATCCGCGTCCACCGGCTCCAGGTAGGGGTCCCGGTCCTCGGTTTCGTGGAGAAACATGGCCCGCAGCACCTCATATCGCTCCTGCACCAGCAGACGGCTGTTCTCCCTGCCGTCCAGGACCAGGAGAAAGTCACAGGCCCGTTCAAAGGACAGACCGTAGTTCTGGCAGTAGGTGCTTCCGGTTTTGGGGGTGATGTCAATGGGCAGAAACAGGGTGTCCTGCCCAGGCTGGAAGCCGTCCACATAAAAATAGAGGAATTTTTCGTCGTATTTCATGGAGAGGGACAGGGCTCCCCGGGTAAAAACCAGGTCCTCCTCCATCCACTCGGACGCATCTCCGTCCACATAGCACACGCTCTCCTCCTCGCCGGGGTCAAAGGTGAGCAGGCCGAAATACTGCTCATTGGTCTGGTAGTCGCTCCAGTAGGGCGTATTGAGCAGGTCCACCGCGTGCATGGTGTTCCAGGTCCGCTTGAACCACTCATCCTGCCAGGTAAAGACGCAACTGCCCGCGCAGCCGGCGGCCATAATGTCCTCATAGCAGTCGATGAGGGCCTGCCCCTGCTCCTGTTCGGACATGTGTCCCTGGTTGCGCCCGGTGTTGTAATCCCGCTGGGCCATGCCCCGGCCAGTGGATACGCCATACTCAGAAATGACCACCGGCACGGTATGATAATTGGTGAGGGCCTTGAGGTAGGTGTAGTAGGTATTGACCTGACCGCGCTCATCCTGATAGTTGGCCAGGGTGCCGCCGGGCAGATAGTCCAGGATGGGGTTTTCCATTTCCACCAGGTCATAGACCAGGTAGGAGTGCCGGTCAAGACTGTCGTCCTGTGTGATATCCGTAGCAAGATAGGAATAGTTGAGATAATCCGGGTAGTAAGGGTAGACATGGTAGGAGGCGAAGTACCCGGACAGGAAGGCATCGGTGGGCTGGATATGCTCCGCGTCCACCTTGGCGCACTTCATAAAGAAGCGGGCGATGTCCTCCGGATAGTCAAAGGGATCGGTGGTGGGCCAGTTGGAGAAGGCCACCAGTCGCTGCTGCTTGTAGCGCTTGGTCTCGTAGGCAATCATCTCATCCCCCACCTGACACAGTATGGCCTCAAAGGGGGAGGCGTCCTGGGTGGTGCGGAGATAGGTTCCCTGGTAAACGGTCCGCTCCGGATATTTGCGGTCGGTGTATACCACCGTCACATCCTCCCACTCCACGCCGATGATGTAGCCGATAACCCACTGGGACACATCTCTGCGGTAGGAGCCGGAACCCAGTCCCTGGCCCAGGGACAGATCCTTCTGCCCGTGGAGGATATCCACCACCGTGCGGCAGTCGTCTATCAGCACCTGGCAGAAGTCGTCGTCATAGGCATCCCGGTGGGAGTTCTGAATGTAGTCGTTGACCCAGACGCCGTGGATCAGCCACAGGGGCTCCTCGCCCGCCGCTTCCCGCTGGGTATTGTAGTCGAACAGGGCGTTGTAGAAGTCGTCGTGGAGGATGGTGTATACCCGGATGGTATTGGCCCCCAGCTCCTGAATCTGTCCAAACCAGCGCAGATAGGTCTCCCCGTCAATGGCGTAGTCGGTGGCCCACTTCCCGGGAATACCCACCCCCAGGTTGACGCCCCGGATTTCAAAGGGAATTTGCTTACCGTCCCG
>CALWOL010000122.1 GCA_944383135.1 uncultured Flavonifractor sp.
CGGTGGCGATGTCGGTCTGCATGCCCATGCGGATGCAGCGCTTGGACTCCTGCACGGCGATCTGGGCGTTGGCGCAGATGGCGTTGGCCAGCTCCATGGCCTTGTCCATCAGCTCCTCGGCGGGATACACCTCGCTCACCAGGCCGATGGCCTTGGCCTCGTCAGCCTTAATGGTCTTGGCGGTGAGAATCAGCTCCATGGCCTTGCTCACGCCCACAATCCGGGGCAGACGCTGGGTGCCGGCAAAGCCGGGGGTGATGCCCAGACCCACCTCGGGCTGGCCGAAGCGGGCCTTCTCGCTGGCCAGGCGGATGTCGCAGGCCATGCTCAGCTCGCAGCCGCCGCCCAGGGCAAAGCCGTTCACCGCCGCAATCACCGGCTTGGCCATGTTCTCCAGCTTCAGGAACACGCCGCCGCCGTGGACGCCGAACTTCTTGCCGTCGATGGAGGAGAAGCCCTTCATCTCGCCGATGTCAGCGCCCGCCACAAAGGAACGGCCCGCGCCGGTGAGGATCATTACGTAGATTTCGTCGTCAGCGGCCACCTGGTCGATGACAGCGTCCAAATCGCTGAGCACCTGGCTGTTCAGCGCGTTCAGCGCCTCCTGCCGGTCAATGGTCACGATGCCCACATGGCCCTGCTTTTCCAGCTTCACGAATCCCATTTGTCTGCCTCCTTAAAAGGTGTCACTTTAAAAAAGTCAGAATCGTTATTTTTTTAACACTGCCTTTCTTAAATAGTATACCTCTTTCCAGCCAAACAGGCAAGCAAAATGCAGGCAGAAAAGCGTTATTTTTTTGTCAATGATTATGTAAAAAATGCACAAAGCCGTGAAATCACAGCTTTGTGCTCTCAGAAGAATGTTCAAACCGCCTCGTTTGCTTTTTCCCGTTCTCCTGGACTTTTCCAGTTTAGTTTATGCAAGCAGCCCCCAGCCATTGACTCAGCGGAAGGTACGCCAGCGGCAGAAAGATTGCCGGCAGCATATTGTACCCCACCGGATGTCCCATCCGGCGGGCACCCCTTGATTTTTACATGCGGCCGCCGGAAATGAATTCCGCCGGCCTGCGGCCCATATGCGCCGTCCCGCTGCGCGGGTCCCGTGGGCAATCTGCTGCCGGCTCACCCCAGCACTCCCCCCAGCCATTGACTCAGCGGAAGGTACGCCAGCGGCAGAAAAATGGCCGGCAGCATATTGCCCACCCGCAACTTCTCCTTGGGCAGGCCCAGCATATTGATGCCGATGCCCACGATGATGGTACCCCCCACCGCGCTCATCTCGGTAACCACCTCCGGGGCCATTCCCTGACCCACCGCGGCAAAAATCAGAGTCAACCCGCCCTGATAAATCAGGATGGGCAGGGCGGCGAAGGCCACCCCCACCCCCATGGCGGCGGCAAAGGTAATGGAGGTCACGCCGTCAATCACCGCTTTGGAGATAATGATGTCATAATTGTGATTCATCCCCGCCTCCATGGAGCCGTTGATGGCCATGGCGCCCACGCAGAAGAGCACCGAAGCGTTGACAAAGCCCTCCACGAAGCGGCTGTTTCCCTCTCCCCGGATGAGGCGGCGGCGGAGCAGCTCTCCCACGCTGTCCATCCGCTTTTCGATGTTGACAGCCTCCCCCAGCAGGGTGCCCACCACCATGCATACAATGACGCACAGGCTGTTCGCTGTGGAAATCATACTGGTAATACCGATGCCCAGCACACACAGGCCCAGGGCAAAGGTGAGGCCGGAAGCAAAGCGGGCACTGATGCGGTTTTTGAAAATCAGGCCCAGCGTACTCCCCAGCAAAATGAGAACGACGTTAATGATGGTGGCAATCATGGTACTCCCTGCTTTCACACTGCAATGCGTTAATAGCAGTATGATACCTCTTTTTCCCTGTCTTGTCAACGGACGACGCATGGCGGACAGGCTGTGGGGAATAGATTGGTAGGCGAAGGGGGGCGGCGCCATGAAGCTTAACCGGACATCCATGCTCTACGGCACCCTGCTGCTCACGGCCACCGGCATTTTCTCGCAAGCGCTGGGATTTGTCTACCGCATTTTCCTCTCCCGGCTCATCGGGGCGGAGGTCATGGGCCTGTACCAGCTGGTGATGCCGGTCTATTCCGTGCTGTTGTCCATCACCGCCGTGGGGCTGACGGCGGCGGTTTCCAATCTGTCGGCCAGCTATCACGCCATGGAAAACCGGGCGGCCATCGCCGCCCTGCTTCGCCGCTGTCTGGCGCTCTTCCTGGCTCTGTTCACCCCGGCGGCGGCAATCACCCTGCTGTGCTATGACCCCATTTCGGTCTACCTGCTGGGAGACGCCCGCACCCAGACGGGGCTGGTGCTGCTGCTGCCCTGCGTGCTGCTCACCGGAGTGGAAAATCTCCACAAGCATTACTTCTACGGCACGGGAAACGTGCGGCCCCCGGCGGCGGCCGAGTTGTGCGAACAGGTCATCCGGGCGGGAGCGGTGCTGGGGCTGCTGATGCTGTTTCTCCCCCAAAATCCGGAGCGGACGGTGGCCCTCATCGTACTGGGCATGACCATCTGTGAGCTTTTCTCCGCCCTCACCCTGCTGCTGCTGGCCCGGAAAAGTCTGGGGCGGGCCGCCGGTCTGCCCGGAACGGTGCCCCACCGCAGGGCTCTGAACCGGAAGGTGGCTGCCGTGGCTCTGCCGGTGGGACTGACCAGCCTGCTGGGCAACCTGATGGGCTCTGCCACGGCGGTGCTCATCCCCCAACGGCTGGTAGCGGCAGGGACGGAGGTCCACGCCGCCATGAGCGCTTTCGGCGTCCTTTGCGGCATGACCATCCCCATGCTCTGCCTGCCCACCGCTTTTATCGGGGCGCTGGGGCTCACTCTGGTACCCCGGCTGGCCCAGGCCGCCGCCCTGGGACGGATGGATTTGGTGCGCAGCCGGCTGGAGCGGGCCATGCTGGCCGTATCCGTGCTGGTTCTCCCCGCCATGGCCCTGCTCACCGTGCTGGGCCCCACCCTGGGGGTGCTGCTCTTCCGGGAGGAGGGGGTGGGGAATTATCTGCTTCCTCTGGCGGTGGGGGTGGCCCTGACCTGCTGGCAGGCAGTACTCTCCGGCGCCCTCAACGGGGTGGGACGGCAGAAAACCGCCGCCCGCAGCGCCCTGCTGTCGGCTCTGACCGAGCTGGGCTGTACCTTCTTCCTCATGGGCCTGCCGGGGGTGGGGCTGAAGGGCTATGTGGCGGGCTTCGTGGCCTCCGCCGCCCTGGGGGCCTGGCTCAACTGGCGGGGAATCCGTGCCGCCACCGGGCTGCGGGCCCGGCCCTTCGCCTGGTTTGCCGCCCCCGGCCTGGCCGCCCTGCTGATGGCCCTGGTGGTGCGGCTGCTGTTTCAGGTGCTTCAACGCCACGGGCTGGCGGACCTTCCCAATCTGGCCGCCTGCGCCCTGTTCGGCGGGGTACTTTATCTGGCCGCCCTTCAGGCCCAGGGGGTATCCCCGGCCTCCATTTTCCGCCGGAAGTAAAAAGATGCGGCAGCCCGGATGGGCTGCCGCATCTTTTTACTGCTTGGAAAACTGGTCCTTGCCGGCGCCGCACAGGGGGCACACCCAATCGGCGGGCACCTTGTCCCAGGGAGTGCCGGGAGCCACGCCGTTCTCCGGATCGCCGGCGGCGGGGTCATAGATATAGCCGCACAAATCGCAGACATACTTATCCATGCTGTTCTTCTCCTTTTTGTTTCAGGTTTGGGTGGGGAAACGGCCTTGCGGTCTCCCCCGCCTTGTGATATGATACGCATGTTACGCTACTATATATAACACAAGGGTGCGGGCTGTGAAAATTGGCAATGTAACCATAAATTCTAAGCTGGCGCTGGCTCCCATGGCCGGAGTGACGGATGTGGGTTTCCGCACCGTCTGCCGGGAGCTGGGGGCGGGCTACACCGTCACCGAAATGGTGAGCGCCAAGGCTTTGTGCTACCAGGATAAAAAATCCATCCCCCTGCTGAAGCTGGGAGAGGGGGAGCACCCCGCCGCCGCCCAGCTGTTCGGCAGCGACCCGGCCTGCATGGAACAGGCGGCGGGCATCGCGGCGGAGGTGTCGGGGGCGGACATCATCGACATCAACATGGGCTGCCCGGTGCCCAAGGTGGCCAACTCCGGGGACGGGTCCGGCCTGATGCGGACCCCTGAGCTGGCGGTAAAGGTGGCCGAGGCGGTCATCCGGGGGGCCGGCGGAAGGCCGGTAACGGTGAAGTTCCGGCTGGGCTGGGACAAGGGCTCCATCAACTGCGTGGCCTTCGCCCGGGCCATGGAGCAGGCCGGGGTGGCCGCCGTGGCGGTCCACGGCCGCACCAAGACCCAGATGTACGCCGGGAAGGCCAACTGGGACTATATCAGGGCGGTGAAAGAGACGGTGTCCATCCCGGTCATCGCCAACGGGGACGTGTTTGCGCCGGAGGACGCCGTGCGCATTCTGCGCTATACCGGGGCGGATATGGCCATGATTGGCCGGGGCTGCTTCGGCAATCCCTGGCTGTTTCAGCGGGCCCGGGCCGCCCTGGAGGGGGAGGAGATCCCGCCTCTGCCCCCTCTGGCCCGGCGGTGCGACACGGCGGTGCGGCAATTTGAGCTGTCCGCCGCCCACAAGGGGGAGCACATCGCCTGTCTGGAGGCCAGGAAGCACTATGCCTGGTACCTCAAGGGGATCCCTTACGCGGGATATTACAAGGAGCAAATCAGCCGCGTCTCCACCCTGGAGGACATTTACAAGGTGACGGCGGGCATCCAGCGGGATTTGAAGGACGGAGAACACTGACGCCGGCGGAAGCGAGGTGAGCGGAAGGCATGAAACCGGAGTGGGAGCTTATCCAGCGGGCCAGGCAGGGGGATGAGGATTCCTTTGCCGCCCTGGTGGAGCAGAACCAGGGGCGCATCTACAATCTGGCCCTGCGGATGGTGGGCAATCCGGACGACGCGGCGGAGCTGTGTCAGGAGGCCTTCCTCAACGCCTGGAAGGGACTGGGGAAATTTCAGGGGGACAGCTCCTTTGCCACCTGGCTCTACCGGCTGACCAGCAATGTGTGCATTGACTTTCTGCGGAAGGAAAAGCGGCGGAACACCCTGTCCATGACGGTGTCCCTGGATGACGACGGGGAGGCCCAGCAGGCCGACCTGCCCGACGAGCGCTTCTCCCCCCATCTGGAGGCCGAGCGCCGGGAGCGGCGGGAGCTGCTCCGGGCCGGGCTGGCCGCCCTGTCGGAGGAGCACCGGAAGGTCCTCATCCTCCGGGAGCTGGAGGGGCTGTCCTATGGGGAAATCGCCCGGCTGCTGAACCTGGAGGAGGGCACCGTCAAGTCCCGCATTGCCCGGGCCCGGCTGGCCCTGCGGAATTATTTGAATAAGCAGGGGAACTTTTTCGACGGTCCTTCGTCCATAGAGTGAAGAGACCGGAGGGAACCCCTTCCGGAAGAAAGGAGGGAACGACATGCTGAATTGTGACCAGGCGCTGGAGCTCATCAGCGCCAAGGTGGACGGTGCCCTGACGGCGGAGGAGTCCGCCGCCCTGGAGGAGCATCTGGCGGCGTGTGCGGCGTGCCGCGACCTCCTGGCTGATCTTGAGGTCCTCCATCAGGAGCTGCCCGGCCTGGCGGCCCAGCCGCCGGCCGATTTGAAGGACCATGTCATGGCGGCGGTACACCAGTCCAAGGTGACCCCCTTCCAGAGCAGGAAAACCCAGTGGCGGTGGCGCTCGCTGGCCTCTCTGGCCGCGGTGCTGGTGCTGGTGGTGGTGGGCGGCAGCGCCCTGCGCCAGTGGGACGGCATTGCCTCCCGGACCGGGAGCGGGCAGGCGCCCGCCGCCGGTGCGGAGGTGGCCATGGCCCAGGACACCGGCTCCGCCGCCCCGGCGGCCCTGCCGGAGGATCAGGGTACGTTCACCGGCAAGAGCGGCCGGAATCTGGGGGAGAGCAATGAGCCGGACACCCAGGAAATAACCGCGGAAAAGCAGGAGATTGCGGCCACCACGCCGCCCGCCACTCCGGCACCGGCCCAGGAGAGCGTCCCCGCGGAGGAGCCCGGCGTCCAGGCCATCCAGCCGGAGAAACGGGTGGATCCCGCCGGGCTGAGCATCAGCACCGCCTCGGCGGCGCTGACCCAGGAGGAGGCGCTGAAAAAGCTGGCCCTGTATCTGGGCTGGGCGGAGGAGGAACTGGCGGCGGATGGCTCCGGCGTCCTCACCGGGCCCGGCGCGGACGGCGTCAGCCGCACCATCACCTGCATCGGCCTGAACGAGGCGGGTACCGGCTGGGTGTGCCAGGTGGAGGAAATCCACCCCGGCCCCGATGGGACCGCCAGCTGCGCCACTTATACCGTCCCCCTGGACGGCGGCGAAATCACACAACCATAATCCACAAAAGCGCGGGCTGTCCGGCCCGCGCTTTTTTATCCTTTGATGTCATGCAGGAACTCACCGCCCGGGGGGAGGATACCCTGGTGTGCAGCCCCTGTTCCCCCTCTCCTGACCTCCAAACTGCCCCGGCGGACAGCCGCCGGGGCAGTTTTGCGCGATTTTTCTAAAGTTTATGTTGTAACTGCGCTCCGTTTCATGTATAATGGACAACAGCAGTTTACATCACTGCACCGCGATTCCAAATGTAAGGAGAGGAAACAAACTATGAGCTATTCCGTACAAAACATCCGCAACGTATGCCTGCTGGGACACGGCGGCAACGGAAAGACCTCCCTGGCGGAGAGCATGCTGTATTTGACCGGCGGAACCGTGCGGCTGGGAAATCCCGTCGACGGCAACACCGTTTGCGATTATGACCCCGAGGAGATTCGCCGCCAGATTTCCATCTCCGCCGCGGTGGCGCCGGTGGAATACAACGGCTGCAAAATCAATGTGCTGGATACCCCGGGCTACTTTGACTTCTCCGGCGAGGTCACCGAGGCCCTCCAGGTCTCCGACGCCGCCATCATCGTCTGCTCCGCCAAGGGCGGCATGAGCGTGGGCGCCGAGAAGGCGTGGAAGCTGTGCGAGCAGCGCAAGCTGCCCCGGGTGCTCTATATCTCCAAGACCGACGAGGAAAATTCCGATTACAACGCCGCCTTTGACACTCTGCGGGAGCGGTTCGGCAAGAACATCGCCCCGGTGGCCGCCCCCATCTGGGACGCCGACAAGAAGGTCATCGGCTTCATCGACGTGCTCCACAAGCGGGCCTTTGAGCCCGGCCCCAAGGGCGAGCGCATTGAGATTGACGTGCCCGACGAGAAGAAGCCCGTGCTGGACGAGCTGTACGACGCCCTGAAGGAGAGCGTGGCCGAGACCAGCGAGGAGCTGATGGAGAAGTATTTCGGCGGCGAGGACTTCACCTACGCCGAGATGATTCAGGGCCTGCGGGCGGGCGTGAAGGACCTGTCCCTCTTCCCCGTGGTGTGCGGCTCCGCCGTCTCCGGCCTGGGCACCCGCATGCTGCTGGACATTATTGTGGAGCTGCTCCCCTCTCCCCAGGAGGGCCGTCCCCTCATGGGCGAGAACGAGAAGGGCGAGCTGGATGAGTTCGTGGCCTCCCCCGGCGCCCTGCCCTGCGCCCTGGTGTGGAAGACCGTCTCCGACCAGTACGGCAAGTACTCCTTCGTCAAGGTGCTCTCCGGCAACCTGAAGCCCGACATGCAGGTGGTGGACTCCCGCACCGGCACCACCGAGAAGCTGGGCCGGCTGTATGTGATGAAGGGCAAGAAGGCCGAGGAGGTCAAGGAGCTGCAGTGCGGCGACATCGGCGCCATCGGCAAGATGGATAAGGTCAAGACCGGCGACACCCTTTCCGATCCCCGGAAGGTGGTCAAGCTGGAGGCCATCCCCTTCCCCGAGCCCTGCTACTCCGTGGCCATCACCCCCAAGACCAAGGGGCAGGAGGACAAGGTGGCCGCCGGCCTCATCCGCCTCAACGAGGAGGATATGACCTTCAGCTGGGTCAACAACGCCGAGACCCACCAGATGGTGGTCTCCGGCACCGGCGATATGCAGATGGACGTCATCCTCTCCCGGCTGAAGAGCCGCTTCGGCGTGGACGCCGAGCTCAGCGAGCCCCGTGTGGCCTACCGGGAGAAGATCCGCAAGAAGGTGGAGGTCCAGGGCCGCCACAAGAAGCAGACCGGCGGCCACGGCCAGTTCGGCGACGTGTGGATGCGCTTTGAGCCCGGCGACACCGAGGAGCTGC
>CALWOL010000123.1 GCA_944383135.1 uncultured Flavonifractor sp.
TGCCTTCCGGCTCCTGGTGCCCGCCGTCCGGGAGGACCAGGTTTTGGAGGAGCCGGTGATGGTCTGCGGCGGCACCATCCTGCCGGTGTGTGAGGGCGGAGCGTCGGTGTACGGCTCCTATGCCTCCGTCCTGGGCCAGGTGGAGCTGTCTGCCCTGTCCAGGGACGCTGTGCTCACCATTAACGATCCCACCTTTCCCTTCCAATCCAGCCAGGTCTCTCTCTATCTACTGGACGAGCAGGGCAGGGTAGTGGACCGGGCCTTTGTAGGGGGCAGCGGCGGCGGAAACGAGCTGGACCAGGTCCACTCCGCCTTTGGCTTTTCCCTTGACCGGGAGGACGTAGAGAGCAGGCGTTGGGAGGACGAGGAACTGCTGCTGGGCGTGACGGTAACGTACACCTGGCCCGACGGCTCCCAAACGCAATGGAGCACCGCCTTTTGGGCGACGCCCTCAGTCTGACGGCTTGACCTCCTCCGGCGGTCCCGGCGGGATGGGCCGCCGGTCTCCCCGCCGGAGGTTGGAGGCGGAGGAGATGGCTCCCCGGCCATACTTGTCCCGGATGCCATCCATGGCCTTTTCCAGCTTCTCCAGCTTGTCCCGCCGGGGGGCGGCGTCGGCGGCGAAGAGATTGATCTGCTCCCCCGCGTCCCCCTCCTCCACCAGGTTCTGGGCGGTGATGGTGAGGGCCCGCACCGGGGCCTTCTCGTTCCACGCCCCCCGGACCAGCGCCATGGCCGCCTCCACCAGGTCCCTTGAGACGTAGGTGGGGGCGGCCAGCCGCGTCTGGCGGCAGATGTCCTTGAAATTGGGGTCCCGGATGGTGACCTGGACCGTGGTGCACTTCAGGGCGTGCTTCCGCAGCCGGACGGCCACCTCGTCGGCCAGCTCGGACAGGGCGGTGCGCAGCTCCGCCCACCCCACCAGATTCCGGGGGTAGGTGAGGCCGTTGCCCACCGATTTGGGCCCCGGCATGTCCCGGGCGGGGATGACCGGGCTGTGCTCCGCCCCGGTGGCATAGTCGTGGAGGGTGCGTCCGCCCTTGCCCAGGATTTCCCCCAGGGACTCCCCATCGAACCGGGCCAAATCCCCGATGGTGCGCACGCCGTAGCCCGCCAGCACCCGGGCCGCCGCCCGGCCCACAAAGAGCAGGTCCGTCACCGGCAGGGGCCACAGCAGCGCCTGAAAATTGTCCCGGGTGATGACGGTGGTGGCGTCGGGCTTTTTGTAGTCGCTGCCCATCTTGGCAAAGACCTTGTTGAAGGACACCCCCACCGATACCGTCAGCCCCAGCTCCTCCCGCACCGCCCGGCGGATCTGGTCGGCCAGACCCTTGCCGTCGGTGTGGAAGAGGTGGAGAGTGCCCGTCACATCCAGCCAGCTCTCGTCGATGGAGAAGGGCTCCACCAGGTCGGTGTACCGCTCATAGATGGCGTTGACCTTCTTGGAGTACTCCCGGTACTTGCCGTGGTGGGCGGGGAGGAGCACCAAATCCGGGCACTTCCGCCGGGCCTGCCAGATGGTCTCGGCGGTCTGGACCTTACAGGCCTTGGCAGGCTCATTTTTGGCCAGGATAATGCCGTGGCGGCTCTCCGGGTCGCCGCACACCGCCACCGGCCTGTCCCGCAGCTCCGGATAGTCCAGCAGCTCCACCGAGGCGTAAAAGCTGTTCAAATCGCAGTGGAGAATCACCCGCTCCATCCCATTCGCCCCCTTTGCCTTTATCCTACCACGGAAGCACCGGAAAGTCAAACAGATGTTCTAATCGTCAAAGGAGACCAACGCCTCCAGCAGCTCCGGGCGGCCGGTCAGGTCCTGGACGCCGGAGTAATCCAGATAGATCACCACATTGCCCTTTTGATCGAGTACCCAAATCAGAACAGCCAAAGTACCGCCAGCAGCCCCAGCTCCAGGAGCAGCACCCCCACCCCCACCAGAATGGGGAGCCATCGCCAGCGCAGGCTGACCCGCCAGCTGCCGTCCCGCTGGGGCGGCGTGCCCTCCGCCAGCTGCCGCCGCAGCCGGAAGAAGGAGGCGTAGGTCCGGAGCTCCTGGGCCAGGACGGCCAGGTCAAAGACCAGCAGGCACAGGTTGGGGAAAATCGTGATTTCCGCCTGCTGGGTGAGGCCGGAGAGAAGGACGGCGGCCAGCAGCAGGGTCAGAACAGCCAGCCCTCCCAGGTACCAGCGCAGCCGCCTGCCCAGCAGATTCAGCGCATAGCTCTGTACCACCGGATCGGAGTGGAGCTCCGGGGCCTCCGGGTCGGAGTTGGCGTACAGCTCAAAATGCGGCCCCGCCTGGCCCAGACAGTCCCAGCCCAGCTCTTTGCAGTAGTCCTTGCTCTCCCGGGTCCACAGCCGCCCGGCGGGCTCCAGCCGGTAGCGCAGGTGGGCGGGCTCTCCCCGCCGGAACACCACCCCCCAGTAGGACATCCGCTCAAACAGCAGGCCCTGCCGGGCCATCTCCTCCAGCCAGCCCTCAAAGTGGTCCATGTCCAGCGGCTCGATATAGACCAGCTTGCGTACTCTGTCCTTCATGGCGCTTCCTCCTCCTCCGCGTCCTTCAGGCAGGAGCGCAGCCGGGCCACCTCCTCCAGGTAGCGCCTGCGGCCCTCCTCCGTCAGGGTGTAGGTCCGCCGCCGGCCGTCCACCCCAATCTCCTGAATGAGCGCCTCCTCCTGAAATTTGGCCAGAATGGTGTACAGGGTGCCCGGCCCCAGCCGCACCCGGCCTTTGGTGCGCGCCTGCACCCAGTCGGCCATCTCCGTGCCGCACCGGTCCTCCTTCAGCAGGGACATCAGCACGTAAAACATGGATTCCGTCAGCAGCTCCAGGGTCTTGCGGCCCATCGCCCTCACCTCCTGATATCGAGACACGATATCGTCTATGGATATTATAATATCGTCCCTCGATATTGTCAAGCAAAAATCAGGCCGGCAAAAGAGCGTTGCCATAAGAAAACATGAAAAAACCCAGTAAAATCAATGTTTTTTAGGGCAGCGGAAAACGGGGCAGGTCAAAACAACTGAATAATCAGGCAGAAACAGGGTGTTGTCAAGCATGAC
>CALWOL010000124.1 GCA_944383135.1 uncultured Flavonifractor sp.
GTGACGTTGACCAGCACGCCCTTGGCGCCGTTGATGGAGGTCTCCAGCAGAGGGCTGGAAATGGCCATCTTGGCGGCCTCCTCGGCCTTGTTCTTGCCGGCGGCCCGGCCCACGCCCATGTGGGCCATGCCCGCGTTCTGCATGACGGCGGTCACGTCGGCAAAGTCCAGGTTGATAAAGCCGGTGTTTTTGATGAGGTCGGAGATGGACTGCACCGCCTGGCGCAGCACATCGTCGGCAATTTCAAAGGCATTGGCGAAGGTAATCTTCTGATCGGTGGCAAACTTCAGCCGCTCGTTGGGGATGATAACCAGGCTGTCCACCCGGGTGCGCAGCTCCTCAATGCCCTTCTCCGCCTGAATCATCCGGCGGCGGCCCTCAAAGTTAAAGGGCTTGGTGACCACGCCCACGGTGAGCAGGCCCATTTCCTTGGCGATATCGGCCACGATGGGGGCCGCGCCGGTGCCGGTGCCGCCGCCCATACCGGCGGTAATGAACACCATGTCCGCGTCCTCCAAAGCCTTGGAGATGGCGCTGCGGCTCTCCTCGGCGGACTTGCGGCCCACCTCCGGATCACTGCCCGCGCCCTGACCGCCGGTAAGTTTTTCGCCAATCTGAATCTTAAACGTAGCGCTGGAAACGGAAAGCGCCTGCTTGTCCGTATTCACCGCGATAAAATCCACACCCTTGGTCCCGGACTTCACCATCCGGTTGACCACGTTGTTGCCGCCTCCGCCTACGCCGATGACCTTGATGGTCACCACGGTATCGGGACCGGTATCCAGTCCAAACGCCATAACTGCTCCTCCTATGTGAAACGAATTCGTTAAAATATGTCTGGGAAACCCGAAAAAAGTGCTATCTTGTATGCTCCTCTTCCGAAGAGACCATATCTTGATTTATTTTAGCGCTCTTTTGCTTGGAGGTCAATAGCTCCCGCCGGATTTCCGCAAAGTTTTGGAACATTCTTGTTCCGAACACCACCACCGCCGCCAGGTACAGGGGAATGCCCAGATTTTGTCCCAGCCAGGTGAGGAACACCGCGATGGCGGCGTTTCCGATGGTACCGGAGAGGAACACGTCCAGCTTGAACTCTCCGGCCACCCGGGCCCGGAAGCCCCCCAGGGCGGAGTCCAGGGCGGCCAGCAGGCCGGTGGCGGCATAGAGGGAGTACTGGCTGGGGATGGTCCAGGGGAACAGCAGTCCCACCGCCAGGCCCACCAGCAGGCCAACCAGTTCCAGCATCAGCTCTCCCCCTCTTCCCCGCCCGGCGTCACGCTGTGGGCGTATTGATATTCCACGGTGCCGTTGTACTTGGGGATGAGCAGCAGGTCGCTGGCCGTCACCTTCACGGTAATGCCCCACTGGCTCAGCACGTCGGCCACCCCGTTGCGCATGGTCATGGCGCTGTACAGGGTGTTCGCGTCTCCGATGGCAAAGATGATGTAGGGGGCGGCGTATCGCCGGCCGTTCACCGTCACCACCGCGCCGGTGCACCGCACCTCGCTGGTGGCCAGAATCCGCTCCCCATTGAGGGAGATGGCCTCCGCCCCCGCCGAGCGCAGCTCGTTGATCACCGACAAAAGGTCGCTGTCGTGGATGAGGTAGTCGGCCTCGTCCCCAGTGACGTTGGCGGCGGAGGAATCCTCCAGTATCACCGTCACGCCGGGCCCCTCCACATCGGTGAGGCCGGCGGTGATCTCCAGGTTGTCCACCTCGGCCTTCAGGGCCTCGCTGCCCGCCTCGCCGGAGGCCGCCTGCTCCCGGTAGAGGGCCAGCTCACTCTGGAGCTGCTCCACCTGGGCCTCCAGGCCGTCCTTCTGGTCCATCAGCTCGTTGTACAGGCTTTGCAGGGTCTCCAGGCGGGCGGCGTTGGTGGCGTCCGCCGCTCCGCTGAGCTTGACGCTGCGCAGCTGGGCCGCCAGCAGGAAGCCCACCACCGCGCAGACCACCATCACCGCCAGCTGGCCCCGTTTCCGCCCCTTTTTAAGCATTTGCATCTTCTTCCTCCTGGGGGGCCTGGCTCCCTTCCGGCGGAGCCGTCTGCTCCGCCGCATCATCCGTCCGGCCGGTCTGCTGGCCGGGCAGCCAGCGCTCCGGCAGCAGGTGGCTCTCCCGCCCCTCGTAATTCTGGTCCAGGGTACCGGTGCGGGGAATCCCCCGCTCATCCATGGTCTCCAGGGCCCGCTTCAGCTCATAGGTCTCCTGGTCAAAATCCCCGTTCAGGGGGAAAATCACCGTCAGGTTTTCCCCATAGCCAAACCGCAGCTCGTTCTCGCTGCTCAGGTCAATAAACGCGGTCAGGCTGCCTGTCATCTGCCGCCCGGCAATGGCGGTAAAGAAGGCCCGCAGCCGCTCCAGCTTGTTCTGCTCCTCGGGGCTCACCGTCAGGCGGCTGCCCACTGTGGCGTCCACCGGCGTCAGCCCCAGCACCTCCGGCAGGCCCTGGGTGAGGGAGGCATCCCCCGCCTCCAGAATCTTGCACCGGTGGTCCAGCAGCCAGCAGGTGCCGCCGCTCTCCAGCCAGGCCACCGGGGTACTCTCCGTCACATGGAAAATCAGGGTGTCCGGCAGCTTGCGGTCGATGGACAAATCATCCACATAGGGCAGCCGGGTCAAAATCCGGAACACCATCTGACTTTTGTTCAGGGTGAAGAGGTTGTCCCCCTGTTCCACGCCGGAGGCGGCGATAATCTCCTCCGCGGTATAGCGGCTGTTGCCCTCCACCACCATGGTATTCACCCGGAAAAAGACCACGCAGCCCGCCAAAATGGCGGCGAAGATGAGCAGAATGGACAGCAGCTTATAGAGGAAGCCGAAGCGTCCCCGGTTCCGCCGCCGTGCCTTTCTTTTCCGTCTCGCCGCCATTCCACTGGTCTCCTGTCCTGTTTCTTATTTCTATACTATCCCACAAAAAGAATAAAAAAGTGTAAAGAAGCTCTTACAATTTTCCTACTGCCGCCGGAAAATACGGGCGCCCAGGGCGGTAAGGTCCTCCTCCAGGCACTGATAGCCCCGGTCGATGTGGTGCAGGCCCTCCACCTGGCTCTGGCCCTCCGCCCCCAGGGCGGCCACCACCAGGGCGGCCCCGCCCCGCAGGTCGGCGGCCCGGACCCGGGCGCCGTGGAGCCGTCTGACGCCGTACACCACCGCCACCCGGCCCTCCACCCGGATATCCGCTCCCATGCGGATGAGCTCATCCACGTGGCGGTAGCGGCTGTCAAACATGTTCTCCACAAACACCGTGCAGCCGCTGCCCCTGCACAGGGCCGCCATCACCGGGGCCTGTGCGTCGGTGGGGAAGCCGGGATAGGGGGCGGTGCGGATGGGCCGTACCCCGTTCAGGGGTTTTGGGCAGGTGAGGGCAATCCGGCCCGGCTCGCTGCGGACGGTGCAGCCGGCCTCGGTGAGCACCGCGGTGACGGTGGACAGGTGCCGCCAGTCCACCCCTGTCACCTCCACGTGCCCGCCGGCGGCGGCCGCCGCCGCCAGGTAGGTGCAGGCCACAATCCGGTCCCCCATGACGGTGTAGCTGCCGCCGTGGAGGGGGACGTTCCCCTCAATGGTAATCACCGAGCTGCCCGCTCCCCGCACCCTGGCGCCCAGGGCCAGCAGGAAATTCTGCAAATCCACGATCTCCGGCTCCCGGGCGGCGTTGGTAATGGTGGTGACGCCGTCGGCGCACACCGCCGCCAGCATGGCGTTCTCGGTGGCGCCCACGCTGGGCAGGGAGAGGACGATATCCGCCCCATGGAGCCTGCCCTGGCACAGCAGCCCCTCCTCGGTCTCGGCAATGGTTCCGCCCAGGGCCCGGATGGCCGCCAGGTGGAGGTCGATGGGCCGGGGGCCCAGTTCGCACCCGCCGGGGGCGCACATTCTGGCCCGTCCCATCCGGCCCAGAACCGCACCCAGGAAGATGACGGAGGAGCGCATCTCCCGCATCAGCTCGTCGGGCACGTCGTACCGGATGGGGGCGGAGGCGTCCACCACCACCGCCTCTCCCTCCCGCCGGGCGGTACAGCCCAGGTGGCGCAGGATGGCCAGGGAGGCCTCCACATCGGACAGGCTGGGGCAGTTGTGAATCACGCACTCCCCCGGGGCCAGCAGCGCCGCCGCCAGAATGGGGAGCACACTGTTTTTCGCCCCGTGGATGCCCACGGAGCCCTTTAGAGGGTATCCGCCCTCCACGGCCAGGTATGTAGTCATAGGCCCATCCTCCGCACTTCGGTTTTGGTACGCCATCCTATGCGGAGGATGGGAGGGGGGTTCACTTGCGGGGCTTGCGCTCCATCAGCCTGGTCAGGGTGCGGTAAATCTGCTCCGCCGCGTCCGGCACCGCCATGGCCCGGAGGGCGGCCCCCATGGCCTCCCGCCTGGCCTTGTCGCCCAGAATGGCGGCGGCGGTCTGGTACAGCTTTTCTCCGGAGCACTCGCTCTCCGGCAGCAGCACCGCCCCGCCGGCCCCCTCCAGCACCCGGGCGTTTTTGGTCTGGTGGTCGGCCACCACGTTGGGGGAGGGCACCAGGATGGAGGGCTTGGCAATGGCGGTCAGCTCCGAGATGGTGGAGGCCCCCGCCCGGCAGAGCACCAGATCTGCGGCGGCCATCACCACCGGCATGTCGTAGATGTACTCCCGCACGTCAATGGAGGGATTGCCCTCCTTCAGGGCGCTCCGCACCTGGGCGTAGTCCCGGCCGGCGCCGTGGATGTGGTGCCAGGGCGTTCCGTTCTCACACTCCAGGCGGATGAAGTCCGTAATCTGGCGGTTCATCTCCTCCGCGCCCAGGCTCCCCCACACGGAGAGCACCAGGGGCCGGTCGTCGGTGAGGCCCAGCTTGGCCCGGGCCTCCTTCCGGGTATACTGGAAGAAGTCGCCGCGCACCGGGGTGCCGGTGACCTCCACCTTGGAGGGGTCCTCATAGTGGCTCCTGCTCTCCTCAAAGCCCACCATCACCACGTCCACCACCTTAGACAGGGCCTTGGTGGTAAGGCCGGGCACGGCGTTGGACTCGTGAACGGCGGTGGGGATACCCCGGGCGGCGGCGGCGTTTACCACCGGGTAGGAGGCGTAGCCCCCGGTGCCCACCACCAGATCAGGCTGAAAGGCGTCCAGAATGGCGTTGGCCTGCTTCTTGGACTTGTTCATATTCAGCAGGGTTTTCAGGTTGTGCCCCACCGAGGCCGGGGTAAGGGAGCGGCGGAAATTGGTGATGGTCACCGTCTGGATAGGGTAGCCCTCCTTGGGCACCAGCCGAGTCTCCATTCCCCCGTCCGCCCCCACAAAGAGCACCTCGCAGCCCGGGTGCCGGGCCTGAAAGAGCTGGGCCAGGGCCACCGCGGGGTTCACGTGTCCCGCGGTGCCGCCGCAGGTAAAGAGGATTTTCATGCTTCCACTTCCCTCTCAAAACAATCTATTCTTGCCGGGGCGCCGGAATTTGCCGGGACACAGACAGCACCATTCCCATCTCCGCCAGCTGAATCATCAGGGCGGTGCCGCCATAGCTGAAGAAGGGCAGGGAAATTCCGGTGGTGGGCAGCAGGTTGGTCACCACCGAGATGTTGAGGAACACCTGCACCGCCAGCAGGGTGGTAATCCCCACCACCAGCAGGGCGCCGAACCGGTCCCTGGCATGGACGGCCAGCCAGTAACCCCGGATGATGAGCAGCACAAAGAGCAGGATGACAATGGCCGCCCCCAGGTAGCCCAGCTCCTCGCACACGATGGCGAAGATGAAGTCGTTCTCCGGCTCGGGCAGGTAGAGGAATTTCTGCCGGCTTTTGCCCAGGCCCAGGCCCAGCAGGCCGCCGGAGCCGATGGCGTACAGGGACTGGATAATCTGGTAGCCGCCGTCCTGCTTGTAGGCCCAGGGGTCCTGCCACACCAGGATGCGGGTGGACTGGTAGCCCTGCATGGACAGGAGCAGCAGGGCCGCCGCGCCGCCGCCCCCCAGGATGAACCAGTAGAGCTTGATACCGGCGGCAAACAGCACCGCCGCCGCGCCGGCCAGAATGAGGATGGTGCCCGACATGTGGGGCTCCAGCTTCATCAGGAAAAGAATGATCAGCAGGATGACCCCGTAGGGCACCAGCTCCAGAAAGCCGATGCGGTCCAGCCAGCCCACGATGCCGCTGAGGTTGGAGCGGGGGCTGAGGCGGATGGGCTTTTCCGTGTTCCGCTTGCTCAGCCGGGCGGAGAAGTACATGATGACCGCCACCTTGGCAATCTCCGAGGGCTGGAAGGTACCCAGGCCGGGCACGGCAATCCACCGCCGGACGTTGTCGGCGCGGTCGGTGTGGATGCCGGGAATCAGCACCGCGATAAGCAGCAGGATGGCCAGGCCCAGGGCGAACACCGACAGCCAGCGGAAGGTCTCATAGTTTATTTTGGAGATGACGTACATAATGGCCAGGCCCGCCCCGGCGAACAGCGCCTGCCGCAGGAAGTAGAAGGCGGGGTCCCTGCCCTCGTAATAGGCCGTGGCGTAGGAGGCGGAAAAGACCATGACCACGCCGATGCCGGTGAGCAGCAGCACCAGCATCAGAAAGGGCAAATCCATGGGACCCCTGGCCAGCTGCTGCTCCATGGTCAGATCGCGCTTGCGTTTTGCCAAAGCCGTTCGCCTCCTTCAGCGGGAAAAAACAAACTCAGGCCCAGCGGCCCAGGACGCCCCAAAAAGCCAGCAGACAGGCCAGCAGGGTGATGCCGGAAAAGACGCACACCAGCTTCACCTCGCTCCAGCCGCCCATTTCCAGATGGTGGTGGAGGGGGGCCATGCGGAAAATCCGCTTGCCGTGGGTGAGCTTGAAGTAGCCCACCTGAATGATGTCGGACAGGGTCTCGGCGATGTAGATGATGCCCACCAGGATGAGCACCAGGGGAATGTCCAGGCCGAAGGCCAGGCCGCACACTGCGCCCCCCAGGAAGAGGGAGCCGGTGTCCCCCATAAACACCTTGGCGGGGTGGAAGTTATAGAGCAGGAAGGCCAGCAGCCCCCCCAGCAGGGCGCCGGAGAAAATGCCCAGCTCCTCCTGCTTCCACAGCAGGGCCACCACGGTGAAAAAGGCCATCACCGGCACGGTGACCCCGGCGGCCAGGCCGTCAATGCCGTCGGTGATGTTGACGGCGTTGACGCACCCCACCATGACAAAGGCGGCAAACACCATGTAAATTCCCCAGGGCATGGACAGGGTCACATTGGCGAAGGGAAGATACAAATCCGGGGTGAGGTAGCCGAAATTCCGCAGCAGCACGGTAAACAGCACCGCCGCCGCCAGCTGGAGCAGAAATTTCTGCGGAGCGGTCAGGCCGGTATTCTCATGCTTTTTCACCTTAAAATAGTCGTCGATATAGCCGATGATGCCGAACACCAGGGCAAACAGGAATACGAACACGCCGCCCAGGACCCCTTTGGTGTAGTCCGGCCAGCCCAGCACCGCCACCATCACGGCGGTGCCGAAGATGAACATGAGCCCGCCCATGGTGGGCGTTCCCTGCTTGGTCATGTGCCAGGTGGGCCCGATCTCCTTGATAGACTGGCCCGCCTTCATCCGCCGCAGCACGGGAATCAGCCACCGCCCCGCCAGGGCGGTCACCACAAAGGCCGCCGCAATACTGATGACAATCCGCAACATCTTTTTTGCACCCTCCAAAGCCTCTCACAGCTTGATTTTCTCTGTCCATTCAGACCGGGTAGGTATTTTATCACAAACCGCGGGGGCTTTCTACTCAAAATAGTAACAAACTTCCCGGCCTATTGGGCAAACCATGCGGCAATTTCCTCCCGCTCGTCCAGGTGGTGCTGCACGCCGTTTATCTCCTGATACGTCTCATGGCCCTTTCCCGCCAGCACCACCGTGTCGCCGGGCCCGGCCAGGGAGAGGGCCAGAGAGATGGCCCGCCGCCGGTCCGGCTCCACATACCGCCGGGCGGGGGTGCCCTCCATGCCCGTCAGGATATCCCGGATAATCGCCTCCGGCTCCTCGGTGCGGGGATTGTCGGAGGTCAGCACCGCCACATCGGCCAGGGTACCGGCGATGGCTCCCATCCGGGGCCGCTTGGAGCGGTCCCGGTCCCCGCCGCAGCCGAAGAGGCAGAGAATCCGGCGGGGGGTAAAGTCCCGCACGGTGGTGAGGATGTTTTCCAGGGCGTCGGGGGTGTGGGCGTAGTCGATGAGCACGGTGAACTCCGCCGGCACCGGCACCACCTCAATGCGCCCCTTCACCCCCCTGGCGGAGGCCAGGGCCCGGGCACAGGCGGCCAGGGGCAGGTCCAGGGCCTGGCCGCAGGCCAGGGCGGCCAGGGCGTTGTAGACGGTAAAGCCCCCGGGAATGGCCAGCCGCACCCGGGCAATGGCCGTCAGGGTAACCGCCTCGAATTCCACCCGCTGAGGAAAGAGCCGCAGATTTTTGGCGGTGAGGTCAGCCTCGTCCCGCCGCTCGGAATAGGTGAGCATCGGACAGGGGACGGTCTGGGCGTAATACCGCCCGGCCTCGTCATCCAGGTTGAGCACCGCCCGGCCGCACTGGCGGAAGAGCAGGCCCTTGGCCTGGCGGTAGGCCTCCATGGTCCCGTGGAAGTCCAGGTGGTCCTGGGTCAGGTTGGTAAAGACGCCCGCGGCAAACCGGATGCCGTCCAGCCGGTGGAGCACCAGGGCATGGGAGGATGCCTCCATCACCACATGGGTGCACCCGGCGTCCGCCATGTCCCGCAGCAGCTTCTGCACCTCCCAGGACTCGGGGGTGGTGCGGTGGGCGGGGAGGACCTCCCCCCCAATCAGGTTCTGGTTGGTGCCGATCAGCCCCACCTTCGCCCCCAGCACCTCCTCCAGCATGGCTTTGATGAGGTAGGTGGTGGTGGTCTTGCCGTTGGTGCCGGTGACCGCCAGCACCGTCAGCTCCTCCGCCGGGCGGCCGAACCAGTTGGCGGACACGGCGGCCAGGGCCGCCCGGGGGTCACGGACAACCAGCCAGGGCCCCTCCCGGTCCGGGGGGCGGCGGCAGAGCACTGCCGCCGCCCCCCGCTCCAGGGCCTGAGAAATGTAATGGTGTCCGTCGGTCTTGTACCCCGGCAGGGCCACGAACAGGCAGCCGGGTACCATTGTTCGGGTGTCATAGCAGATGCCGGTAATTTCCACGTCCTGCACCTGGCG
The DNA here is from genome assembly GCA_944383135.1 of uncultured Flavonifractor sp. GTDB lineage: Bacteria > Bacillota > Clostridia > Oscillospirales > Oscillospiraceae > Flavonifractor. Next base: position 9,150 of record CALWOL010000124.1, read on the forward strand.
GGCGGTCAGCTCCACCCCCGTCAGCACCTGGTTCAGCTTCATGCGTACACACCCCGCTTTCTTGCTCCGCCCGGGCGGCTTACAGGCCGGCGCCGCTGGCGGTGGAATCGGTAAAGCGCACTTCGATGGCGGTACCCCGGTCCACCAGGGTCCCGGAGGCCGTCTCCTGCTCGTAAGCGGTGCTGGTACCGTAATCGGTGGCACCGCTGGCCTTCAGGTAGAGGCCTGCCTCCTCCATCTTTTTCTGGGCCTGCTCCAGGGTGAGGCCCACCACATTGGGCACCTGCACCTGGTCGGTGGGCACCTCCTCGCCCATATAGAGCACCACCTCGCTGCCGCCGGGAATGGAAGCGCCCTGGGCGGGAATCTGGCCGGTGACGGTATCCCCGTCGCCCACGGTGCGCAGGGTCAGGTTGTTCTTCTTCAGGGCGGAGGTGGCGGAGGACAGGCTCAGGCCGGTGACATTGGGCACCAGCACATCGGCGGTGGCGGAATAGGTCTTTTCCACCCCCATGTAGTCCAGGATGTTCTCCAGCAGCTCTCCGGCCATAATGGCGGCCATGTTGCCGCCGCTGATGTACCAGCCGCCGGCGGTGACATCGGCCCCCGGCGAGGCGGGCTTGGGGCTGTCGTAGGCCAGAAGGATAACCACCTGGGGATCATCCGCCGGAGCGAAGCCCAGGAAGGAGACGATGGTGTGCCCCTCGCCCTTCAGGGTCTCGGAGGAGCCGGTCTTGCCGCCGATGCGGTAGCCCTCCACGGCGGCGTTCTTGCCGGTGCCCCCGTCCACCACCTTTTCCAGGATGGCCCGGCAGCGCTCGCTGGTCTGCTCGCTGACCACCTGGCGCACCTGAGTGGGCTCGGTATGCTGCACCACGTTGCCGTCGGCGTCGGTGACCTGGCTGACCACGTAGGGCTGCATCAGGTGTCCGCCGTTGATAACGGCGGAGGCGGCGGTAATGAGCTGGATGGGGGTGACATTGAAGCGCTGGCCGAAGGAGGCGGTGGCCAGGTTCACGTTGTTGAAGGCGTCCCGGCTCCAGATGACCCCGGTGGATTCGCCCTGCATGTCAATGCCGGTGAGCTCCAGGAAGCCGAAGTCCTCCAGGTAGTCGTAAAATTTCTCCGCCCCCAGCCGCTGGCCGATTTCAATAAAGGCGGGGTTGCAGGAGTTGGCCACCGCCTTGGCCAGGTCCTGGTCCTTGTGGCCCTTGGTCTCCGAGCAGTAGATGGGCCGGTACCACCCCTCCACCCGGGTACTGCCGGAGCAGTAGAAGTGGTCGCTCTCGGTGACCACGCCCTCCTCCAGGGCGGCGGCCAGCACCATGGACTTGAAGGTGGAGCCGGGCTCGTAGGTGTCGTTGATGGCCTTGTTGCGCCACTGCTGGAGCTGGGTGTCCTGGAGGGCCTGGGTATAGGCCTCCTCGGAGGCGGAGGGGTCATTTTTCACCGATTCCAGGTAGGCGGAGAGCACCGGATCGGTCACGCCCCAGGGGTCGTTCAGGTCGTAGGTGGGGGAGTTGGCCCAGGCCAGAATCTCCCCGGTGTTGGGGTCCATGGCGATGCAGAAGCCGCCGTCCTGCACGTCAAACTGCTCCACGCCCTTTTTCAGGATGCTCTCGCAGAAGGACTGGATGGTGGCGTCAATGGTGAGGGTGAGGCTGTCGCCGTCGGTGGCGTCATAGTAGTCCTCAAACCAGTAGAGCATCTCGGTGCCCACGCCGTTCTTGGCGGTGACCACCCGGCCGGTCTCGCCGGACAGCTCCTCCTCGTACAGGGCCTCCACCCCGTAGGCGCCCTCCCCCACATTGGGGTTGAACCAGCCGATGACCTGGGCGGCCAGGCTGCCCTTGGGGTAGTAGCGCTTGCTGGTGGGCATGAGGTAGATGCCGCTGATGTGGTTTTCCGTAATAAAGGCCTGGACGGCGTCGGACTCCTCTGCCTCCACCCGCCACTTGATCATCTCATAGAGGGAGTTCTCCTTGGCCAGCCGGGCCAGGATGTCGTCCACCTCCAGGTCCAGGATTTCCGCCAGGTTCTCCGCGATAAACTGGGCGGTGGGCTCGGGGTAGTCCGGCGGGTCCTTGTCGTTCTTCAGGGCGTTCTCCACCTTCTCCTGATACTCCTTCTGACACTGGATAATTTCCTTGGGAGAGAGCTGCACGTTGTACACCGTGGCGCTGAGGGCCAGGGGGGTGCCGGTACTGTCGTAGATGGTACCCCGGTTGGCCTCCACCGTGCTGTCCTTGGTCTGCTGGTCCGCCACCAGCTCCCGGTATTTGTCGTACTCCTCAATCTGAATCTGCCATAGCCGGAAAAACAGCGGCACAAACACCGCCAGGCCGAAGATGCCCATGAGAATCAGGGTGCGGATGAGGATGGTGCGGTTGGCCCGCCGGTCGGGCTGCTGCCGGATTTCCCGGTTTTTCTTTCTGTACGCCATGACTGGTCACCTCGCTTGGGTCGTCCCGCCGTTCCCGGCGGGTAGTTACAGTGGAGGGCGTAAGAAAATTTCTTTTCTTACGCCCTCTTTCGTCGGTTTTCTGCTTCCTGCGGGTGGGCCGCCCGGCGGCAGCCCGTTTCTTTTTTTCTATGGGGTCTGCAAAGCAATATATGGCTGAGGTCACTGGAAATATGCCACAATCTCCGTCACGATGGACTGGAAGGTCTCCAGGAAGCCCTGGCCGCCGGAGGTCTCCTCCTGGTCAAACAGGGTCACGGAGTCGGGCTCGGACAAGTCCACATAAATACTCTGGCCGTTCTGGGGCTTGACCATGGTACCGCTGGCCGTCATGTCCGCCTCGATGCTCTCCAGGTCGTAGGCCAGCTCATACTGGGCCCGCAGCTTGGCCTCCTCGGAGCGCAGCTCGGTCATCTCGCTGCGCAGATCCACCACCTGCTGGGAGATCACCGCCAGGTTCACGTAGCTGAACAGCAGCAGCACGGCAAACACGCCGATGGCCAGAAAGCCCGCCACCGCAAAGGGAGCCACCCGGCCCGCCTCCCGCACCCGGACCTTGGGACGGGCCACCACCCGCTCCTTGGGCCGCACCAGGGGACGGGGCTGAAGCACTTCCTCGCCGGGAAGCTGCCGCACCGCCGAGCCGTCATAGGCGTTGTAAGGAATCTCGTTGTATCGGTCGTATCGTGCTCTGTACTTTACGGCAGTTGCCATGCCTGCGTCCACTCCAATCTCCTTGGTAAACTCACAGCTTTTCCGCCACCCGGAGCTTGGCGCTGCGGGCTCTGGGGTTCTCCGCCAGCTCCGCCGCTCCGGACACGATGGGCTTTTTGTTGATTAGCTTGATCAGGGGCTTTTTCCCGCACACACACACCGGGAAATCCGGGGGACAGGTGCAGCCTTTTGCAAATTCCGCCAGGGCGTTTTTCACGATGCGGTCCTCCAGGGAGTGGAAGGAGATGACCGCCAGCCGTCCGCCGGGCAGCAGGCGGGGCACCGCGGCGCGCACCATTTTGTCCACCGCCCCAAGCTCGTCGTTCACCGCGATGCGGATGGCCTGGAAGGAACGCTTGGCGGGATGCTGCTTCTCCCGCAGGGCGGCAGCCGGCATGGCCGAGCGGATGATTTCCACCAGCTGCTGGGTAGTCTCTATCGTTTTTTGGTCCCTGGCCCGGACGATGGCCCCCGCGATGGCGGGGGCATACCGCTCCTCCCCGTACTGCCAGAGGATGCGCCGCAGCTCCTCCTGGGGCCACTCATTGACCACCGTCCGGGCCGTCAGGGTATCGGTCTTGTCCATACGCATGTCCAGGGGGGCGTCCGCCATGTAGGAGAAGCCCCGGGACGGATCATCCAGCTGGGGGGAGGACACGCCCAAGTCAAAGAGCATACCGTCCACACCGTCCAGATGCAGTCCGTCCAGAATGGCGTCCAGCTCACAGAAGTTGCTGTGCACCAGCTCCACCCTGTCCCGCCAGGGAGCCAGCCGCTCCTCCGCCGCGTCCAGGGCCGCCTGGTCCCGGTCCACGCAGATAAGCCTGCCGGTGGTCAGCCGCCGGGCAATCTCCCGGCTGTGGCCCGCCCGGCCCAGGGTGCCGTCCAGGTAAATCCCCTCCGGCCGGATGGCCAGGCCCTGAATGCACTCCTCCAGCAGCACCGGCTTGTGGGAATAGCTCTGCTCACTCATCTCAGAATCCCAGCGCCTCCATGCAGGCCGACATCTTCTCCGGCGTCATCTCTTCCTCCTCCTGGGCCCGCCAGGCGTCGGCGCTCCAGATTTCCGCCCGGTCATGGACGCCGAGGATCACCACGTCCTTGTCCAGTCCGGCGTATCTGCGCAGTTTTTGGGGAATCACAATCCGTCCCTGGCCGTCCAGCTCGCACTTGGCGGCGTTGGCAAAGAGGGGCCGCATGGCCTTGGACTGGCTCATGGGCAGGGAGGCAAATTTTTCTGTAAACCTGTCCCAGGTGTACTGGGGATAGATGGCCAGGCAGGCGTCCACCCCCATGGCCAGATAGAAGGCGACGCCCAGCTCCTCCCGGAGCTTGGCGGGAATAAACAGGCGGCCCTTGGCGTCGATGCTGTGCTCGTAAGTTCCGGTCACGCCTGTCACTCCCCTCCACTTTACTGATTATGGGCGGCTTTTTCCCCCACTTCGCCCCACTTTCCTCTTTAGTATAAATGCTCTGTAACAGAATTGCAATAGTTTTTTCTTCTTTTTCAAGGAGAAAAATGCCTGTTTTCTCCGCGAAACACCGGCTTTTCAGCACGAAAAACATACGTTCGACTTTCCTGCGTTACAAATGGAAACAAAAAACCACCATACCTTGCGGTATGGTGGTCAAAAAATACTATATTTTCGATATTACGTAAACGGGACTTACTCGTCGGCGGCCGCGTCATAGGGCTGCCGCCCGGTGGCCGCGGGAGCGCCCGCCAGGGCCCGGAACCGGGCTCTGGACTTCTTGATTTCGTCATAGGCCTCAGCCACCGCCTCTTCCGTGCGGCGGAGGGCATCCTCGCAGTAGTCGTTGGCCGCCTTGCGCAGATCCCGGCTGCGCTCCTCGGCGGTGCGGAGCATTTCGTTGGCACGCTGCTTGGCCTGAGCCAGCACCTCATCCTCCGCCACCATCTGCCTGGCCTGGTCCTCGGCCTGCTTGCGGATGAGCTCCCCCTCCCGCTTGGCAGAGTTGATATACTCCGTCCGGGCGGCAATGAGCTTCTTGGCCTCCGCCAGCTCCATGGGGAACTGGGCCCGAATTTCATCCAGCAAATCCAGGGCCTTGTCCCGCTCCAGAATACACTTGTCGCTGCTCAAGGGCATGCTCTTGGCCTCGTCAATCATCTCAAAGAGCATATCCAGTAATTCATCCACGCCGGTCGCCATCAGCTATCCCTCCTGCTGTCCATTTTCCGCTGTACGTCCTCAATAATCTCCCTGGGGAGAAAATCCGTCAGGTCGGCCCCGTAACGGGCCATCTCCTTCACCACGCTGGAGCTGATATAGGTATACTTGGTGCTGGAGGGGAGAAACATGGTCTCCAGCCTGGGGTTGAGCTTGCGGTTGATGAGGGCCATCTGCAGCTCATTTTCATAGTCGGACACCGCCCGCAGCCCCTTCACCAGGGTACAGGCCTTCTTCTGCCGGGCGTACTCCGCCAGCAGGGTGGAGGAGCAGTCCACCTCCACATTGGGCAGCCGGGCCACCACCTTGCGGATGAGCTCCACCCGCTCCTCCGGGGTAAACAGGCCCCGGTTCACCTTTTCCGAGTTCACCAGCACGCACACAATCAGCTTGTCAAAGCAGACGGCGGCGCGCTTGATGATATTCAGGTGTCCCAGGGTGATGGGGTCAAAGCTGCCGGGGTAGATGGCAGTTTTCATGCGGGCTCACATCCTCATGCCGGGGGAAAAGGGGTCAGGCGTCCCGGTGGTACAGCGTAATCTTGATTTTGCCGTAGCGGTAGTCCCGGCCCCGGCGATAGGGGGCGGGCAGCTCCGGCAGCGCCGCTTCCGCGGCACTTTCGCAGACTATTATACCATTTTCCGTCCCGATGTCAATCTTGGCGATGGCCGCCAGCGCCTTTTCCAGCATCCCGGTGCCATAGGGCGGGTCCAGGAAAATCAGGTCAAATTTTTCCCGGCAGCCGGTGAGGAAGGCCAGGTAATCCCCCTGGATCACCTTTGCCTGGTCCGCCAGCCTGGTGTGGGCCAAATTTTCCCGGATCACCGCGGCGGCCTCCTTCCGCAGGTCCACAAAGGTGCAGTGGGCCGCCCCCCGGGAGAGGGCCTCAATGCCCATCTGACCGGTGCCGCCAAACAGGTCCAGCACCCGCCGGCCCTCAATGTCAAACTGGACGATGTTGAATACCGACTCCTTCACCTTGTCGGTGGTGGGCCGGGTCTCCAAGCCGGGCAGCTCCTTCAGCTTCCGGCCCCGGGCAATTCCCGTGATGACGCGCATGGTCACTCTTCCTTTCTCTTCACCGGGGCAGCCGCCCGGTGCCGTTCCAGCGGAAGCGGACGGCATCGGCCTCGGGCACATTGGCGTAATCCCACTGGTGATCACTCTCCCGCATGTCCTCGCTGGTCACATTGAAATACTCGTGGTGGATTTCATTCCAGAGGCCGGGACTCACATTTTCCCCGCCGATGGGGTCGTCCCAGGTGCAGTCCACACAATACCATTCCCCCTCCAGCCGCACCATATTCCAGGCGTGGTCGCTGGTGGAGGACGAGGAGGCGCCCACCACGGTGATGCACTCCACCCCCGCCAGATCCATCAGCAGCTGGAAGCTGACCGCGTAGGCCATGCAGATGCCGTACCCTCCCACCAGCAGGCCGTAGGGGTTGGTGTTGTCCGGCCGGCCCACCCCGTCCTCGTACACCGTCTCGTCATAGTCTCCCAGGTGCACCAGGGCGTCGTGGAGGGCCAGCTCCTTTTCAAAGTCGGTCATGCCCTCCGTGAGATGCTCAGCGAACAGCGCCCGGCAGCGGGCCAGGATGGCGGCATCCTTTTCGCTCAGGCCGTCCTCCTCCCCGCTCTCCCAAGCCGCCAGGATGGCCGAGGTATCGTAGAGGGTCATGTCGTGCTCATTGGGCGGGTCGAAGGGGGCGAAGGTCTCCTTCTCCGGCACGGGAGCGCGCCCGGCCTGGCTGTCCAGTCTGGTCTCCAACACCTCCGCCGCCCCGTCCGGGTCGTCGCACACCAGCAGAGCGGCGTACTCCCCCAGAATGGCCACCACCCCGTCCTCCAGCAGGGCGGCCTGCTCCGGGGCGTAGCCCCAAAAGTCCCCCAGCCGGGCCTGCCGGTGCTCCTCCAGGGCGGCGGTCACATACTCCGCGTCCTCCGCCCGACTCAGCCGGAGGACAATAATCTCCCGGGCATTGACCCCAGAGGCGGTATAGACCGCCCCCTCGGTCCACCACGCCCTTTCGACGCCGCACACGGCAGAGAGGTAGTCAATCAGCTCGTCCCCGGTAAAGGGGCTCAGCCCCGCCAGGTCAGGCTGGCTGTCCGCCACCGCCCGGGCCAGCTCCGCCGCCCCCGTGTCCCCGGCGGCGGTCTCCGCCGGGGTGGCGGCGGGCTTCTCCGGCGCGGGTCCCGCCTGCTCCGTCCGGGCACAGGCGGCCAACAGGAGGACCAGGGTGAGCACCAGGGCCAGCATCCGTCTCATCCGCTCTGCCCCTCCTTCGCCCGGAAAAAGTCGTACACCGCCTGGGCGGTATTTCTGGGCACCGCCGCCTGGAGCTCCTCCATGGTGGCGGCCCTGATGTTCTTGATGCTCTTGAAGTGTTTTAAAAGCTCGCTCCGCCGCTTCTCCCCCACCCCGGGGATCTGATCCAGTACGGAACCCTTTACCCGCTGGTTCTGCTGCTGCCGGTGGAACTCGATGGCGAAGCGGTGGGTCTCCTCCTGAATCTGTCCGATGAGGGAGAAGATGGCCTGGCTGCCCTGAATGCCGATCTCCCGGCCGTCGGGGGTCACCAGAGCCCGGGTGCGGTGGCGGTCGTCCTTCACCATGCCGAACACCGGGATGGCAAGGCCCAGATCCTCCAGCACCCCCACCGCCACCCTGGCGTGGTTCTCCCCGCCGTCAATGAGCAGCAGATCCGGCTTGTCGGCGAACTTCTCGTCCCCGTCCAGGGACCGCTGAAACCGGCGGCGGAGCACCTGGTCCATGGAGGCGTAGTCGTCGGGGCCGTCCATGTCCTTCAGCTTAAAGTGGCGGTAATCTCGCTTCAGGGGCCTGGCGTTGACGTACACCACCATGGACGCCACAATATCGTCGGCCCCCTGGTTGGAGATGTCGTAGGACTCTATCCGCCGGGGCGGGGCCTCCAGGTTCAGCAGGCCGCCCAGCAGCTCCAGCAGCTTGCTCTGCCGCTCCTCCCGGGTGGTCCACCGCTCCACCTCTTCCCTGGCGTTGGTGTTGGCCAGGCGAATCAGGTCCATCTTGGCCCCCCGCTGGGGGGTCACCAGCTCCACCTTCCGCCCCGCCGCCTCGGACAGCAGCCGGGTGAGGGGCACCTCGTCCTCCAGCTCGCAGGGCAGCAGAATCTGCCGGGGCAGGTTCCCTCTGGGGGCGTAGTACTGCCGCACCAGGGCGGAGAGAATGTCCGCGTTTTCCTCCTCCATGGGGGTGTCAATGAGGTCCCAGTCCTTGGCGGCCAGCTCGCCCTCCACGAAATGGAGCACCACAAAGCAGCTTTTGGTGGCCTCCCCCTTGTGGAAGCCCACCACGTCGGTGTCCGCCAGGGAGCCCGCCACCACCTTCTGCCGCTTGCCCAGCAGCTCGATGGCCCGGTACCGGTCCCGCAGCTCGGCGGCCTTTTCAAACCGCAGCTCCTCCGCCGCCAGCTCCATCTCCGCCTTCAGCTCGTCCCCCACCTCCTGGAACTTCCCCTCCAGCAGGCGGACGGCCTGGTCAATGGCCTCCCGGTAGCGGCTCTGGTCCATCTCCTTCCGGCAGTAGCCGTCGCACTGGCCCATGTGGTAGTTGAGGCAGGGCCGCTCCTTCCCGATGTCCCGGGGGAACTTCCGGCTGCAGGAGGGCAGGCGCAGGGCGATGCGCAGGGCGTCGATGATGTTCTGAGTGTTTCCCCGGCTGCCGTAGGGGCCGAAATAGCGGGCCCCGTCCTCGGCGGCACGGTTGGCCAGGGAAAACCGGGGATATTCCTCCTTCACCGTCAGGCGGATGTAGGGATAGCCCTTGTCGTCTTTGAGCAGGATGTTGTACCGGGGCTGATGGCGTTTGATGAGAGAGTTCTCCAGCACCAGGGCCTCGAACTCCGAATCGGCCACAATGACGTCGAAGTGGTCAATCTGGCTCACCATGGCCCGGGTCTTTTCCGTGTGGGCGGCCAGATTGGCAAAATACTGGCTCACCCGGTTCTTCAGCGCCTTGGCCTTGCCCACGTAGATGACCGTATTCTTTTTATCCTGCATGATATACACGCCCGGCTTCAGCGGCAGGGCATGGGCCTTTTCCTTTAGCTCGTCAAATGTCATTACCCGCCCTCCTTTCCGCCGGGGTCAAAAAAAGCGCCGCAATGCGGCGCTTTTTTCTTTCGCTGTTGACTTACTCGGAGAAATTGGAGGAGATGAGCTCAATGAGAGCCTCCACCGCTTCCTTCTCATCGGGGCCGTCTGCAATGAGGTTGATGGAAGTCCCCTTGACGATCCCCAGAGAGAGGACGCCCAGCAGGCTCTTGGCATTCACTCTCCGCTCGTCCTTCTCCACCCAGATGGAGCTCTTGAACTCGTTGGCCTTCTGGATAAAGAATGTGGCCGGTCTGGCGTGCAGGCCAACCTGGTTATTCACGACTGCCTCTTTCATATACATAAGCGTTTCCCCCCAAGATGCATTCGCATACTTCGTATAATAGGATAGCAAATTTATCCCAAACCGTCAATGACAAAATGCACAAATTCCGAACAAGAAACTGGATTGATTGACGAAGGGCCTCACTTCAGCTCCGCAATGGTCACGCCGTCCTCGCCCTCGCCGTACCGGCCGGGGCGGAAGGACTTCACATACCGGCTGCGCTTCAGATGGTCCCGCACGGCTTTCCGCACCGCGCCGGTGCCCTTGCCGTGGATGATGCGCACCTCATTGAGCCTGCCCAGCACCGCGCTGTCCAGGAAGAGGTCCAGGGCGGCGATGGCCTCGTCGGTCATCATGCCCCGCAAATCCACCTCCGGGGAGGCCCCCAGGGAGCGCAGCTTGTGCTCGGCCCGCTGGACCACTTTTTTGGCGGATTTGACGCTCTCTCCCTCCACCACCCGGACCTCCTCCTGCTTGGCGGTGATCTTCAAAATCCCCGCCTGGAGCTGGAGGGAACCGTCCTTGCCGACGGAGAGCACCGTGGCCTGGGTGCCCATTTTGATGAGCTCCACCGTGTCTCCCGCCTGCGCCGGCCGGGTGGGGGGCGGAGCGGGCTCCTCCGGGCGCTGGCCCAGCTTGCCCTCCGCCTCGTTGAGGCGGTGGCGCAGGGCCGCCCGCTGGTCGTTGACGCTCTGCCAGTCCTCTTCCTTCCGCTGGCGGCGGCGCATGTCGTTGAGCTCCTTGAATACCTGGTCGGCGGTGTCCCTGGCCTCGTCCAGGATGGCCCGGGCCTCCGCCTGAGCCTTCTCCACCGCTTTGAGCCGCTGGGCCTCCATCTGGGCCTTGTACTCCCGGGAGGCCTTTGCCGTCTCCTCCATCTCCCGGCGGAGCCGGGCGGCGGCCTCCTTCTCCTTTTCCATCTCCTGGCGCTGCTCGTCCAGCTGGGTGAGCACGTCCTCAAAGCGCACATTTTCCGCGTCAATGCGCCCGGCGGCCTTCTGGATAATCTCCTTGGGCAGGCCCAGCCGCTGGGAGATGGCGAAGGCGTTGGACTTGCCGGGGATGCCGATGAGCAGCCGGTAGGTGGGGGCCAGGGAGTCCACGTCGAACTCGCAGGAGGCGTTCTCCACCCCCGGCGTGGACATGGCGTATACCTTCAGCTCGGCATAGTGGGTGGTGGCGGCCACCAGGGCCCCCATCTCCCGGGCGCGCTCAATGATGGCGGCGGCCAGGGCCGCGCCCTCCACCGGGTCGGTACCCGCCCCCAGCTCGTCAAACAGGATGAGGGTGCTCTCGTCCGCCTCCCCCAGAATGCCCACGATGTTCACCATGTGGGAGGAGAAGGTGGACAGGTTCTGGGCGATGGACTGCTCATCCCCGATGTCGGACAGCACCCGGCTGAACACCTTGACCTGGCTGCCGTCCCCCACGGGGATGTGGAGGCCGCACTGGGCCATGAGCGTCAGCAGGCCAATGGTTTTCAGGGTCACCGTCTTGCCGCCGGTGTTGGGGCCGGTGATGACCAGGGTGTCAAAGCTTTCCCCCAGCATCAGGTCGTTGGCCACCGCCTTGGCGGGGTCCAGCAGGGGATGGCGGGCCTTCCGCAGGTACAGCCCCTGCTGGGACAGCCGGGGGGCGCAGGCCCGCATCCGGTAGGCCAGCCGGGCCTTGGCAAAGATAACATCCAGCAGGATGAGCAAATCGTAGTCCTGGGCGATGTCCTCCTTGAACTGAGCGCACTCGGCGGACAGCTCCGCCAAAATCCGCTCAATCTCCTTTTCCTCCCGGGACTGGAGCTCCTTGAGCTCGTTGTTGGCCTTCACCACCCCCATGGGCTCGATGAAGAAGGTGGAGCCGGAGGAGGACACGTCGTGGACCAGGCCGGGCACGTCGTTTTTGTGCTCCGACTTCACCGGCACCACAAAGCGGTCGTTGCGCTGGGTGATGATGGCGTCCTGGAGGTATTTGGCCTGGTTGGAGGAGAGGAGCTTGTTGAGAATGTCCCGCACCTTGGAGGCAGTGGCCCGGATGTGCCGCCGGATGGCGGCCAGCTCGGGGCTGGCGGCGTCGGCAATCTCGTCCTCTCCCACGATGGCCCCGGTAATCCTGTCCTCCAGGAAGCGGTTGGCCGTCAGGGAGCGGAAGAGGTGGTCAATGCAGGTTTTCGTCCGGTCCCCCTCCCCCTCGCCGTACTCCCTGGCGGAGCGGGCAGAGCGGAGGACGGCGGCGATGTCCAGCAGCTCCCGGGTGTTGAGGGCGCCCCCCATATCGGCCCGCTGGAGGGAGGCCCGGACGGGCCGCACCCCGGAAAAGGAGGGGGAGCCCCGCAGAGCGGTCATGTTGACCGCGGCGGTGGTCTCCTCCAGGGCCCGCTCCACGTCGTCGGCGTCGGTCAGGGGGCGCAGGGCCAGGCAGCGGTCCTTGCCCTCCGCCGTCACCGCCTGCTCGGCCAGCTTTTCCAGCACTCGGGGCAGCTCCAGCGTCTGGATAGATTTTTCAAATAAATTGGTCATGTAGGTTCTCCCGTTATCCATTCACATTTCAGGGTAATGAGGGCACGGCCCCCCACCCGGACCTTCACGCTGCCCGCTTCCTCGGTTATGCGGCTCAGGATTTCGGAGGGCTTGCCCATCTTCTCTCCCTGGACAAAGCGGTTGTCCGCTCCCGCCTGGATGAGGCCCCGGCGGTACAGGTAGTAGGTCAGGGCTCCGTTGGAGGTGCCGGTGGCCGCCTCCTCCGGGATGGCGTACAGGGGGGCGAAGTTGCGGCAGTGGGCGGCGGCGTCCGGGGTGCGGGGGCAGAACATGTGCACCCCCACCACGTCATAGTGCCGGGACAGGCGGGTGACCTCCCCCTCGTTCTGCTCCGCCCGCTCCAGGGTGTCCAGGTCCTTCACCGGCAGTAGGATGTCCATCAGGCCGGTACTCACCGCCTGGGGTTCCAGTCCCTCCGGCCGGTCACAGAGGCTCAGGCCATAGGCGGCATACAGCGCCGCCTGTTCCGCCTCATCAAAGCTCCGCCCGTCCCTGGGGGCGGCCATGTCCATCCACACCGCGTCCGGCCCCACCTGGATCTCCAGGTCCCCGGAGCGGGTGCGCAGGGCGCAGACTCCGGGGGAGAGAACCCCGGTGTCCCGGAGGACGGTGAAGGCGGCGATGGTGGCGTGGCCGCACAAGTCCACCTCCCCCGCCGGGGTGAAGTAGCGGATGTGGAAGCTCCTGTCCCCAACCCGGCGTACAAAGGCGGTCTCGGAGTGCTTCAGCTCCCCCGCCAGGGCCTGCATCAGCGTCTCCGGCGGGAAGCAGTCCGCCCCCAGCAGGGCCACCCCCGCCTGGTTGCCGGAAAAGCGCACGGTGGTAAAGGCGTCGGCCACATACAGTTCCATGTTACATCCCCGCTCTCAGTCGTTGATAAAAATCCAGGGTTTGAAACCCCCGGTCCAGCTGGGCCA
>CALWOL010000125.1 GCA_944383135.1 uncultured Flavonifractor sp.
GGGAGACAAAGCACTTCTCCCCGTTGTCCCGGCGGACCAGCACACACTGGTTCTTCTCCATGTCCTTGGGGCCCATCTCCAGGCGCAGGGGCACGCCCTTCATCTCGTACTCCGCGAATTTCCAGCCGGCGGACTGGTCGGAGGCGTCCATCTTCACCCGGATGCCGGCCTTTTTCAGCCGGGCCATCACGGCCTCGTTGGCCGCCAGCACGCCCTCCTTGTGCTGGGCCACGGGGATGATGATGACCTGGGTGGGGGCGATGCGGGGGGGCAGCACCAGGCCGCTGTTGTCGCCGTGGGTCATAATGACGCCGCCGATGAGCCGGGTGGACACCCCCCAGGAGGTCTGGAAGGGGTGGTGGGGCTGGTTATCCTTGCCGGCAAAGGTGATGTCGAAGGCGCGGGCGAAGCCGTCCCCGAAGTAGTGGGAGGTGCCGGCCTGGAGGGCCTTCTTGTCGTGCATCATGCACTCCACGGTGTAGGTGGCCTCGGCGCCGGAGAACTTCTCCTTGTCGGTCTTGCGGCCCTTCACCACCGGCATGGCCAGGTAGTGCTCACAGAAGTCGGCGTAGATGTTGAACATCCGCTCGGTCTCGGCAATGGCCTCCTCGGCGGTGGCGTGCATGGTGTGGCCCTCCTGCCACAGGAGCTCCCGGTGGCGGAGAAAGGGGCGGGAGGTCTTTTCCCACCGCAGCACGGAGCACCACTGGTTGTACAGCTTGGGCAGATCCCGGTGGGAGTGGATGATATGGGCGTAGTGCTCGCAGAACAGGGTCTCGGAGGTGGGGCGGATGCAGTAGCGCTCCTCCAGCTTCTCGGAGCCACCCATGGTCACCCAGGCGCACTCGGGGGCAAAGCCCTCCACGTGGTCCTTCTCCTTCTGGAGCAGGCTCTCGGGAATCAGCATGGGCAGGTAGACATTCTCGTGCCCGGTCTCCTTGAACTTCTCGTCCAGAATTTTCTGAAAATTCTCCCAGATGGCGTAGCCATAGGGCCGGTAAATGAAGATGCCTTTGATGGAGGAGTAATCAATGAGCTCCGCCTTCTTGCACACGTCGGTGAACCATTTGGCAAAGTCCACCTCCATATCGGTGATCTGCTCCACCTGCTTTTTGTCCTGTGCCATACCTTATCTCAATCCTTTATCAAAAAATACAACATGGGTTCTCCTTATTTTATGCATTCGGCCCTCAAAAGTCAAGGCCCGGCCGGGCTTCCATGGGCCCGGAGGCACATTTTTGTTGACAGCCGCCGTTTTCCCGGTATACTAAATGTGGGGAGCAACCGCTCCCCCTTTTCTTCCATTTCTGACAGAGAGGCGGTGCGGCGGTGTGAGATTTCTGCGGGACATCTCTTCCTACCTGCTGATTTTCCTGTTTGTACTGTGCTATTGGTATTGCTCCGTCCACAGTCTGGGCTGGCTGCCCGGGGGGGAGCTGCTGCGCTCCATCCTGCTGGCGCTGCTGCCCTTCGGCTGCGGCATGGTGCTGGGGCGGCACATCTACCGGCCCAAGGCCCAGTCCTGGAGCCTGCTGCTGGACGTGGTGCTGATTGTCATCATGCTCCCCTTCGCCTTTACCGAGCTGGCGGTGTTCCTCTTCGGGCCCACCGGCTTTCTGGGGCGGCTGGCCCGGATGGCGGAGGGCGGCTCGGTGCGGGTGCTGCTGCTGGTGCTCACCGGTGTGCTGGCCGGCCGGCTCCTGCTGCCCCACAAGGGCTGAGAAAAGCGCCGGACAAAAAGAATATGGGATGGGGCCCGGCTCAGTGAGCCGGGCCCCATCCTTTTTTCCTTATAGCTTGACCACCAGGGTGACCACAAATTTGCCGCTCGTGTAGCTGCCGTAAACCTGCACCTGATTGCCGTAGGACAGGCTGCTCAGGGAGCTGCTGCCGCCCGCGGCCGTCACAAATTCCGCGTTTGACACATCCACGGTCAGGGGATCTCCGCCGCTGGACAGCTGGAGCAGAATGGTCTTATCCTTGGTGCTGACCAGCAGCACCGAGCCGGTGAGCTGAGTGGCGGAGCCGGAGCCCTCCTCCACCTCGATGGAAATCACCTCGCCCCCGCTGACCACCATGGCTACCTTGTCATTGGGCCGCAGGCTGTACAGGGAGATGGCCGCGCCGTCCCGGGTCACCGCCACACCCTCCGCCACAGTGTAGGAGGCGGTGGTGCCGCTGCTCAGCTGCACATCAAAGGTAATGCCGGTGGCCTCCTGCACCACCCGGGTGATGGTGCCGGTGACGTTGGCGCTCTGGCTGGTGGTCTCCAGGCTGTATACCTCATTGTAGCGCACGGTGACGGTGATGCCGTCCCCGCTGCGGAGCTTGTCGATGGAGCTGCTCTTGCCGTCCCGGTAGACGGTAGGCAGGGCGGTCAAGTCCAGCTCAAAGGTCACCACGCCGCCGTTGGCGGTACGCACCGCCAGGACGGTGGGAGTACCGAAGGTAATGGAGTCGATGGTGCCCTGGGTGGTGGCGGAGCCGGGCCAGGCGTCAATCTCCGCCGCCTGACCGCCGTAGAGGCGCACGGTGGCGTAGCTGCTCTTCTCCAGCTCCTTCAGGGCAATCTCCTTACCGTTGTAGCGCACCACGGCGTTGGAGGCGATGTCAAAGGTCTCCGAGGCGCCGGAGCCCACCTTGCTGATGGTGATGGTGTTCACCGTCTTGGCGTAGGTATAGTTCTGCACCACGCCCTGGACATACTGGGTGAGGGTGTCCACCGCCAGGCTCACCAGCTGGCTGCTGCTGTCATTGCTCACCCGCATGCTCACATAGTCCCCCACGTGGGAGGTGCTGAGGCTGCCCGCAACCCCGTTGACGGTAACGCCCGCCCCCAGGGGCAGGGTGTACCGCTGGGTTTCCCCGTTGAAGGAGGAGACCTGGATGCTCTGGCCCTGGGCGGTCTCCACCACGGAGGCCAGGATGCCCTCCGCGCTGTGGCTGCCGCCGGAGAGCTTCAGCCCCGCCAGGTGGCCCATACCGTCCACATAGCACACAGCGGTGGTATAGCCCGCCTGGAGGTCAATCAGCTCCGCTCCGCCGGTGCTGCCCCCCACCTGCACGGTGGTAAAGCGGTCAATGGCCAGGCTGCGGGTGGCGCCGTCCGAGAGCAGATTCACCCGTTCCTTTGTAATGCTGTTCACCGTGCCGCTGACGGTGGTGAGCACACCGCCCAGACGCACCGACTGGACCGCGCCGGACTTGCTCAGATTCACCCGGGCGTACTGGCCCTCCCGGAGGGCGGCGGTGGTGGAGAGCATGTTGTTTTCATAAATGGCCGTGCCGGAGGGCAGGGAGATGCTGGTGGTACCGGTCAGCTCACTGCTCAGGGTGAGCAGGGTGCTGCCGCTGCCGCCGGCGGTCACCGCGGCGATGGTGCCGCCCACCCACTCATAGTCGGTGTAGGCGGGCAGCTCGGCATACAGCCCCACGTCCTCCATAAAGTCCAGGGTGCGGCGGAGCATCACCGCCATCTCCGCCCGGGTGAGGGAGCGGTCGGGCAGGAACTGGTTGTACTCGTTGCCCTCCACAATGCCGTAGCTGTTGAGGATGTACACATAGGGCTGAAGGGCGGCGGAAATGGAGGAGGCGTCGGCAAAGTTCATGGGGTAGCTGCTCAGGCTCTTGGCCAGAGGCTCCAGCTGCATGGCCCGCACCAGATACATGGCCAGGGTCTCCCGGCTGATGGACTTCACCAGCCCGTTGGACTGGGCCAGGGAACGCAGCTCGGTCTCGGAAATGATGCCGGTCTCCAGGCAGACCGCCATCTCCGCACCCGCCCAGGAGTAGAGGGATTCAGGCATGATCTCCTTCAGGGTGTCCGCCCACTTTTCCGCAATTTTGGTCTCGTTCACGTCGGACACACCGGTGGCCCGGGAGCAGAAGATGACGGCCTCACAGGCGGTCATGGCCCGGTCCGGCGTAAAGGTGGTGGCGCTGGTGCCGTTGACCACACCCTGACCGGCCAGATACTCCACGTCCTCTCTGGCCCAGTGGTTGGTCATGTCCGAGAAGGTGACGGCCCCGGCGGATACCGTCAACAGGGAGATGGTGAGCATGGCCGTCAGCAGCCAGGCCAGAAATCGCTTCCCTTTCATAGTTATCCCTCCATAGCGTACGTTGGTTTCCATAACTAGCTTAAATTATAACGGCTCCCCAGGGAAAAAGCAACAGCAAAAAGGCGCCCCAGACCAGACGCAAGAAAGTGCCGCAGAAATCAGTTTCTGCGGCACTTTCTCTATTTTCAGTCTGAAAACAGCTTATCCTTGTTTGT
>CALWOL010000126.1 GCA_944383135.1 uncultured Flavonifractor sp.
CCTGGCCCCGTAGCACACCACCGGGATGCGGGCGTTGACGATGGCCCCGGCGCACATGGGGCAGGGCTCCAGGGTGACGTACAGGGCGCAGCCCCCCAGCCGCCAGCCCCCCAGGGTGCGGCAGGCCATGGCGATGGCCTCAATTTCCGCGTGGCCCAGGGCGGTGCGGGCGGTCTCCCGCCGGTTGCGGCCCCGGCCCACCACCACGCCGTCCTTCACAATGACGCAGCCCACCGGCACCTCCCCCTCGGCCATGGCCTGCCGGGCCAGCTCCAGGGCCTGGGCCATATATTCCTCCCGCTCCGTCACGGCGCATTCCTCCTCCCAGGTATTTATCTTGTTATAGCATATTTGGAGCCGGTGTGCTATAATCTTTTTTAAGTGCGGCTAACTTTTCGTTTGCGCAGGTGATATGTGTGGCAGAAATCTTCCTCATCGCGGTGAGCCTGGCCCTGGACGCCTTCGCCGTGTCGGTGTCCAGCGGCATCGCCATCCCCGGCTTCGGCTGGAGGCAGGCGGTGAAGATGGGCCTGTGGTTCGGCGCCTTCCAGTTTGCCATGCCTCTGGCGGGCTGGCTGCTGGGCAGCAGCGTCAGCGGGTACATCGAGGCGGTGGACCACTGGGTGGCCTTCGGCCTGCTGGCCCTCATCGGGGGGCGGATGGCCTGGGGCGCCCTCCGGAGCGACGGGGCGGAGGAGGAGGCCCCCGCCGACCTGTCCGCCCGGCGGCTGTGCCTGCTGGCCATCGCCACCAGCATCGACGCCCTGGCGGGGGGGGTGTCCATGGTCTTTATGCGGGTGGACGTGTTCCTCTCCGCCGCCGTCATCGGCGTGGTGGCCTTCCTCCTGTCGGTGGTGGGCGGGCTGGCCGGCAAGCGGCTGGGCGGCCTCTTCCAGAAGCGGGCGGAGCTGGTGGGCGGCCTGGTACTCCTTGGAATCGGCGTCAAAATTTTGGTGGAGCACACCCTGGGGGGCTGACCATGGGAATTTGGAAAGCGCTGAAGCTGGAGATGGAGACCCACCGCCTGGTGGCGCTGGTGGGGGCGGGGGGCAAGAACTCCACCCTCTACGCCCTGGCCAGGGAGGGGGCGGAGGCGGGCAGGCGGGTGGTGGTCACCACCACCACCCACATGATGCCCCATCCCGCCCTCCCCCTCACCGACGCCATGGAGGCGCTGCCCGCCCTGCTGGAGCGGCACCCGGTGGTCACTCTGGGCCGCTTTCTCCGGCCGGACAAGCTTTCCGAGGCCGGGCAGCCGGCGCGCTGCCTGGCGTGGGCGGACCTGGTGCTGGTGGAGGCGGACGGGGCCCGGCTGCGGCCCCTGAAGGCCCCGGCGGACCACGAGCCGGTGATTCCCGCCGGGGCGTCGGCGGTGGTGGCTCTGGCGGGGCTGGACTGCCTGGGCGGAACGGTGGGGGAGATCTGCCACCGGCCCCAGCGGGTGTGCGCCCTGCTGGGGGTGGGGGCGGAGCACGCGCTCACCCCGGCGGACGTGGCGGCGGTGCTGTCCAGCCCCCTGGGCGGGCGGAAGGGCGTGACGGAGGCGATGGCCTTCCGCTGCCTGCTGAACAAGGCGGACACCCCGGAGCGGGAAGCCCGGGGGCGGGAAATTCAGGACCTTCTGGCCCGGCGGGGCATCCTCAGCGCGGTATGGCACTATACAGAAAAGGAGCGGGGCGGCGTATGCTTATTTTAATCAAGGGAGCGGGAGACCTGGCCACCGGCACCGCGGTGCGGCTGCACCGGGCGGGCTTTCCGGTGGTGATGACCGATATCCCCCAGCCCACGGCAGTGCGGCGGACGGTGGCCTTCTGCCAGTGTATGTATGACGGCGCGACTCAGGTGGAGGGCATCACCGCCCGCCGGGCGGCGGACGCGTCAGAGGCCCGGGCCATCCTGGCGGCGGGAGAAATCCCGGTGCTGGCCGACCCGGAGGCCCATATTTTGAAGGAGCTGCCCTTTGACGGGGTGGTGGACGCCATCCTGGCCAAGCGCAACCTGGGGACAAGTCTGACCGACGCCCCCATCGTCCTGGCCCTGGGCCCCGGCTTTACCGCCGGGGTGGACTGCCACGGGGTCATCGAGACCAAGCGGGGCCACGATTTGGGGCGGCTCATCCTGGAGGGCTCCGCCATCCCCAACACCGGCGTGCCCGGGGACGTGGGGGGGTACACCAGGGAGCGGATCATCCGCGCCCCCGCCGACGGGCCCTTTGCGCCGGTGGCTGAGATCGGCCAGCAGGTAGCGCTGGGGGAGGTGGTGGCCCGGGTGAACGGCATCCCCGTCACCGCCCAGCTCACCGGCATCGTCCGGGGGATGCTCCCCGCCGGGATTCCGGTGACGGAGGGCATGAAGGCGGGGGACATCGACCCCCGGTGTGAGCGCCGCAACTGCTTCACCGTCTCCGACAAGGCCCGGGCCATCGGCGGCGGCGTGCTGGAGGGGCTGCTGTACTTTGGAAGGAGGACGGGCCTGTGGAGCGACTGATTCTGTGCGGCGGGGGCCACGTCTCCCTGGAGCTGGCCCACATCGCCCAGCGGCTGGAGTTTGAGCTCATTGTCATTGACGACCGCCCGGAGTTTGCCAACGGGGCGCGCTTCCCCATGGCCAGCCAGGTGCTGTGCCTGCCCTTCCTGGAGGCCCTGGACACCCTGGGCAGCCGGGCGGACGACTTTTACGCCATCCTCACCCGGGGCCACGCCTTTGACAAGGAGTGCCTGGAGCACATCCTCCGGGGCAGATACGCCTACGTGGGTATGATCGGCAGCCGCACCAAGGTGGCCGCCGTCCGGACGGCCCTGGAGCAGGAGGGCTTTTCCCGGGAAACCCTGGACGGGGTATACGCCCCCATCGGCCTGAAGATTGGCGGCCAGACCCCGGCGGAGATTGCCGTGTCCATTGCCGCCCAGCTGGTGGAGGTGCGGGCCAGGCGGGGGCCCGGCGCCGCCAGGCCCCCGGAGGAGCCGGGGGTGCTGTGCACCATTGTGGAAAAGCACGGCTCCGCCCCCCGGGGGGTGGGCACCTGGATGCTGGTGCGGCCCGACGGCACCTGCGCCGGAACCATCGGCGGCGGCGCGGTGGAGTACCAGGCCAAACAGGACGCCCTCTCCCTGTGGCAGGCGGGGGTGGCTGAGAGCACCCGGGAGTATGACCTCTCCCACGCGGCCGCGGAGCTGGGCATGGTGTGCGGCGGCCGGGTGAAGGTGGAGTTCAGGCTGCGGAAACAGTAAAGCGGCAGGCCGCCGGGCGTATGCCCGGCGGTCTTTTTTCTTTTTTTGAAACCTTTTTCCCCTTCCAACCGTGTATTGGGCAGAAAGGAGGGAGCGCCCGTGGATTCGTGGAAGGAGCCGGACTGGCTGGCCCGGCAGTACGGCCCGGCGGTGTACCGCCTGGCCTTCGCCCGGACGGGGAGCCGGGCCGACGCGGAGGATGTGATGCAGGAGGTCTTTGTCCGCCTGCTGAAGGCAAAACCGGACTTTGCCGACCGGGAACACGCCAAGGCCTGGCTGCTGCGGGTGGCGGCCAACTGCGCCAACGACCTGTTCCGGGCGCCCTGGCGGCGGCGGGAGGAGCCCCTTTCCGAAACGCTGTCCGCTCCGGCCCCGCCGGAGCCGGGGGGCGTGGTGGAGGCGGTGCTGGCCCTGCCCCCCAAGTACCGGGCGGCGGTGCATCTGTACTATTACGAGGATTTGAGCGTGGCGGAGATTGCCGTCATCCTGGGCAAGAGCCAGGGCGCGGTAAAGTCCCGGCTGTTCCGGGCCCGGGCCCTGCTGCGGGAATGGATGAAGGAGGACGAAGATGTTTGGCGCGGAGTATAAGCGGGAGATGGATGCCCTGGAGCCCAGCGCGGCGGCCATGGCCCGGCTGGAGGGGCTGACCAGGGGAGAGGCCGGCGGAAAGCCCGGAAAGCGGTTTGGCCGCCGGGCGGTCATAGCCCTGGCCCTGTGCGCCGCCCTGGCGGTGACGGCGGTGGCGGCGGGGCCGTCGGTGTGGAGCGCCCTGACCGGGCACCTGGGGCCCTTCGGGGCCTATGTGGCTCCCCTTACCGGCAGCAGCACCAGCGCGGGGGTGGAGCTGGAGGCGGTGGGGGTGCTGTCCGAGGGGACGGCCGCCCGGTTCTACCTCACCGCCCGGGATAAGCGGGGCGGGCGGCTGGACGGGCACACCGACGCGGCCTTTGACCTGGAGGGGGCCCTGTCCTGGGGTGCCCGCTGCCTGGACTTTGACGGGGAGAGCGGCACCCTGCTGCTGGAGCTGGAGGCCTTCGGCCTGTCCGGGGAGGCGCCCCTTACCCTCACCGGCGGCACCCTTACACCCGGCTCCTACCGGGTCTCCGTGGAGCCGGAGCCGGCGGACGGGCTGGAAACCTATCAAACCTATGCGCAGCTGCCCGGTTTTTCCACCGCCGCGGGCTTTGATGGGGAAAACATCTTCCGCCTGCGGGTAAGGCTGGAGGAGGGGTACACCCTGTCCGCCCGCTCCGCCGCCTTTGTGACCTTCTCCGGCGGCTCCACCTGGGCCAGTGGGGCCGAGCAGGTCTCCCACCTGTCCGACGGCCAGGATTTGCGCCTGGAGGGGATTACCCGGGAAAACTGGGACCAGGTGGAACGCATCTGGCTGGTTACCAGCTATACCGGCCCCCTGGAGCCCATTGAGGGGGAGTGGACCCTCACCCTGGACCCCGTGGCCGCCGGGACCCGGCGCACGGGGGCGGACTTCTCCCTGGAGCGGCCCGGCCTCACGGTGACCCAGGTGCAGCTCTCCCCCCTGGGGGCGGTGGTCACCTACACCGGGGCGGAGGACGCCCTCACCGCCGATGCGCTCCGGGCGGAGACGGCGGCGGGGGAGACCCCGGCCTGGGGCTCCTTCACCGGCTGGAACTGGGGCGGGGAGGGGACGGCCATCTGGCGCTATGAGAGGCCGGTGGAGCCGGAGAATGTGGCCTCCCTCACCCTCCTGGGGGAGACCGTCCCCCTTGCCCGTTGACCTTCCCGCGTCCTGTGGTATCATAGGAGCAGAGAGGTGGGTGACAGCCTTGCTGTTTCGTGGAAAGGAAAAGACCTACGGAGCGTATCTGGCGGAGTATATCGGACATGTAGAGGCGGGGGAGCTGGCCTTTGTGCCCTGGGTATACTGCGCCCTGGCCCAGGGTACGGACAAGCAGAAGGAGGCCGCCGCCCGCACCCTGGCCCAGGTGCTGGCGGGGCTGAACGCCGACGGCCTGGCGGCCATGGACCTGCGGATGCGGGAGACCACCTCCATGGAGTGGAGCATCGACTGGCGTACCCTGTGCCTGGAGGAGCTGCTTGCCCCAAACCTGTCCCCGGAGGAGCGGCGGGCGGTGCTGGTGTTCTCCACCTTCCACCCCAACGGCTACATCCGGGAACAGGCGGCCGCCGCCCTGGGGACGGACCCCCGGGCCCTGCCCGCCGTACTGCTGCGGTGCAACGACTGGGTGGCCCAGGTGCGGCAGGCGGCCCTGGAGAGCCTGACACACCTGCTGGAGATTGCCGATGGGGCGGAGATTGCCGCCGCCCTGCCCATTTTGGAGAAGCTGCGGCGGAGCGGGCGGTGCCGGCTGGAGGATGTGCTGCCCCCCTTTTTCCAGGCCTTCCGGCGGGAGCCCGGCCTGCTGGCCCTGGGGCTGGAGCGGGGGGACGTCCGGGCCCGGCGGCTGTGCATTACCCTGCTGCCGGACCTGGGAGCGGCGGATTTGCCGTACCTGACCCAGCGGGTGAAGAAGGAGCCGGACCCCTTCCTGCGCAGGCTGCTCTATCAGACCCTGCTGGACCTGGGACCGGCTGGCCTACGCTCTGGCCCTGCTGGGGGGCGGCTATGACAAGCTGGACCAGGACTGCCGCCTGGAACTGGTGGCCTGGATCCACGCCTACAACCGCAGCTACGCCCCCCTGGGGGAGGAGCGGCGGCGGCGGATTCTGGCCCTGCTGGAGGAGAAGCGGGGGCTGCTTCCCCCCGCCCTGGTCAGACAGCTGGAATTTTTGAGTAAATAAGACAGGCGCTCCGCCACCGGCGGAGCGCCTCAGCTTGAGGAAAAGCCTCGCAGAGTTCGCGCCCGCAGGCGCGAAGAAAGCCAAATCTGTGTTCCGCCGCGACATGTGCGTGGCGGAATACACTGCTCAGGCTGCAAGTGTGGGCTTTGTCCGCTTTCCGCGGACAAAGCCTGCATGCGGCAGACTGCATCCTACTCGAAAAAGTGGCTCCGCCACTTTTTCGATAGCCTCAAGGAGACGGCACAGGCCGTCTCTTTTTTGCTGTCAGGAATCGCCGGGAAGGAGTTCAACGATGAGATAGGAGTAGTATTCAAATACGATTACCCTGCAGCCGGTGCGCTCATTTTCCCAGAGAGGGACGTAGCCCTCTTCCGACTCCATCAGTCCCAGCAGAACGTATCCCGCCTGGGGCATCCTGGTAAACCAGGGCGCCAGGATGATGTGGTCGGCGTACTGGGGCAGCTCATAGCCATAGACCATCCAGGCGTTGTTTTCCCCGGACTGACAGAGAACGGGCTCAATGCCCAGGGCGGCACCCAGATCGGGAACGCCCGCATGGTAGTCGGAGTAGCAGGGCACGGAACCGGCGGGAGGCGTGACAGGGATCAGGGAAATCCAGACGGCATCCTCCCCAAGGAGCTCATAGGCGACCACCAGATCGGGCTGCTCCGGGTTGAAAAAGTAGACGGAGCCCGAATTTCCATACATATATACGGGGAGGTAGCCCTCCTGCTCCAGCAGGGCGGCATACTGGAGATAGGCATTGTCCACCGCGCCGTCTACGGAGGTGTACTCATAAAAGACGGCATTGTAGTCAGGCATCTCCCCGGTGCCCACTTCGCCGGTGTAGCCGATCATATCGCCGAAGTCGGGTACCGTGGGGTAGTCTGTATAGTGGCCCACATTTTGGGGGACGGAAGGCACCTGAGGCTCCGTTTCCTGGCCGGCCTCCTGGGCCAGACGGTGGAGCCGGACCAGCAGCAGGATGCCCTGCTCCACCGTGCAGGGGTTCTGGGGGGACAGGGCGGAACCCGAGCCCTCCATCAGGCCGTTGGCCGCCATCCGGCCCATGGCCTCCGCCGCCCAGCCGGACACCTGAGAGGCGTCGGTAAAGCCGGCCAGGCCGCCTGCCTGAGGAGCCAGGCTCAGGCCGCTGGTTTCATCCAGATAGTCAATGGCCCGGGCCATCATGGTGGCAATCTGCTCCCGATTGGTGGTCTGTTCCGGAGCAAATTTTCCGCCGCCGATGCCGCCGATGATGCCTGCCGCGCTGGCCTTCCGCACCGCCAGGCTGGTGCAGTCGGCAAAGGTGTCCGCTGGGGCGGCGGCCAGCTCCTGCCCCAGCAGCACCTCCACCGTCTGGACCACCAGCTGGGCAAACTGCTCCCGGGTCAGGGTATCCTGATAGGAGGGGTCACCGGTAAGGGAAGGCACCAGCCCCGCCTCCAGGGCGGCGTCCACCTCCTCCTGCGCCCAGCTGCTGGGCGCCCCTTCCACGGCGCCTGCCCAGGTGCACAGCAGCCCCAGACACAGCAGGGCCGCAAGCCATCTTCTCATAATCCTCTTCCTTTCCATCCGAATCGTACGAGACACGAAATGCCCCCAATGCTGACAGGATAGCATTGGGGGCACGTTTTGTCAAGGATGGGAGGATGGGCTAGGTTCCGGCGGTGGGCAGAGGCACCTCAAACTCCTGCATCCCCATGTAGCCGGGGGCAATTTCGTACTTTTCAAAGACCACCACGGCATTGCCCTTCTGATTGAGGTAGAAGGTCTGGTCCTCGGCGATGGAGGTAAAGCCGCCCTCGTCCGGCTTGAAGTAACTGTTGTCCGGGTCCTGCTCCCGCAGGGCGATGCCCTCCCGCACCGCCTGGTTGGCCAGCTCCAGATAGTCGGGGCCCAGCACGTCCCGCAGGGTGAGCTCCCGCCCCGCCTCCAGATCAATGTTGTAGGCGTAGTACTCGGTGTAGGCGCTGGCCAGCGTCTCGGTTTTGGTGAGGATGAAGGAGAGATACTGGTCGTTCTGGCACTTGATCTCATAGTCCACGCTGATCACAATGGGCATAAATTCCTCCGGGTCCCCGCCGGTGGCCACAAAGGCGGCCTTGGTCTCCCGGGCCCGGTCCTCCGCCTCCTGGAGCACCTGCTCAATGCGGGTCTGGATTTCGGTATTGATGCGCTGCTCCAGATCGGTGGCGCCCTCCAGCTCCAGGGCGGGCAGGCGCACGTCAATGAGGTGCTCCCGGTCCTCCACGGTGTACTCCGCCACGGTAAAGACCCGGGCCAGACGCCCCAGCACCGGCACATTGGACACCGCCTGGGCAAAGGTGGGGCTGGCGTTTATCAGCAGCACGAAGCAGGCGCACCCCGCCAGGGCGGCGGTAATGCTCCGGCGGATGGCCCGGCGGCTGGTCCGCCGCCGGCTGCCGGCGCGCACGGCGCTGGCCACGGCAAACTCCAGCTCCTCCGGAATGGGGGTTTGCCGGTAGGTCTCCCTGGCCCGCTCCCAAGCATCATTCATAGGAACACTCCTCTCCTGTCAGCGCCCGCAGCTTCCCCAGGCTCTTGTACAGCCGGGACTTGACGGTATTCAGGTTGGTTTCGGTCACCCGAGCAATCTCCTCCAGCTTCATATCCTGGAAAAAGCGCAGGCGGATGATGGTCTGCTCCCGGGGGTCCAGCCGCTCGATGGCGGCGTACAAATCCAGCCGGGCCCCGTGGTCCCCCTGGGGGGCGGCGGCCTCCGCCAGACCGGCCTCCTCCAGGGAGACCAGCCGCCGGCTGCGGCGGTAATAGTTCATGCTCTCGTTAAGCAGAATGCGGTAAAACCAGGTCTTGAGGAACTCCGGATTGCGGAGGGAGTCCGATTTGGACAGAGCCTTCACAATGCTCTCCTGTACCACGTCCAGAGCGGCGTCCCGATTTTTGACATAGCTGTACGCCAGGCGGTAGAAAACCTCCTGGTGCGCCACGATATAGTCGGTGAGCCGCTGATGGGTGGTCTGCTCCAAGATGGGCTGCTCCTTCCTGGTTCTGTTTCTTAGACGGGGGAGAGGGATAAAAAGTTTTCCCCGACAAAAAGGGCGGGGCCTTTCGGGGCCCCGCCGGGAGGTTATTGGCTCAGCCCGTCCAGCACGGACTGGGCCTTGGCGGCGTCGGCGGCCACCACCAGGATGGCGGTGTCCCCCAGCCGGGTTACAATGGCCTGGTCCAGCTTGCTCACCTCGTCGGGCTGGTAGCTCTCCAGCATGGCCTTCTGGTCCGCCACCCGCTGCTCCAGCCCCGCCAGCGCGGCCTCGGCCACGTCGGTGGAGGACATGCGGAGCACCGCAATCTCCTCCGCGCCGGAGGACAGGGAGCCGTAGACCACCCCGTCGGTGACATCGGCGTAATCAATGCCGTAGAGAGAACAGGCGGCCTCGGTATCAATGGCGTCCAGCGCATCGGCAAAGGCGCCGGAATCCAGCAGGGCCTGGGCGGTCTGGGCGGGGTCCACCCCCGCCAGGCTCTTCTCCCCGCCGCAGGCGGTCAGGGCCAGGCAGAACACCAAAAGGGCGGGTACAAGACGAGTCAAAAGCTGCTTCATTCTATCTCTGCTCCTTCCGCGGCGGCCACACCTGCCTGGTACACCTCGCTCTCCACGGTGTGCTCCATCAGGTAGGCCAGCCATTTTTGATACCAGGCTTTGGTAAAGTGGACCCCGTCCACCGTGGCGTCGGCGGGCAGGATGCCGTTTTCATCGCTGAGGGCCGTGGCCACGTCCAGCAGAATGACCTGCTCCTCCTGGGCCAGCTGGGGGTAGATGGCGTTATAGGCGGCCACCCGGTCGTTGTTGACGTAGGAGGCCTGATCGTTGGCCTTGCACTTGGCCGGATTGACGGGCACCAGATTTTCCAGGTAAATGACCGCGTCGGGCTGGAGCTGGCGCACCTTCTCCAAAAAGGCGGCAAAGGTCTTGTGGAAGGACTCGTCGTTGTAATAGCCCAGCTCGTTAATACCCAGGGAGATGTAAATTTTGCCGTACTGGGGACCCCGCTCCAGAGCCTCCACCACGGTGTACTTGCCGCCGTCCAGCTCAATAACATCCTTGGTCTCCATCTCGAAGATGGTCAGACCCTTGTAGCAGTAAAAGCTGGCCCCCTTGATGCCGCTGTACAGCCGCAGACCGTCGGTGCGGGAATCCCCGATGAACAGGGCGTCGGAGAAGTAGTCCATCTCCACCGCCTCCGCCGCCGGGGCGGGCTGGGTGAAGTCAAAGGGCTGAGGGGTGGGCTCCGGCGTGGGGGTGGGGGTCGGCGTGGAGGTCGGCGTGGGGGTAGGCGTGGCGATGGGGGCGACGCTCTCCCCAGGGGCCTGGGAGGGCTGGCCCGCCGTCCGGGGGGACTCCTGGGGGGACTGGCCCAGGGAGGGGATGATCATCAGCGCCAGGCAGACCACCACGGCGGCGGCGGCCAGAGGAAGAATGGGCGGCCGCTTTTTGCGGTCACGCCGGATATGTTTGGGTTGATACTGGAGAGAGGACAAGGGTAAGACACCTCATTTTTTCTGTATTTGGGAGGCCGGTCCCAGGACCAGCTCCTCCAGCTGTGTGTAGTCCGCCGCCTCCCACCGGGGAATCCAGAGGGTGGGGTTGGGCAGGCGGCCGGGGTTGAACCAGGCGGCGGGCAGGCCGCAGTCCAGGGCGCCCCGGATATCGGTGGCCAGGTTATCCCCCACCACCAGAACCCGCTCCCTGGGGGGATTGCCCAGCCGCCGGAGCACCCCCTCAAAAAACACGGGGGAGGGCTTGGCGGCCCCCAGCTCCTCCGAGATAAACAGGTGGGGAATAAGGTCCGCCAGGGGGGAGCGGGCAAAGCGGCCCCGCTGGGCCCGGGCCACGCCGTTGGTGATGATGGCCAGGGTGCAGTGGGGGGCCAGGGCGCGGCACAGCGCCTCCGCCCCGGGGAGGAGAAAGGCCCCCTGGGCCAGGTAATTCAGGTAATCCCGGTTGAATTGAACGGGGTCGTCGCTGCCCCCCATGGCCCGGACAAAGGCGGCAAACCGCTCCACCACCAGGAAGTCCTGGGTGACCTCCCCCTTGTCCAGCCTGGCCCACAGGGCCCGGTTGATGGACAGGTAGCGCTCCAGCGTGGCCGGATCGGTGGGATAGCCCCGCTCCGTGAGTACCTGGCGCAGGGCGGTATCCTCCGCCAAATCAAAGTCGAACAGGGTGTTGTCCGCGTCAAAGAGAACAAAGTCAAAGTTTGCCATGGGGTTCCTCCCGCCGCATCCGGCGCTTTTCCTGTGAAATCAGAATCAGCCGCATCAGGGAGGAGACCAGCAGCACCCCGGTGGCCAGGGCCCCCGCCAGGCCCAGTGTGTGGAGCAGGGAGGAGAGGAAGAGAGAGGTCTCGCCGCTCATGGCGTGCTCCATGGTGTAGTAGATGCCCCCGCCGGGCACCAGGGGAAAGAGGGCCACCAGCAGATAGCTGGTTACCGGGCACTTCCGCAGCCGGGCCATCAGCTCCGACCAGGCGGAGATGACCAGGGCGGCGAAAAAGGACTGGATGATGTCGCTGTGGACCAGGGGAGCGGTGAGCAGGTAGCACAGCCAGCCCAGGGCGCCGCCTCCGGCGCAGATAAACATGCCCACCCCGTGGATGTTGAACAGCAGGGAAAAGCCGATGCAGGCCAGGAAGGCCCAAAGACAGGGGAGGTAATAGCTCAGCTCGTCCATCTTAACCTCCCATAAACAGCCCGGTGAGACCCAGGGACAGGGCGGTGCCCAGGGCGATGGCCGCCCCGATGAGCAGGGCCTCCGCCCCCTTGCTGATGCCGGCCACCATGTCCCCGGCCATGATATCCCGCATGGCGTTGGTAATGGCGATGCCGGGCACCAGGGCCATCAGGGCGCCGATGATAATCAAATCCAGATTGTGGCCCAGACCCAGGGCGGTGAGACCCACCGCCGCCAGGGCGGAGGCGGCGCCCCCCGCCACGGTTTTGAAGAACAGGTTGGCTCCCAGCCGGGAGGTGAGGGTGAGGCACAGGCCGATGACCACCCCGCACAGCCCGCCGCACACCCCGTCCAGGGGGGAGCCGCCGTAGAACAGGGAAAACGTGCCGCAGCCCAGGAAGTAGGCCAGCAGCTGGACCCACAGGGGGTAGACCCGGTGGGTGCGCTGAATGGCCCGCATCCGCTCCAGCGCCTCGTCAAAGGGGGGCGCCTGCCGGCACAGCCGGCGGCACAGGCCGTTATACTGCTCCAGCAGATAGATGTCGGTGCCGTGGGCGGGCATCCGCCGGATTTGGGTCAGAGGCTCCCCCTCCGGAGAGGTGAGGCTGATGATGATGCAGTTGGGAATGGCGAAAACCTCCCCCTGCGCCACCCCGTAGGCCTGGAGCAGACGGCGGATGGACTCCTCCACCCGGTAGATTTCCGCGCCGCTTTCCATCAGCCGGTAGCCCATTTCGCTGACCAGACACAGCAGCTTGTTGTAGTCCAAATCCAAACAGCCTGCACCCTTTCCGACAAGTCAGGCGGCCTCCTTTCCGGGGTGGGTGTGCTGCTATCCCACAGACGGAGAGGCCGGTGAAAAAGTTGACGTAAAATGGGAAAAAATAAAAAACAAAGAAAAAAGCCGCCCCACGGGGCGGCAGCCGCTTCCACGGCTGAAAAAGCACCCGGGGAGCAGGCCGTCCGGCCCGCTCCGCAGGTATTATATCACAACTCCTTTGGGAATACGATATGAAAATCAAGCCGTTTTTTTCCGGTTCCAGGCCAGCAAAATGGCGGAATTGACAATCACCGCCACTGAGCCGGCGTTGTGGACCAGGGCGCCCACCACCGGGTTGAGGATTCCGGTGATGGCCAGCACAATGGCGGCGAAATTCAGCGCCATGGAGAAGGTCAGGTTGCATTTGATGGTGGTCATCATCCGCCGGGCCAGGCCCAGCAGATGGGGCAGCTCCCGGATGTCGTCACTGATGAGGGCGATGTCGGCGGCATCCACGGCGATGTCGCTGCCCACACCCCCCATGGCAATACCCACCATGGCCTTTTTCAGGGCGGGGGCGTCGTTCACCCCGTCTCCCACCATGCACACCGGAAGGCCGGCGGCCTGGCTTTGGGCAATCCACTCCAGCTTATCCTCCGGCAGACAGCCCGCCCGCACCTGGTCAATGCCCAGCCGGGCGGCGATGTGGCGGGCGGCAGCGGCATGGTCGCCGGTGAGGAGCACCGGCTCCACCCCCGCCCGCCGGACCTGCTCCACCGTGTCCGCCGCATCCGCCCGCAGGGTGTCCGCCAGGGCCAGCAGCCCCACCAGCTCCCCTCCGGCGGCCAGAAAGACGACGGTGCTCCCCTCCGCCCGGCAGGCGCCGGCGGCCGCCGCCCCCTCCGGGGTGAGGAAAACGCCCGCCTCCTCCAGCAAGGCGGCGCTGCCCGCCAGCAGAGGGATTCCCTCTACCACCGCCCGCACGCCCCGGCCGGGAAGCATCTGAAACTCCGCAGCCTCCGGAATGGACAGTCCCCGCTCCCGGCAGCAGCGCACCACCGCCTTTCCCAGGGGGTGCTCCGAGCGGGCTTCCGCCGCCGCCGCGGCGGAAAAGAGCCGCTCCTCCGGCCAGCGGGGATGGAGGGAGACCACCGCCGCCACCCGGGGCACGCCCAGGGTGAGAGTGCCCGTCTTGTCAAAGGCGGCCCGGCGCACCAGGGCCAGCCGCTCCAGGGCGTCCCCCTCCCGCACCAAAAAGCCGTGGCGGGTGGCGTTGCCGATGGCGGCCATAATGGCGGTGGGGGTGGCCAGCACCAGGGCGCAGGGACAGAATACCACCAGAATGGTCACCGCCCGGATGAGCTGGCCGGTGAAGAGCCAGGTGAGAGCGGCGGCGGACAGGGCAATTCCCACAATCCAGGTGGCCCACCGGTCCGCCAGCCCCACGATTTTGGCTTTCCCCGCGTCGGCGGACTGGATGAGGCGAATCATCCGCTGGATGGAGCTGTCCTCTCCCACCCGCTCCGCCACCATGTCAAAGGAGCCGAACTGGTTGACCGTGCCGCTGGACACCTCATCCCCCGGCCCCTTGTCCACCGGCAGGGACTCCCCGGTCATCACCGCCTGATTGATGGCGGTCTGCCCGGCGCGGACCACTCCGTCCACCGGCACCGTCTCCCCGGGCAGCACCCGCAGCACATCCCCCACCCGTACCTGCTGGGCGTCGATCAGCTCCTCCCCCTCCGGGGTGAGCCGCCGGGCGGTGCGGGGGGTGAGGCGCACCAGCTTCTCAATGCCCGCCCGGGCCCGGGCCACCGTCAGCTCCTCCAGCAGAGCCCCCAGCTGCATGATGAAGGCCACCTCACCGGCGGCAAAGTCCTCCCCGATACACACCGAGGCCACCAGGGCAATGGACACCAGCAAATCCGCCTTGACGTCAAAGGCGGTGACCAGGCCGTGAACGGCCTCCAGCAAAATGGGCACCCCGCAGAGCACAATGGCGATCCAGGCCGGGTCAAAGGGAAGGGAAAGCAGCTCAAACATGCTGGCCCCCAGGGCCAGGCCGGACAGAATGAGGAAGATTACGTCTCTTTTGATGCCGCCCCAGGCCAGCAGCGCCTCCAAACGTGCCATAACCACGCCTCCTTATACCAATGGGGGTATGGGTATATTATACCCTGGGGGGTATTTGCTGTCAAGAAAAAACGCCGTGTATCCTTCCAATACACGGCGCTGGGGTCAGGAACTTTCGATTTGCATGGTGCGCATCTCCGCCTCGGAGATCCCGTTCTTTTTTCCGTATTCCGTCCAGTAGGCGGCGGAGGCCTTCAGAAACAGGGACTTGGGGAGGGGCATGGCGGTGTGAAAGGAGGCATACCTGCCTGCCGCCACGGATTTGGCAAATTTTTTCACGGCCCCGGCGGCCAGAAAGCGGAAGGGCGTGTCCAGAATGGCCTCCCCGCTGCCGATTTTCAGTACGGAACCGAAGGGGAAGCCGTTTTGCCTGCAGAACAGGGCCACCATCTCCACCGCAATGTCATTCTGGCCATACTCCAGGAAACCGCAGTTAATCAGCACGGATACGGTGGGCTTGTGGGCGGGGAGGTGGGCCTCCAGGGCCTTGAGAAAATGCAGCAGGGTGACGGGCAGGCCGTCGGCGTACAGGGGAAAGGCCAGCACCAGGTCCGAATACGCGCCCACTTGGGCGCACAGCTGCTGGTGATTGCTCCGGGTAATTTCCAGATAGTCTCCCCGGCGGCAATCCAGAAACAGCTGGGCGTACCGCTTGGAATTGGATTTGGGTGCCCTGGGACTGCCGTTGAGAATCAGGATACGGCCCATTTGGACACCTCCTCCTCCACCGCGGCCTCCAGCGCCTCCTCCGGGGAGAAGCGCACCTGGAAGCGGGTGAAATTCATGTTGCGGGCGTTCCGGGCCACCATGCGCCGGAACAGGTCCTCCTCCTCGGGAGACTGGGCGCCGTATCCCAGGATGACCGCCTGTTTGGGCGCCACATTCCGTTGAAGGTGATGGGTTTCCCCGTCCACCAGCCGGATAAAGGCCTGCTGGACGGGAATGGCCCGCTCCAGCATGGTTTTCATCACCGTGTCGTAGCCGCCGTATGTTATCCGGCTGACATAGAGCACGCGCTGGCTCTGGGCGATGAGGGGATAGACGGTTACGGCATCGTCCCGGATGACGCACCGGCCCGGGGTTCTGGTCCAGCAGCCGAAGCAGCCCACACAGTTGTGGATGCTCAGGGCGGACAAGTCGATTACCCTGACCTGACTGGTGCTTTGAACCGTCAGGGCAAGGGGCCTGTCGCTCAAAATGAGATTCATGGAAAATGGATTACTCCTTACTTTTAAAATTTGTCACGGATGCTCCCGCTCCAGCAGGACCACCGTCTCCACGTGGGCGGTGCGGGGGAACAGATCCACGGCGGCGGCCCGGGTCAGGCCGTAGCCGTGTCCGGCAAAGCGCTTCACGTCCCGGCCCAGGGTGCCCGGGTCGCAGGAGACGTACACCACCCGGCGGGGGGCCATGGCGGCGATGGTGTCCACCACGTCCTCCGCCAGTCCCTTCCGGGGCGGGTCCACGCACACCACGGCGGGGGCTACGCCCTCCGCGGCCAGCCGCCGGGCGGCCTCCCCGGCGTCCCCCTGCAAAAAGCGGACGTTGGTCACGCCGTTCCGGGCGGCGTTTTTCACCGCGTCGTCCACCGCCTGGGGGACCACCTCGGCCCCCCACACCATCCCCGCCTGCCGGGCCAGCACCAGGGAGATGGTGCCGATGCCGCAGTACAAATCCAGGGCGGTGTCCCCCCGGGTCAGGCCGGAAAACTCCAGGGCCTTGCCGTAGAGCGCCTCCGCCTGGTCGGGGTTGACCTGGTAGAAGGAGGGCACGGACAGCTGGAAGGTATAGCCGCACAGCTGGTCGGACAAGAAATCCTGTCCCCACAGGGTGCGGTAGCTCTCCCCCAAAATCACGTTGCTGTGGCTCAGGTTGATGCCCAGCACCACGCCGGCCAGGCCCGGCTCGGCGGAGCGGAGGGCGGATACCAGCTCGTGGGCCCGGGGCACCCCCCGGCCGTTGATGAGCAGGCAGCACAGGCTCTCCCCCCGGCGGTTGGTGCGGACATAGAGGTGACGCACCAGGCCCAGGCGGGTTTTCTCGTCATAGGCGGGAATACTCCAGGCGGTCATCCACTCCTTTACCGCCCGGCGCAGCCGGCCGGCGGCCTCGCTCTGGAGCAGGCAGTCGGGCACGTCCACCACCCGGTGGGTGCGGGTCTGGTAAAAGCCGATGCGGGGGCCCCTGGACACGGGGAACTGAGCCTTGTTCCGATAGCGCTCCACCCTGGGGGAGCCCAGCACCGGGGGCAGCTCCAGCCGCTCCACCCCGCCCAGCCGGGTAAGGGCGTCGTACACCCGCTGGCGCTTGGCCTCCAGCTCCTGGCCGTAGTCCATATGCCGGAACTGGCAGCCGCCGCACCGGGCGTAGTGGGGGCAGTCGGGGACCACCCGGGCGGTGGAGGGAACAATGACCTCCGTCACCTTCCCCCACAGGGCGGAGCGGCCCACGTGGGTGAGCCGCACCTGACAGGTCTCTCCCTGAATTCCCCCCTGGACAAAGACCACCATGCCGTTCAGCCGGGCCACCCCGGAGCCGTCGCTGGCATAGCCTTCGATGGTCAGCTGGTGGAGCTGCTGTTCGGCGGGCCTATCCATGGAGGCTCACATCCTTCATGCTGTCGTAGGACAGGGTGATTTCCACCGGACTGTGGAGGGCGGGCAGGTCGTTGCCCTGAATCCAGAAGGTAAATCCCTCCTGGGTGAGGCAGAAGTTTTCCGGTTGATAGACGGCGATGATCTGGGCCTCGCTGAACTGCCCGGCCACAATCTCCTCCTGCTTCAAAAAGGCGGCCACCACCCGCTCCTGTACCTTGGCGGCGTCGGAGAACAGGTCGGCGAAGCCCAGCTTGATGCCGGTCTGGGCGTCAAACTGCTCGGCCAGATAGAAGGTGCTGGGATAGGGTGTGCCGCCGCTGACGTTCCAGGTGCGGCGGACGCTGTATACCATATCGTCGGAATAGGTGACCTGGGAGGTGATGGACTCCGCGGTGGGGGTGAAGGTGTAGCCGGCGGCCTTGGAGACCTCATAATCGGAGACCGCGGTCTCGTAGTTGTCCTCCGCGCTAGCCAGCAGCCCGGCGCCCTCCCCCTTGTACCAGTCGTTGATGGCCGCGCCGGCGGGGCAGGTATCGGTATTCTGCACCATGGGCAGCACATATTCCACCGACAGCACCGTGGTGCCGTCCCCGGCGGTGAAGGTGCGGGCAAAGGTCTGCTCCCCCCATACCGGCGGCTGGGAAGGCGTGGGGGTGGGCGTGGGCTCCGCCGAGGGAGCGGGGAGAGCGGAGGGGCTGGGCGCGGCGGAGGGGGAACCGGAAGGAACCGGGTCGGTTGAGCGGCAGGCGCTGAGGCTGAGGGTCAGCAGTCCGGCCAGCAGCCCGGCCAACAGTTGCTTTTTCATACAAAACTCCTTTTCATGGGGCGGAATGGAAGGCCGGAGCATACCCGGCCCGTGCCTTTATTTTAACATTGGACAGCCAAACCGTAAATGGAAAAACAGAAATTGTAAGGATTTGTGATGATTTGTTCCCCAAAACAGGAAAATCCTCCCTGTCAACCGCCGGTTGACAAAATGGAAGGGGGCGGGGCTTGCCATCGGAAGGGGAATCCGCTAGGATAAAGGCAGGAAAAGGAGGTGGCGTCCATGACGCTGGGCCAACGGATTCAAACCCACAGAACCAGGCTGGGACTTTCCCAGGAGGGGCTGGGGGAAAAGCTGGGGGTGTCCCGCCAGGCGGTGAGCAAGTGGGAGGCCGATGGGGCGGTGCCCGATACCGACAAGCTCATCGCCCTGTCCAAGCTCTTCGGCATCAGTCTGAATGAGCTTTTGCAGGTGGAGGGCCCGGCGGCAAAGGCCCCGTCCCGCCGGCGCGCCAGGGCCGTGCTTGCCCTGACGGCGGCGGTGGCGGCGGCGGTGGCGGCCCTGGCGGGACTGGGCATCCGGCAGGAGGGGCGCATCGCGGCCCTGGAGGAGCAGGTGGCCGCCCTCCAAAGTCAGGCGGAGGAGCCGGACCCCGCGGAGCTGGTGGCCGACTGGGGCTACCAGGTGCTTTCCTTCTCCTCGGCGGGGCGGACGGTGGAATTTCAGGTGACCACCGCCCGGTATGACCCGGTGGAGGAGCTGGAGGTCTTTTTCCTGATTGTCAACGGACAGCAGGAGTCCCGGCGGGCGGAGACCGTTATGGCCCCGGAGGCCCCCGGGGTATACACCGCCCGGGTGGTGGACGAAGATCTCTCCCTGCTGTCTGACTTCACCCTGTCGGCGGGCTTTGTCCGGGACGGGGTGGAGTATGTGTGTCCCCTGGCGGAATTTTCCGGGCTTACCGACAGGTACAGCAGCTATACTCCCCTCTGGTCGTAAAACAGGACATCCCCCGGCGTCCTCAGACGCCGGGGGATGCTTTGCTTATGATTCCGTCGGATGCTCCGGATTGTCCGCCGGGGCGGTGCCGTCCCCCAGGGGAATGGCCTGGGAGGGCTCCTCCGGCTGTTCCGCGGGGGCCTGCTCCGGAGGCGGAGCGGCCTTGTCCTTGTCGGGATCGGGATAGTTGTCCGCCAGGGCGGGGTCCCGGCCCTCCAGAATGGCCACCATCTCGGGGCCGGTGATGGTCTCCTTCTCCAGCAGGTAGGCCACCACCTTGTCCATGTCCTCCCGGCTCTCGGAGAGGAGCTCCGTGGCCTTCTTGTAGCAGGCGTCGATGAGGTCCCGCACCGCCCGATCCATGGCGGCGGCGGTGTCCTGGGCGCAGTCCAGGCCGTAGCCACCGTCCAGGTACTGGTTGCGGCGGGAGGCCAGGGCCATCATGCCGAACTCGTCGCTCATGCC
The DNA here is from genome assembly GCA_944383135.1 of uncultured Flavonifractor sp. Classification (GTDB taxonomy): domain Bacteria; phylum Bacillota; class Clostridia; order Oscillospirales; family Oscillospiraceae; genus Flavonifractor. The sequence continues at coordinate 19,448 of CALWOL010000126.1, forward strand.
GAACATGGCCACCATGTTGCGGGCCACGTTGGTGGCGTCCTGAATGTCCTGGGCGGCGCCGTTGGTCATGGTGTGCATCACCAGCTCCTCGGCCACCCGGCCTCCCATAGAGACGGTAATCTGGGCCAGCAGCTCGTCCTTGGTGTGCAGGTGCTTGTCCTCCTCCGGCAGGTGGAGGGTGTAGCCCAGAGCCCCCTGGGTGTGGGGGACGATGGTAATCTTGCTCACCGGCTCGGCGTGCTTCTGCTTATAGGCCACCATGGCGTGGCCCACCTCGTGGTAGGCCACCAGCTTTTTCTCAAACTCGCTGAGGACGCTGCCCTTTTTCTCCGCGCCGGCGATGACCAGCTCGAAGGCGGTGAGCAGGTCCTGCTGGTTGACGGCCTTCCGGCCCATACGCACCGCCCGGAGGGCGGCCTCGTTCACCAGGTTGGCCAGATCGGCGCCCACGGCGCCGGCGGTGGCCAGGGCCACCTTTTTCAAGTCCACATCCTCCGCCAGGCGGATGTTCCGGGTGTGGACCTGGAGGGTGGCCAGACGGCCGGCCAGGTTGGGCCGGTCCACGGTAATGCGCCGGTCAAAGCGGCCGGGCCGCAGCAGGGCCTGGTCCAGCACCTCGGGCCGGTTGGTGGCGGCCAGAAGGATGACCCCCTTGGTGGGGTCAAAGCCGTCCATCTCCGCCAGCAGCTGGTTCAGGGTCTGCTCCCGCTCGTCATTGCCGCCCATGCGGTTGTCCCGGGACTTGCCGATGGTGTCAATCTCGTCGATGAACACGATACAGGGGGCCATCTTGCTGGCCTCCTTAAACAAGTCGCGCACCCGGGCGGCGCCCATGCCCACAAACATTTCCACAAAGTCGGAGCCGGAGATGGAGAAGAAGGGCACGTTGGCCTCACCGGCTACCGCCTTGGCCAGCAGGGTTTTGCCGGTGCCCGGCGGGCCCACCAGCAGAGCGCCCTTGGGCAGCTTGGCGCCGATTTCCGTATATTTTTGGGGATTGTGGAGGAAGTCGATGATTTCCACCAGGGACTCCTTGGCCTCGTCCTGGCCGGCCACGTCCCGGAAGGTGACGCCGGTCTTTTTCTCCACATACACCTTGGCGTTGGACTTGCCCAGGTTGCCCAGGCCGCCCCCCATCTTGCCCGCCATGCCCCGGAAGAGGAAGGAGAAGAGAGCCACCATGATCACCACCGGCAGCACATAGGAGATGAGCAGGGTGATGATGGGGGAGAGCTGCTCCACATATTCCGGGCCGTAGTCGGTGACCCCGTGGGCCTCCAGCAGGGCTACCAGCTCGTCGTCCCGGACGCCGGACTGGGTGATGGGAGCGCAGAAATAGGTGATCTCCGCCTTAGCCTGGGTGCCCCAGCTCTCCAGGGGCGGCAGGCCCAGAGCGCTGCCCGGGGCATCCTCCCCCTGGCTCTGGCCCGAGGAGGTGCCGGACTGCACCACCTTCCCGTTCTCATCCAGGCTGACGCCGTCCTTCAGGGTAATGGTGTACTTGGTGGACTCCATCACCACGGACTCCACCAAATCCGCCTCCACCAGCTGGCGGAACTGGCCGTAGCTGATTTCCACCGAATTGGCCGAGCGGGCCATGGAGGTGGCGTAGTTTACCAGTACGGTGAGCACCAGGGCCCACAGGATAATGGAAATAATGGCGGTGGTGTTGCGTCGGCTGCCGCCGCCCTTTCCCCGGTTGTTGTTCTGATTGTCAGGGTTCAAAGCTATGTTCCTCCTCCAAACTGGAGTGAATTCTTTTCGCAAAGTAATATAGTTATAGCACAGCGCCCCCGAAAAAACAAGAAACCAGGGCGGGAAACCTGTAAACTTTCTATGAAAACAGGGCTTTTTCTGGGAGGCGGGTTGTGGTATACTGGTGCTTACGAATGAGAAAGGCAGGACGGAAGCATGAAGGAGCGCAGAGCCATTCCCCAGGCCGAGGCCGACGGCCTCATCGAGGGGCGCAACGCGGTGACGGAGGCCCTTCGGGCCGGCACCCCCGTGGATAAAATTTTCCTGGCCCGGGGAGAGACTGACGCCACCCTGGGCCACATTGCCGCCGCCGCCCGGGACAAGGGCATTGTGGTGGTGGAGTGCGACCGGCGGAAGCTGGATTTTATGAGCCGCACCCACGCCCATCAGGGGGTCATTGCCCAGGCCGCCGTCCGGGAATACGCCAGCGTGGATGATATTCTGAACGCCGCCCGGGAGAAGGGGGAGCCGCCCCTGATTGTGGTGTGCGACGAGCTCAGCGATCCCCACAACCTGGGTGCGGTCATCCGCACCGCCGAGTGCGCCGGCGCCCACGGGGTCATCATTCCCAAGCGCCGCTCCGCCGGCCTGACGGCGGTGGTGGCCAAGACCTCCGCCGGGGCGGTGAGCCACCTGCCGGTGGCGCGGGTGCCCAACCTGCCCGCCCTGCTGAAGGAGCTGAAGGAGGCGGGCCTGTGGGTTTTCGGCACCGCCGCCGACGGGGACCGGCTGCTGTACGACGCGGATTTGAAGGGCCCCGCCGCCATTGTCATCGGCAGCGAGGGGGACGGCATGGGTCGCCTGGTGGCGGAGACCTGCGACTTTCTGGTGCGCATCCCCATGAAGGGGAAGCTCAACTCCCTCAACGCCTCCGCCGCCGCCGCCATCCTGCTCTATGAGGCGGTGCGCCAGCGGCTGGGCTGACACAAGATACCTGAGAAAAGGAGCTCTCCCATGGCAAAGGACCGGGACGACGAACTGAATAAAGACGCACCCGGCGGGGAGGAGTTTTCCCTGGAGGAGATTCTGGCGGAATTTGGGGGCGGCTCCGCCCGCGGGAAACGGGACAAGGAGGACACCGTTCCCTTCCCCATTGTACCCAAAAGCCGGCCCGCTCAGCCCCAGCGCCCCCAGACGGGGGGCGGCCGGGTGGTGGCCTTCCCCTCCGGCAAGGGCGGAGACAAGGCCAAGACCCCGCCGGTGGAGCGGCAGGCTCCGCCCCAGCGCCCGGCGGAGCCTGAGGCGGAACCCTCCAGAACGGAGGCGCCCAAGGCGGAGCGCAAGGTGGTGGACTTCCCCGGTGAGGAGGGGCCCGCCGCCGACAACCCCCTTGCCGAGGGGCTCAACCGTCTGGTGCGCAAGGCGGACGACTATGCTGCCCACATGTTTGAGGAGGAGGGAAAGGAGCACGACGAGCAGGTGCGCCGTGCCGAGGCCTACATCCCCGGCACCGACGAGGAGGAGGAAGAGGAGGAGCGCCCCCGGCGGGAGCGCCGCCCCCGCCGCCAGCCCCCGCCGGCTCCAGACCTGCCCGCCGGGGATTTGGCCCGGCGGTACAGCAAGGGCCTGAAGTCCCTGAGCATCCGGGGCACCCTGGTGCTGCTGCTCTTTCTCCCCGCCCTGTCCCTGACGGTGGATGTGCTGCCCTATCCCGATTTGCTCACCCATCAGCTGCGGCTGTGGGTGCTGGCCGCCGCCCAGGGCCTGGCCATGCTGCTGGGGCTGGACGTGCTGCTCCGGGGCCTGTTCCGCCCCTTCCGGCTGGAGTTCGGCATGGATACCCTGCTGGTATTTGCTGCCGCGGCCACCCTGGCCGATGCCCTGACCATGCCCATGCTGGGCCTGCGGGAGGGGGAGATGCCCTACTGCGCCGCCATCATCCTGGGCATTTCCCTGCTCCTCAAGGGCACGGCCCGGAAGCGCCGGGGCCAGCGGCTGGCCTGCCGCACGGCGGCCTCCGCCTCCCACCCCTATCTGGTTACCCTGGACGAGGGGAAGTGGAACGGCCGGGACACCTATGCCAAGTGGTCCGGCGACCCCATCGGCTTCGGCCGGCAGATGCAGGCCAGTGACGGGGCCGAGCGCATTTTTCAGCGGGTGGTGCCCCTGCTGCTGCTGGCCAGCCTGCTGCTGAGCATCGTTGCCTCCGTGGGGCAGGGGACGCCGGAGCGGCTGCTGTGGTGCCTGTCCGCCATGCTCACCGCCTCCGCCACCCTGTCCGGCGCCCTGTGCTTCTCCCTGCCCTGGCTCACCCTGTGCCGGCGGCTGAGCCAGTCGGGGGCGGCCATTGCCGGCTGGGACGGGGTCACCGCCACCGGCGGCAGCGGCATCCTGCTCACCGATACCGACTTCTTTCCCCCGGGCTGCGTGGCCCTCAACGGCATCAAGGTCTTTGGGGACTTTCCGGTGGACAAGGTGGTGGCCAATACCGCCAGCCTGATCAAGGAGTCGGGCTCCGGCCTGGACAAGATCTTCCACGACCTGCTCCGCTCTCAGGGCTGTGTCTACCGGCGGATGTCCCACTTCTGCTGCTACGAGGGGGGCCTGTCCGCCGTCATCCGGGCCCAGCAGGTGCTGGTGGGCTCGGCGGCCTTCATGCACCTGATGGAGATCCCCCTTCCCCCCGGCCTGAATGTGAAAAACGCCGTGTTCTGCGCCATTGACGGGGAGCTGGCGGGGATCTTCGCTTTAAACTACACCCTCCACGGCACCCTGGAGCCCTCCCTCAACAGCCTGATCCGCAACCGGGTCACCCCTGTGATGGCCACCCGGGATTTCAACCTGATTCCCGCCATGCTCCGCCAGCGCTTCAAGCTGCCGGTGGACAAGATGGAGTTTCCCGCCGCCGAGCGGCGCATTGAGCTGTCCGACGAGGACCAGGAGCACAGCGACATTCTCACCGCCGTCCTGTGCCGGGAGGGGGTGGCCCCCTACTCCGAGGCGGGGGTGGGGGCGGCCCGCCTCGGCCGGGCGGGGCGGGTGTCCGCCGTGCTGGCCAGCCTGGGGGCGGTGGCCGGCCTGCTGCTGGCCTTTTACCTCACCTTTGTGGGGGCCTTTGCCTCCCTGTCCGCCGGCAATCTGCTGGTGTTCCTCCTCATGTGGCTGGTGCCCACCCCCCTGATCTCCGGCATGGTGAACAAATACTGACAGACAAGCAGCCCCCGCGGCGGTTCAAAAAACCGCCGCGGGGGCTGCTTTTGCTGATTACCGGCTCAGCTCCTTCCACAGCTTCTTCTGGTTGGGCAGCATCCGCCGGGGCGGGGTGCGCTTGGCGTAGCGCCCGGCCAGCTCCTGCCGGGCCTCCGGCGAAAGGAAGGGCACCAGGGCCTGGGCCCGGCCCTCAAAGGCGGCCAGGGAGAACAGAATCGTGTTGTCCTTGGGCAGGGGGTAAAAGAGCATCAGCTCCATGGCCTGGGCGGCCAGCTCCGCCGCCTCGGCCTCCGTCAGCCCCGCCAGGGCCTCCGCCAGAGCGGTCACCCGGCCGGTGACCACGCCGTTGAATTCATCCACCGCCTGACCCACCCTGGGGTTGCCCTGGGACTGGAAGAAAAAGCCGATGGCCTCCCCCAGCCCGGCGGTCCGGCAGACCTGAAGCTTGTCCATAAATTCCTGATAACAGCCGCGCAGCGCCTCCAGGGCCTGGAGGGCGGCGGAAGGGGATGTACCATCCATCACAAGACCTCCTGCTTACCGGAAGTAAGCCGCGCCGCTCTCAAAGAGGGGCTGGTACTTGCTGCCGGGGATGTTGACCGCCACGTGGGCGCCCTGCCGCTCCGAGTGACCCATTTTGCCGAATACCCGGCCGTCGGGGGAGAAGATGCCCTCAATGGCCAGGGCGGAGCCGTTGGGATTCACGTCAATGTCCATGGCGGGCGCGCCGGTCTCATCCACGTACTGGGTGGCCACCTGTCCTCCGGCGATGAGGGCGGAGAGCATGTCCATGGGGGCCACAAACCGCCCCTCCCCGTGGGAGATGGGGATGGTGTGGAGGTCGCCCACCTGGGACTTGAGCATCCAGGGGGAGTTTACCGACGCCACCCGGGTGGTGACATACCGGCTCTGGTGGCGGCCGATGGTGTTGTAGGTCAGGGTGGGACAGCTCTCGTCCATGTCCCGAATCTCCCCGTAGGGCACCAGGCCCAGCTTGATAAGGGCCTGGAAGCCGTTGCAGATGCCCAGCATCAGCCCGTCCCGGTGCTTCAGCAGTTCGTGGACGGCGTCGGCAATCCTTGGATTGCGGAAGAAGGAGCAGATGAACTTGGCCGAGCCGTCGGGCTCGTCCCCGCCGGAGAAGCCGCCGGGGAGAAAGACAATCTGGGCCTTCCGGATGGCCCCCTCCAGCTCCGCGGTGGACTGGAGGAGGTCATCGGCGGTGAGGTTGCGGATATTCACCGTCTCGGCCTCCATCCCCGCCCGCAGGCAGGCCCGCACCGAGTCGTGCTCGCAGTTGGTGCCGGGGAATACGGGGATGACCACCCGGGGCCGGGCCACCTTGCTCTTGCACACGGCGGGGGAGCGCTCCGTCCAGGAGATGGGCTCCACCGGGGCGGCCTTGCCCGCCCGGGTGGGATACACGTCCTCCAGCACCCCCTCATTGAGGGCCAGCAGCTCCTCAATGGAGGCGGTGTCCGCCCCGAAGGTGAGCACCGGCCGGGCGGTGGTGCGGCCCGCCAGCACGGCCCCCTCCACCGCTCCGTCGCACTCGGCCAGAATCATGCCCTGGCAGGCGGGGCCCGCAAAGTCTACATCCAGGGTGAAGCCGATGCGGTTGCCGAAGGACATCTGCATGGCGGCCTCTTTGATTCCGCCGGGCTCCAGCACCCGGGCGGCCTTCACCCGGCCGGCCAGACACAGGGCATGGAAGGCCGCCCAGGCCTTCTTCTGACCGGCAAAGTCCCCCAGGTGGGGCACGCCGAAGAGGTAGACCGGGTGGCCCGCCTCCTTGAATTCGGGGGAGAGCACCTCCGCCGCCGGGGCGGGGGCGATGGCAAAGGAGATGAGGGTGGGGGGGACATCCAGATCCAGGAAGGAGCCGGACATGGAGTCCTTGCCGCCGATGGCGGCGCAGCCCAGCCCCAGCTGGGCGTCCATGGCGCCCAGCAGCGCCTGGAAGGGCTTGCCCCACCGGCTGGGGTCCTCCCGCAGCTTCTCAAAGAACTCCTGAAGGGTGAGGTATACCTTTTGATAGTCGCCGCCGGCGGCCACCACCTTGGCCACCGAGGTGACCACCGCCTGCACCGCCCCCTGGTAGCAGTCCCGGCTCAGCTGCCTGGGGTCACAGCCCCAGGCCATGATGGAGGCCTGTTCGGTCTCCTGGCCGGGCTCCACGGGGAAGAGGGCGGCCATGGCCTGGGCGGGGGTGCGCTGGGTCCTGCCGCCGAAGGGCATGAGCACGCTGCCCGCCCCGATGGAGCCGTCAAACCGCTCGGTGAGGCCCCGGCGGGAGGCGTAGTCCAGCTCCCGGGCCAGCTCCCGCAGGGAGTGCTCCACAGCAGACTGGGGGCCGGGCCGCTGGGCCACCCGCACGGCGGCGTGCTTCACCGCGCCGTTGGTGTTGAGGAAGGCCCGGGACAGGTCCGCCACCTTCTGACCCCGCCAGGTCATCACCATCCGGGGGCTCTCGGTGACGGTGGCCACCGGATAGGCCTCCAGATTTTCAAAGGCGGCAAAGTTCATCAGGGTCTGGGCGTCCCCGGGGGCCACCACCACCGCCATCCGCTCCTGGGATTCGGAGATGGCCAGCTCGGTGCCGTCCAGACCGTCGTATTTCTTGCGTACCGCGTCCAAATCAATGGCCAGGCCGTCGGCCAGCTCCCCGATGGCCACGGACACGCCGCCGGCGCCGAAGTCGTTGCACCGCTTGATGAGCCGGGTGACATTGGGGTTGCGGAAGAGCCGCTGGAGCTTGCGCTCCTCGGGGGCGTTGCCCTTCTGCACCTCGCTGGCCATGGTGTCCAGGCTCTTGAGGTTGTGGCTCTTGGAGGAGCCGGTGGCTCCGCCGATGCCGTCCCGGCCGGTGCGGCCCCCCAGCAGGATGACCACGTCTCCGGGGGCGGGCACCTCCCGGCGGACGTGGTCGGCGGGGGCGGCCCCCACCACCGCGCCGCACTCCAGATGCTTGGCGATGTAGCCCTCATGGTACAGCTCGGCCACGTGGCCGGTGGCCAGGCCGATCTGGTTGCCGTAGGAGGAGTAGCCCGCCGCGGCGGTCTGGGCGATCTTCCGCTGGGGCAGCTTGCCCGCCAGGGTCTCGTTCACCGGAGTGCGGGGGTCGCCGCAGCCGGTGAGGCGCATGGCCTGGTGGACGTACACCCGGCCGGAGAGGGGGTCCCGGATGCAGCCGCCGATGCAGGTGGCGGCGCCGCCGAAGGGCTCAATCTCCGTGGGGTGGTTGTGGGTCTCGTTCTTGAACATGAGCAGCCAGTCCTGTTCCCTGCCGTCCACCACGGCGGGGACGTGGATGGAGCAGGCGTTGATTTCCTCGCTCTCGTCCAGTTCGGGCAGCTCCCCCCGCTTTTTCAGCACCTTGGTGCCGATGGTGGCGATGTCCATCAGGGTCTGGGGCCGGGCGGCGGCCTTTTCCGGGCCGTAGACCTCCTCCCGGGCGGCCAGGTAGCGCAGGTAGGCCCCGTGGACGGTGGGGTCCTGGATGTCCGCCTGGTCCAGGTGGGTGGAGAAGGTGGTGTGGCGGCAGTGGTCCGACCAGTAGGTGTCCACCACCCGCACCTCGGTGAGGGTGGGGTCCCGCTCCTCCTCCTCCCGGAAATAGCGCTGGAGGAAGGTGAGGTCCGCCAGATCCATGGCCAGGCCGTACCGGTTGAGCAGCTCCTCCAGCCCGGCCTGCTCCAGGGTGCGGAAGCCATGGAGCACCGGCACCTCCGCCGGCTCGGGATACTGCTGATAAAGGGTGTCCGGCTTATCCAGCCGGGCCTCCCGGCTCTCCACCGGGTTGATGAGGTAGCCCCGGGCCCGGTCCAGCTCCTCCTGGGTCAGCGTCCCCGCCAGCAGGTAGAGGGTGGCGGCGCGGACGGCGGGGCGCTCTCCGCCGGTGAGCATCTGAATACACTGGGCGCAGGAGTCCGCCCGCTGGTCATACTGGCCGGGCAGGGCCTCCACCGCCAGCACCCGGCTGTCCGCCGGCAGCGGAAAGACCTCGTCGGTGATGGTGTCCACCTGGGGCTCGGACAGGACGGTGGTGCGGGCCGCCTCATAGGCCGCCTGCTCCAGCCCCTCCACGTCATACCGGCGGACGATGCGCACCCCGGTGAGCCCGCTCAGGCCCAGGGTGCCCCTCAGCTCGGCCAGCAGGCGGCCCGCCTCCACGTCGTACCCCGGCTTTTTTTCCACAAAACAGCGAAATACCTTCCCCATACGTTTCCTTCCCCTCTCTCTGGCTGTCAGGCAATGCTCCAATGGGCAAAGCCGTAGAACACATTCTGTTGGGTGGGTGTCAGATTGGAAATACGGCTCCACTGGGTGAGCACCGACCAATTTTTAAAGCAGAGCACCGCGAAAGGCGGCTCCTCCGCCAGCCGCTGATACAGCCGCCGGGCGCTGAGATCCCGGCCCTGACCGGAGACCGCCCGGTACTGCTGGAGCAGCAGCGCGGCCTGCTCGTCGGCATAGCCGCCGTAATTCAGGCTGCCCCCGGCGGTGAGCAGGGCGGTGAGGTCAAAATCGGCGGTGAGCCGCACCTCCCCCAGGTAGAGGTCAAACTCCCCCGCCTCCAGGGCGGCGAGATAGTCGCTCCAGGTCAGCAGACGCAGCTCCACCTGAAAGCCCAGCTCGGTGAGGCCGTTGGCCAGCAGCTCCGCCGAGGCCGCCCGGGCGCTGTTGCCCGAGGGGGCCACGAATTTCAGGCTCCGGCCGCCCCCTGCCTCCTCCAGCAGCTGGGCGGCCTGCTGGGGGGCGTAGGCCAGCTCCTCCTCCAGGCTGTCGGGGTAGTAGGGGCTGGCGGGGGAGATGGGCATCACCGCGGGCTGGGCGTGGCTGGCGTAGAGCACCGTGGATACCGATGCCCGGTCAAAGGTCCGCAGCAGGGCCTGCCGTACCGCCGCCGACCGGCAGGGACCGGAGGTGACATTGAAGCCCACATAGAGCATGACGGAGGTGGGATAGTCCACCGTATCAAAAGAACCGGAAAAACCCAGGGCATTGGTGCCCGTCAGGTCGGTGGAGACCAGGGCAATGTCCCGGGTGTCAAAGGCGTGAATCAAATCATCCGTCTCCTGAATGGAGCGCAGGGGAATAGTCTGGAGAGGGAGGGCTTCCCCCTGCCACCAGCCCTGCCGGGCGGTGAGGGACCACGTCTCCCCGGACTGGGTGAGCACGTAGGGCCCGGTGCCCAGGGGCATGTCTCCCGTCTCCTTCACAATGGGGATGTCCAGCAGGGCGGGCAGATCCCCGTTGGCCTGACTCAGGGTGACGGTCACCGCGCCCTCGCCCGCCGTCACCCCGGTGATATCCCGGAAGCGGGAGGCGTACAGGGTGCTGGTGCGGGCCAGATCCAGGGAGGCCTTCACCTCGGCGGCGGTGAGGGGGCTGCCGTCGGAAAAGGTGACGCCGGCGCGGAGGGTGAAGGTCCAGCTCAGCCCGTCGTCGGCCTGCACCCCTTCGGCGCACAGCTGCGCCTCCGGCTGGAACTGCTGGTCCAGGGCGTACAGCCCCTCATACACCAGTCCGGCCAGGGCCAGGTTGGTGCGGTTTTCCCCGGTGATGGGGTGAAAGCCCGCCGCAGGATAGCAGGCCAGGGCAAACTCCGCCGCCTCGGACGGGGCGGCGGAGGGAGTGGGCGTGGCGGAGGGCACAGGCTCCGGCGCCCCGGCGCAGCCCCCCAGCAGCAGGCAGAGGGCCAGCAGGAAGAGCGGCAGACGGATTCTCATAGCAGCGCGATCATGGCCGCCTGGCTGCCCCGCTGGCCGTGGGTATAGCGGTGGGACCAGTATTTCTCCGGCAGACAGGCGGTGCAGTCGGCGGATACGGCGATGTGGCTCTCATCCAGGCCCGCCGCCTTCAGCCGGCAGACGTTGAGGGCCTTCAAATCCACCCGGAATTTGCCGGTGGGCAGCACCTGGATGCAGTGGAGGGCGGAGGCCCCCATGGCCTCGGTCATGGCGTTGGGCACGTCCTCATGGGTCTCAAAGCAGCACCTGGAAATGCCCGGGCCGATGGCGGCCAGGATATCCAGCCGGTCGCAGCCGTAGCAGTCCACCATCCGCTCCACCGTCCGGCTGACAATGCCCAGGGCGGTGCCCCGCCAGCCGGCGTGGACGGCGCCCGCCACCTTCCGCACCGGGTCGTAGAGCAGGATGGGCAGGCAGTCGGCGGTAAAGACGGTGAGTACCACCCCGGGAATGTCGGTGACCAGGCCGTCGGCCTGCCAGGGCTCCGGCTGGTCCAGCCCCACCCCCAGATCGGCGGAGGTGACGGAGCGCACCGTGTCCCCGTGGACCTGGCTGGCGCACACCACCCGGCTCACCTCCGTGCCGATGGCGGCACAGAACCGGCGGTAGTTTTCCGCCACTCTGTCCGGGTCATCTCCCCGGTTCATGCCCAGGTTGAGGGAGGCGTAAATCCCCTCGGACACGCCCCCCAGCCGGGTGGAAAAGCCGTGGGCCGTCCCGCCGGCGGCGTCAAAGCCGTCGGCGGTGAGGTACACCAGGCCGTTTTTGTTGTGTTCAATGATGTTCATGGAGGCCCTCCATCCGGACAAACTCAGTCTTCCTCAAACCGGCCGCAGCACTTCTTGTACTTTTTGCCGCTGCCGCAGGGGCAGGGGTCATTGCGGCCCACCTTCTTGCCCTTTTTCACCGGCTGCTTCTTCACGGTGCCGTCGGCCCCGGCGCTCTCGCCGGTGACCTTGGCCACCCGCTCCCGCTTCACGGTGGAGCCCACCTGGATGCGGGCCAGGAAGATGCGCCGCAGGGTCTCCTCCTGGATGGCGGCAATCATCCGCTCGAACATCTCATAGCCTTCCCGCTTGTACTCCACCACCGGGTCGTTCTGGCCGTAAGCCCGCAGGCCGATGCCCTGGCGCAGCTCCTGCATGGCGTCCAGGTTGTCCATCCAGTACTCGTCCACCACCCGGAGCATCATCACCCGCTCCAGCTCCCGCATCAGCGGCTCGCCCAGCTCGGCCTCCTTGCGGCTGTACACGGCGGTGGCCCGCTCCTGAAGCAAATCAATCAGGCCCTGGGCGTCATACTCCTGGAGCTTGGCGTCGTCAAACTTGAACTCGTCGGGGGTGAGGAACAGGCCCCGGAACTGGGCGCACACCTCCCGCCAGTTCTCCGCGTCCATGTGCTTGAGCTCGCCGATGTGGGCGTTCACCTCGTTGGTAATCACCCCGGTGAGCATATTCTGCACCGACTCCTTCAGGTTCTCCCCGTCCAGCACCTTCCGGCGCTGCTCGTAGATGACCTTCCGCTGGGTGTTCATCACGTCGTCGTACTCCAGCACCGTTTTCCGGGTCTGGAAGTTCCGGGATTCCACCTGCTTCTGGGCGTTCTCAATGGCGTTGGAGAGGATCTTGGCGTCGATGGGGGTGTCCTCGTCCACGCCCAGCTTTTCCATCATGCCCATCACCCGCTCCGAGCCGAACAGACGCATGATGTCGTCCTCCAGGGACAGGAAGAAGCGGCTCTCACCCGGGTCGCCCTGCCGGCCGGCGCGGCCCCGGAGCTGGTTGTCAATGCGGCGGGATTCGTGGCGCTCGGTGCCCAGGATGAACAGGCCGCCCGCCGAGCGTACCTGGTCGGCCTCCTCCTTGATTTCGTCCTTGTACTTGGCCTCCGCCTCGGTGAACATCCGCCGGGCATCCAGGATCTCCTGGTTGTCGGTCTCGGCAAAGCCGGTGGACTCCGCGATGAGCTCGTCGCTGAGGCCGGCCTTCCGCAGCTCGGCCTTGGCCAGGAACTCCGCGTTGCCGCCCAGCATGATGTCGGTGCCGCGGCCGGCCATGTTGGTAGCCACGGTGACGGCCCCCAGCTTGCCGGCCTGGGCCACAATCTCTGCCTCCTTCTCATGGAACTTGGCGTTCAATACATTGTGGCGTATGCCCCGGCGGCGGAGCATTTCCGAGAGCTGCTCCGACTTCTCGATGGAGATGGTGCCCACCAGCACCGGCTGGCCCTTCTTGTGGCACTCCTCAATCTGGTTGACAATGGCCCGGTACTTGCCCGCCTCATTCTTGTACACCACATCCTGGTGGTCAATGCGGGCCAGGGGCCGGTTGGTGGGGATTTCCACAATGTCCAGGGCGTAGATGGTGCCGAACTCCTCCTCCTCGGTCATGGCGGTGCCCGTCATGCCGGAGAGCTTGCCGTACAGGCGGAAGTAGTTCTGGAAGGTAATGGTGGCCAGGGTCTTGGACTCCCGGGCAACGGTGACGTGCTCCTTGGCCTCAATGGCCTGGTGGAGGCCCTCGGAGTACCGGCGGCCGTACATGAGGCGGCCGGTGAACTCGTCCACGATGATGACCTCCCCGTCCTTCACCACGTAGTCGATGTCCCGCTTCATCAGGCCCCGGGCCTTGATGGCCTGGTTGATGTGGTGGGACAGGGTGGTGTTCTCCGGGTCGGCCAGATTCTCCAGCTGGAACTGCTCCTCCGCCTTCTTGATGCCCCGGGCGGTGAGGGTGACGGTGCGGGCCTTCTCATCCACAATGTAGTCGGCGTCCACATCCGGGTCCTCTTCCTCCTTGGTGTCCACGCTGGTCACCCGCTGGCCCTTCAGCCGGGAGACAAAGGCGTCCACAATGGTGTACAGCTGGGTGGACTTGTCCCCCTGGCCGGAGATGATGAGGGGGGTACGGGCCTCGTCGATGAGGATGGAGTCCACCTCGTCCACGATGGCGAAGGCGTGGCCCCGCTGCACCATCTCGGAGGCGTAAATGCACATGTTGTCCCGCAGGTAGTCAAAGCCGAACTCGTTGTTGGTGCCGTAGGTGATGTCGGCGGCGTAGGAGGCCTTGCGGTCCTTGGGCTGGATATCGTGGATGACCAGGCCCACGGTGAGGCCCATGAAGCGGTACACCTTGCCCATCCACTCGCTGTCGCGCTTGGCCAGGTAGTCGTTGACGGTGACAATGTGCACGCCCTCCCCCGCCAGGGCGTTGAGGTAGGCGGGCAGGGTGGCCACCAGGGTCTTGCCCTCGCCGGTTTTCATCTCGGCGATGCGGCCCTGATGGAGGATGATGCCGCCGATGAGCTGCACCCGGTAGGGCTTCATGCCCAGCACCCGCCAGGCGGCCTCCCGGCAGGCGGCAAAGGCCTCGGGCAAAAGGTCGTCCAGACTCTCGCCATTGCGGAGCCGCTCCTTGAATTCCGGTGTTTTGGCCTTCAGCTGCTCGTCGGTGAGGGCGGAATACTCCCCCTCCAGCGCCTCAATCCTGTCCACCAGGGGCTTGATGGCCTTGATTTCCTTCTCCGAGCTGGTGCCAAAGAGTTTTTTCAGCAGTCCCATGGATTCCGTTCACCTTTCTGATTTCCGCCCCGGGCCAGAGGACCCGGGCATTTTATGCCAATTCAGTCACCTAGTATATCATATTACGCCTTGATAAAAAAGGGGAAATTGTGAACAATCGCCCGCTATTGCTGAAGCTCCAGGTTGCGGCGCAGGGGGGCGGGGCCCCGCCAGGCAAAGGCCCGGTCCCCGTATTTCTCCCGAAAGCTCCGGTTGGTGAGCCCCTCCAGGTCATCCGCCCTCAAGGCGGGGGTCAGGTTCTCCCGGAATTCCGGCAGGGGGGACAGGGCGGGGGCGGCATTGTAGGGGCAGGCCAGCTGGCAGGCGTCGCACCCCCAGATGAGGCAGTGGTCCCGCACCAGGGCCTCCTGCTCCGCCGTCAGCGCCCCCTTCCGCTGGGTCAGCTGGGACAGGCAGCGGCCTGTCTCCACACCCCCCTCCCCCAGGGCGCCCCCGGGGCAGGCGGACAGGCACCGCCCGCAGCCCATGCAGCCGGGGGAGGGGACGGGGGCGGGCAGCGCCAGCGCGGCGTCGGTGAGGATGGTGCCCAGAAAGACATAGGAGCCGTAGGGGGGCAGAATGACCAGCCCGTTTTTCCCCCGCAGGCCGATGCCGCACCGCCAGGCCGCCTGCCGCTCCGGCAGGGGGGAGCTGTCCGCGCCGGCCACAAAGTGGGCGGTCTTGTATTTTTCGGACAGAAAATTACAGACTGTATTCAATCTTCGGGTCACCACCCGGTGATAATCCGCCCCCCGGGCGTAGAGGGACAGGTTTCCCGCCTCCGCCCCGGCGTAATAGGGGAAGGCGGCCGCCAGCACGGTCCGGGGGCCGGGGCACAGCGCCTCCGCCCGCTCCATGGCCGCCTGCGTCATGTCCTCCGCCAAATCTGAAAACGGCAAGCCGCCCCAGGCGGCGGCGCCTGCGGCGGCAAAAGCCTCGTCAAGACCCTTCACGGTCATATTTTTCCAAAGCGTGCCGGGCCAGCACCCCGTCGGGCAGGCAGGGCTCCGGGCCGTTTTTCCGCTTCTGGGCGGTTTCGCACCCCTTGCCCGCCAGCAGCACCACGGCGGGGCGGGCGGCCCCCAGGATGGCGGTCTCCACCGCCTGCTCCCGGTTGGGAATCACGGTGTAGTCCTTGCCCCAGCGGCGGAGGAACACCCCGATGTCGGCGCAGATATCCTCCACCTCCTCGGGACCGGGGTCGTCCTCGGTGAGGATGATGCGGTGGGCCCCCTCCCCGGCGGCGTTGCCCATGCCCTCCCGGCGGTCAATGCCCTTGCCGCCGGTGCAGCCGAAGAGGACAGTCAGATGGCGGTCGGGATACTCGGTGCGCACGGACCGCAGGGCATTCTGCAGGCTCATACCGTTGTGGGAGTAGTCCACGATGACGGAGATCTGCCCGTCGGCGCTGGTGTAGTGCTCCATGCGGCCGGGGACAAATGCCTTCAGCAGACCTTCCCGCACAGCCTCATAGGGGATGCCGTGGGCCTCCGCCACGGTGACGGCGGCAAGGGCGTTTTCCACATTGAACAGGCCGGGGGTGGAAATGGCCAGCTCCCCTTCGTACCGGGGGGTGCGGACGTGGAAGGCGATCTGGTTCCCCTCCTTGCGCACATCGGTACCGTACACGTCGGCCTCAGGGTGTTTTTGGGAGAAGGTGAGCACCCGTTCGCACCGGGCGGCGGCAGCGGCCACCTCAGCGGCGTGATCGCAGTCCATGGAAATACAGGCGGTTTTCGCCTGACGGAAAATGAGCAGCTTGGAGCGGAGATAGTCCT